>JAZQOJ010000001.1:0-27189 GCA_045627805.1 Bacteroidales bacterium
TTTAAGTATGAAGATTACCTTCCTCTTGAAATCAGCAAATTTTAAAATGGGATCGACCAACCACATAACAATCACTTCCCCTGCGGCGTTGCCCTACAACTCCGCGCTCTCCCTCTGGCTCAGCGTGGACCCGCTGGCGGATAAGTACCCGAATCTGTCTCCGTATGTGTATTGCGCGAACAATCCTGTGCGGTTGGTGGATAAGGATGGGAGAGAGGTAGTGATTACTGGGGATGCTGAATCCAAACACGAATTCTTTCACAAAATAAAACAAGAAGCAAAAAGTATGGGAGTCTCAATCAAAATGAATAGGCATGGGGAATTATCTGCAAAACATGTTGGGGAAGGCGAAATGTCATCTGAAGCACAATTAGTAATGAATGCTATTCAGGATCATTCGGTGATCGTAAACATCAATGCTAGTTATAGTGATTATGTGGAAACAAGTAATGGGAAAATACCTATGTTTGCTGGAACATTTAAGGGGAATATGGTTATTCTAAATAAGGCATTCTGTTTTCAACAAGTCAACCCAATTGACATTAAAGCAATGGACAAGTACTTTGCAGGGAAATCAGGACACTCAGGCTTGCATGAGTTGACAGAATCATATATCGGAGGAACATTAGCTCTACAAAGGCAACATGGTGATGTGCGTACTGGGAAAAACAATACATTTTTTACTACCTCGCATGGAACAGCAATTTCTCAAAGTGGGACTCCTTCTGTCTATTATTTTGACAAAAACGGCAACCAGACAAGACATAGCCATTTGCCAGCAATCAGTGTGGGTTGGTATGGTGAAAGAAATAATGTGCCTACAAAATTCAAAGAAGTTGACTTTTAATAAGTGGTATGAAACATCCTATTCATTTCCTTTTAATAACTATATTTTCCTTCATATTCTGTATGAAAGTTGACGGTTTCTCTCAAAATAATCTTCTGGGATTATCCCCAAAAGAGATATCGCTCCATATTGATTATATTGATTCATTAGATAATTTCTACATTATAAAAGGAAGTAGTAATGGAGAAATCTATTCGATTATTTCGCATACGAACCCAACTGTGTGCGATGGTGTGCCTATTCAGAAAGGGGATGTGTATCTTTTTACATTGCATCCATTTTTCCTGAATAATGAATACCAACATGAGAGCTCATATCCTTTGTGTGGCTGTATCTTTTATAATGATGAAAACCATGGAAAAATCTGTTATACTGACGAACTATGCGGTTTATGTTATTGTATTTCTCACAATATTGCCTGCAAAGAAAAGGCGAATGAATCCTGCTTTATAGAAATGGCCATTTCGCACTTGTGGATAAGAGAACAAAAGATTATCAAGAAAAGTGCATACAGAAAAATCACATCGTACAAAAGTTTCAGAGATACTTTACTGCATCTTGGTCAACCATTTTTGATGAACAGCTCTACTATTACGATTCATTCTACTCCATCATCAAAAGAATGTTTCATGGTATCTTCTCGCAAAAAACATGGACACTCAATTCGGTACAACAATTTAAGAGAAATTGATTTTTCTCAAAATCCAATGTTCTGTCTAACTTTATTTGAATGGAAAACTTATTCCTATGTTGTTTTTTACAATGGTGTTACCAGCGAGTATGGTTGGATTTTGAAAAAAGACTTGATAAAAAATAGATTTTCAATAAAAAACCACCCGCCTATGCCCCCCACTAACCCCTATCCCCTGAACCCTAACCCCTCGTCTGCGGCGTTGCCCTACAACTCCGCACTCTCCCTCTGGCTCAGCGTGGATCCCCTCTCGGACAAGTACCCGGGAGTGTCTCCGTATGTGTATTGCGCGGACAATCCGGTGAGGTTGGTGGATGTGGATGGGAGAGAGATTGAGTATTCGTCATTTGCAGACAGGCTTATTGTTGGGATAGAGAGAATTTTTAATAAAGATTTTCGGGCGATATTTAATGAACTCAAGAAATCGGAGGAAATTTATGTTTTTAATAATAATAGCAACGGTATAAATGAATTTTTTACCGATGGGAATAAATTATTCATCAATTATAGCACTTCAAGTTTTACGGATGAGAATGGTGCAACTTGCTCTCCGAAAGAAATAAGTGGTGATATTTTTTCATTATTAAAACACGAGACTTTTCATGCCTTGCAATTTGAACACGGAGAAATCGCATTTTCAAAAAATGGGGATGGTGAATGGAAGAGCGTGTACCACGACATCTACGATGAATTAGCCGCTCACGATTTTCAGTATTCAGGGTCGTGTCTTAAAAGTGGGACTCAGCAAAAAGAATGGAATGGTAAATATACTAATGAAGAAAAGATTGAATATCTGAAAGGAATTTATCCCACTGTCGCAACAGATGTTTCACACACTACCTACCCTGAAAAGATTCACAATGACAAACAATATCTTATGCCCCACGTCGCAAAAAACCAATATGGGAAATCCCGCATTGAGTTATTCCCAGTAATTGATTGGAAACCGAACACCAGAGTCGCATATGTTTACGCAATCAAAAACGATACCATCTTTTCATACGCATTATTCTTGTCGTATCCTAAGGATGGTACTGGGAAACCTATCATTGATTCCGTACGAACCATTGATACCAATCTGCACCTATGGAGAAAATATTGGTATAGAACGTACGAAGACAATGGAGAAGTGTGCTTCCGGATAACAACTTGGAGCAAAAAACGAAGTCAGAAACAATTTCCAGATTATTGGAATAAGTGTTATTTCGGTGATTTTGAGGTCGTTAGGCGAGATGTTATATTTTGCAATAGTAAGATGCAAATCATCAAAAGGGAAATCTCTTTTGGGACAATGGCATTTTTGAGAAATCACAACACATCCCCTAAGAAATTGAGAAAGAAACTGAGAATTGAACTTTCAAAACGCATTTCTTTCAAGACGTTTCAAAATCCACAGCAACATCAAAAAGTATCTGGCATACCCGACAAGCAAGGCATAATTATAACACAAGAAAAATAGTTCCGATGTATAGAATGTTTTGTTTGCTTTTGAACGTTGCTCTATATGCCTCTCCGTACGTAGTTGTCACACCCGAAGGATATACCAAGCACTACTTTGTGGAAAGCGAACGCTTTGCCAGCCGTATTGGTGATGGAAAGATCACTAATATTAGCAGTCACGCTACAACATCGGCTGTACTTGCCTCCAAGCAGGCAACCGTGAATGATGCCGCCCCTGACAGCATTGCCCCAAACCAATTCACCTTCCTTCGTACGCTCCCAGCGCGCTGGAGCGAACATCATACGACATACTGGCAGCATCCTGATCATTTGGGCAGCGCCAGCTGGGTGACCGATACCAATGGCCGCGGATACCAGCATCTCCAGTACCGGGCTTGGGGTGAACCGTTTATTGACCAAAGGGCTACATCCAACGGCTATGAAACCCGCTATACCTTCTCCAGCAAGGAACGCGACGAAGAGACAGGCTTCTCGTACTTCGGTTCCCGCTATTACAACAGTAGCCTCTCCATTTGGTTGAGTGTGGACCCGATGAGTGACAAATACCCCAGACTGTCTCCTTACACATACTGTGCCAATAATCCGATTAAGTTGGTGGATCCAGATGGGAGGGATATTTGGGAAATCAATGAGGAGGGGAGAATCGTTAGTCATAATGCTACATATAAAGAAAAAGATATATTCTATAGGGTAGACAATAATGGTAAAAGAGTGGAATCTGTTTCCTTTGATCCTGGAACGATTGAAAAACAAAAATCCATATCATATTCGCCAGATGGGAAAACTGTCGACACTTATGACATGTATCAAGTAAGAGGTGATGATAACGGAACAAAATTGTTTGAATTTATAGCTCAAACTGTAAGTGGAGCAGGAATTGAAGTGTCTCAGATACAATGTGGGGAAAAAGGAAAAAACGGATTGAATTTTATAACATGTTCTCACGAAAAGCCACATGATGAAGTTAGAAATGGAAACACTTACACAGTATCAAGCGAAAAAAGTGGTTGGCTCGTGTTTTCTGGGCGATTGCAATATGGATACACGATAAGAGCATGGAATCATAGTCATCCTATTTCAACTAATGCTAGTAAAGCAGATATGTCATTAAAAGAATCTGCCAACAAGATTCTTCAAGATTCGGGTAGAGCTTGCCCTCAATATAATATATATCACGTTCCCTTAAAAAAAACCATTCCTTATTAATCCTTATGAAAAAAATTTTTTTACTAATATTGTTTTTTATTCCTGTTGCAATTGTAGGACAAGTCTTACGAGAGAGAACCACTGTCGATAAAGATTTTGGTACAGAACGATGGGAATTGATGGAATATGAATTACGACAATATATAATTGTGGACTCCTCGGTTAAATCGCAATTAAGAGAAATATTGGGTATTAATCAAACGTCTGAAATACAAAGCATGTGGAAACATTTGATGTTCGTGGAGTACATAAATGATACAATAAAATTAAGAATAGAATATCAGGATGCGCCTTACAAGCTGCCTGGATTAGTGGGTTTTTTTCAAATTGATGATTGGGACATATTGTTTTACAACAAACTACCAACTTTTCTGAAAGCCTCGAAAATGTCCAAGACTTTTGCTTATAAACGGCATCTTTACAAGATAGGTAAAGATGATTGGGTGGAATTTCCCGGCGACAATTGCAGTCATAATTGGAATTTAATTTATTTCAACAACACTTTTTTCATTAATGGGGACTTCTAATTTGTAAATATGTAAAAAGTAATTGAAAGTAAAACACAATAATAACCGAAACTCATACAATTCAGCATCTACGCGATAGGATTAAAAGAGTACTAACTTTTCGAGATTCAAGTGGTTATATTGAAAAATATCTTCCCTATGACAGAAATCCATAGTATGCTAATCTATGAGAATATGGCATGTGGCGAGGGGGGGGTATACACTTTTTTTGGGCGACCGGGCACGCTTTCCGCTCAAATTTCATAACCGCTTCAATCGTTGTCGCGGACATCAAGGTAACAAAGCCGCAGTCAAAACCCACGACTGCGGCTTTCTTCGTCCCATAACGTGACGGGCATTTGTGCCAACTTTGCCAAAACATCAAGTTATGGCAACCAGCAGCACCCGAAGAGTGACACTCTTCATCAACGGCAAGGAGGTCGAAGCCTCCGTCAAACAGCCACAGAAGAAAACGAGTCATATCGCCAACAATCATAGCCAAGAAAATTCTCACGAATATCCTCGCCCAACTGCAACCTTTTCACTTTTTTGCATCATTAATCAAGAAAAAAACTCGTATCTTTGCCCTCACAATTTCCCCTCACACAAAATCAATAAACCATGCCCCAACTTTCACCTCTCACCTCTCACTTTTCACCTCCCCCCGCGGCGTTGCCCTACAACTCCGCGCTCTCCCTCTGGCTCAGCGTGGATCCGCTCTCGGACAAGTACCCGAATCTGTCTCCGTACACGTATTGCGCGAACAATCCGGTGCGGCTGGTGGATGTGGATGGGAGGGAAATTTGGATTTATGACACAAAATATTATGATACATATGGTCGTCTCTTATATGAAACGAATGATAATTTAAATATGAATATCATAGTTGAAGATGGTAATATTAATAAACTTAAATCTGAATTGCAAACTGCTAAAAACAATGGAACTATAAATGATCCAGTAACCAATAAGCAAAAAATGCACTCTTTAGGCAAAACAGAGGAGGAATACAGCAATGCTTCCTTCTCAGGTATAAATGACGACAATTACCAAAGTGGTTATAAATCGGCATATCAAGATGCCTATACAAAAGGGAAAGGGCCATTCTCTTTATCGAACATCATTCAAACTATCTTTTTAACATTCGGAGGAGATGAATCGCAATCAGTAATTGATGGAAGACAGGTCGGTATTTATGAAGGTCTCAATGACAGAAAATCACATAAAATCAATCGTTTGAATCCTCAAAGTGGTTTTAAATGTAATCCTCCCATTATAAAATTGTCAAAATAAATGGTAATTAATAGAGACTTCAGTAGTGGTATAATTTTTGCTTTCTGCTATACAATTTTATGTTCAGTAGTAAAAGATATTATTTTCAGCATACTGCTTTTTTTTAAAGTCAGTGCCATAATACTGCCATTTATTTTTACTCTACTATTAGTAGGTGCTTTGATATATATTCTGAAAAAAAAACAGGCAAATCCTGTTAGCGTGATTTTTCTTATGGTATTGATTATTATTCGAATCTCAATCAATGCAATTGGTCTCCCCGCCAAATTGTATCTTGGGAATTACTCCGTTTACACTTATAATGAGCAAATAATACTAAAAACAAGCAATATGCTCTATAATGCTTTATGCACATTGTTGTTACTCTGTAATGCAATATATTTTTCAAAAAAAGAGTAATAATTCTAATGCTCAACTGATTTTCTATCCCAAACTACTTGGTATCTTTGCCCCACAATCCTCCCCACAAAAAACCAATAAAATATGCCTCACCTCTCACTTTTCACCTCTCACTTTTCACCTCCCCCTGCGGCGTTGCCCTACAACTCCGCACTCTCCCTCTGGCTAAGCGTGGATCCGCTGTCGGACAAGTACCCGAATCTGTCTCCGTATGTGTATTGCGCGGACAATCCGGTGCGGCTGGTGGACCCTGACGGGAGGGAAATGGAACTTATTGACGAAGTCAATACTTCACGAATGGTTTCAGAAAAAAACACATCTATAAACAATATTGGACTAAACATTCCTGGAGGGGACCCGCCGAAATGGTTGCAAAAAGTCAAGAGTACGTGTTCATCTATTAAGCAACATGTAGTGAGTGGGTTAGAAGCTGCCGACAAATTCTGTCAGAGCGATGTTGTTGGACGAGTAATTGGAGGATTAAGCCAAATAAATCCTATCGTTTCACTGACGAATGCGGCTATAACTGTCAAGTCAGATCAAGATATGTTTGGGAATCCTGCAACAACTACGGATAAAGTTGTTTCTGTAGCTGGTGCTGGTTTTACTGTTGTATCAGAAGGAGCCGCTATCGTAAAAGGGGCCAAATACGTTTCCGTAGAAGCCGGGAAGAAGTTAACAACTGCATACTCTGTTGGAAGTACAATAGCGCCTAAAAGCAAAGATGAAAATGAAAGGAAATAATAGAATTCGATTCATACTAATCTTGATATTCGTGACCATGCTGTCTTTGTCTTTTTTTATATTAACGATATATTTTTTTCAAGTCAAAGATCTCCCTTCTCATGACTGGAACTATATAAAGAATAATTTTTGGTTGTTTCTTTCAGTATCAATGTTAGCCGGTTTTAGTGTAGCAATTGAATTCTATAATCATAGAAAACATTAATAGTGATGCTGGTGAGACTTTCCCCAAATCCACGTCCCAAGCAAATAAATTGATTATCTTTGCCCCCGCAAAACACCAAAAAACATGCCCGCCACCAAACCCTCAACCCTTCACCCTAACCCCTGCCCCTCGGTGTGGCTGCACTTCATTCTATGATAATGGGACAATAATACCGAATGGGGTATCGCAATGGAGAAAGACACAGAATGTAGCGTTCCCGACCATATAAATGAAGCCAATGGTAACAATACGTCCCACCCACAAAATGGTCACAAATAATCCGTTGCACAATCATTCTTGGTAAGGGTGTCATCTTATTCTTTTGCAATGAGATAAACATCAAATTTGCATATTTCAAGTACAATCCATTTTCGGTCATTACCAATCTTGTTTTCCACCCTTCACAGCCCGCCCATTCTCACTACCTTTGCAGCTGACAAAAGGCAGGCAAGAGGTGACCATCGGTGAGCTTACGAGACGAGCGAGGACTGCGGTCGAGGGATACCCGCAGATGAAGCGTGAGGCGGCTGAAGCGCTGTCCCCCGAAGTTACGCTGCTCAACAGGGAGCAGATGATGGAGGGCGTGACGGCGCAGGAGATGCCGATAGCACCCGCATACTCGCCGTACACGCAGCGTCTGAAACGCCTTGCGGGGCAACCGTCCGACAGAGTGACGCTGTTCAGCACGGGCGCGTTCCAGGAAGGCATGTTCACGAAGGTGGAGGGAGACAGGCTCGTCACCGGCAGCACTGATCCCAAGACCGACATCCTGACGGCGAAGTACGGCGAGTCCATCTTCGGACTGACGGACGCAAACGCCGACAGACTGAAACGGCGTTCCATCGAACTGCTGCTTGCCAAAATAAGGGACATTCTAAAGGTGTAGTTGAAAAATGCTTGGATGCGAGGATGAGCAGAGGACGAGGCAGACATACGGAAACCAGAGGCGGCTGGCGGCCATCAGCGCCGAGATCACTGGGCAGAGGTACGTCGTATACAGGGACGGAAGGGGGCTCTTCCACTTCTGCCGATACGACGAATGGGACGACGGCTACGGCACCCCCGTCGAGGTTGTACCGCAACATTGATGAGATGCCCCTGGCGGCATTCGTGGACGTGCTGTGCGACGGCAACCTCTCATCACTCTACGACGGCAACCCGCCGCAAAACCGCGACCAGACGCTTGAGAAGCGGCATTTCGAATCGCTGCACACCGAGTACACGCAGAGGATGCTCGACGACGACGTCTCCGTGTACGAGAACCTGAAACGGATGGCGATAGCGCTGTCCTCGATACGCATGCTGGAGGCGGCGGTGATGCTTGCGAAGGACGGCAGCCTCTCTGACGAAGAGTGTCTGAGGATACTCCGTTCCAACGGCGTGCGGCTCACCAACGACAACGACAGGAACGTGGTCGTGCTGTCCTCGATGCTCGGCAAGGCGATAAGAAGGTACAAAGATGCGAGGGAGAAGTACGACGCGCAACTCGCACAGGGCGGCAGACAGGACAGGAAGCACTTCATGTCGCTGCTGGCGGGGATGTCGAGCCACTTCGGGTTCTCCATACCGTTCATGGCGACCACCGTCGGGGAGTTCTGCGCCCTGTACCGGCAGATGACCAACGAGATACGGGAAATGAGGAGCAGGCAGGCGCAGCAGAGGAAGCAGAACGACCTCAGGAGAAAGAGATAACGGATTAGGTTTTTGGTTATGGCAGAGAGCATAGACAGGATAATAGCGGAAGAGGCGTTCGACCAGCTCAAGCAGCTGCTGTCGGGACTGGAGGCGTGCGACGCGAAGATGCAGGAGTTCATCAAGACGGTGGACTCACTCAAGAAGTCATTGGAGGGCTCCAAGGGGCTGAAACAGGTCGGCGAGGAATACGAGAAGCTCGTCACCGCCACCGAGAAACTCAACAAGGCGACCGAGGAGAAGGTGAGGATCGAGGAGAAGGTGGAGAATGAATGCCGTTCGCTCGCAGTGTACGTCGCCAAGGAACGTGAGGAATACCGGAAGGGCGGCGAGGCGATGTCCGAGCATCAGCGGAAGATGCAGTCGGTGGCCGAGACGATGGTGGACCAGCAGCGCAGGCTCCAGTCCGTCACCGAGCAGCTGAAGGCGGCAAGGGCCGAGTATGCGGAGAGCGGAAGAAGCAGTGGGGAACTCAAGACCCGCATAGCCGAACTGATGGTCGAGGAGGCGAAGCTCAAGGAGAGCATAGCCGACGGCAGCAAGGAGTTCAAGAACCGCATCACCGAGAGCCAGAACGAGGAGGGCAGCCTCAGGTCGAAGGCGGCGCTCCTCTCCCAGTTGAAACAGCAGTACGAATCATTGTCCGAGAGCGAGCGCAACAACTCGGCCGTGGGTGGCGAACTGCGGCAGCAGATGTCGGCACTGGACGCCGAGCTGAAGGAGGCCAAGACATCGGGCGGCGGCATCACGAGGACGTTCGGGGACACCACCATCAGCGTGGGCAGGCTGAAGCTCGAACTGCGCGAGATGATGGAGGGCATCCAGGCGGAGACCTTCGTGTTCCAGGAACTGAGGAACGCCATAGCCGACCAGAACGGGAAGGTCGCCGAGGCGGCGCGGGTCCACGGACAGGGCAGCGCGGAATACAGGAACGAGGCGGAGAGGCTGCAGGAACTCCAGCGGGCCCACGCCGAGGCGGGAGACAAGATCGAGGAAATGCGCAAGAAGGCCGGCGGGCTGAAGGACATCATAGCGGACACCAACGACGCTATCGTGGCATGGTCCAGCGACACCGCCAACGTGGACGCGGTGGTAACTGGACTCGACACGGTGGTGCAGGGCTACACGTTGGTTCAGGGTTCGATGGCGGCACTGGGCATAGAGAGCCAGGAACTGGTGGACGCGTTCGCCAAGGTCAAGCTCATGCAGGAGGGTGTGAACGCGGTGCAGAAGATTGCCGACAACCTGACGAAGGAGAGCGTGTTCAAGTCGAAGATGATGGCGGCGTGGAACAAGATCCGCACCGCATACATCGAGGCGCAGACGAAGGCGTTACTGAAGAAGAATGTCGCGGAAAAGGCCGATAATGCCGAGACAATCCGCAATACCGCAGCGGGAAAGGCGAATATCGCGGTGAAAAAGACGGATGTCGTCGCAACGAACACGGCGACTGCCGCAACGGGCGGACTTGTCGTCGCCGAAAAGACAGCCACCGTCACCTCGTTCTCACTCACGGCGGCGCTGAAGGCGGTCGGGGCCGCCATCAAGTCGATACCCGTCATCGGGTGGATACTGGCCGCGGTTGCGGCACTCGGCACGCTCATAGGGCTGATAGTGTCCGCCAACAGGGAGGAATCCGAAGGGGAACGGCTCCAGAAGGAGAAGGAGGCAAGGCAGCAGGCCATCAACGACTGCTATGCGAAGGCGAGGGAAGCGGTCTCCAAGGAGACGATGGAACTTGTCGCCAAGTACGGAGTGTCGAACTGGTACGAATGGAATATGCGGGAGTACGGATGCAAATGGGACTGTGAGACCGAGTATATGAACAGAGACTGTGAGGGAACGGTTGCGGACTTGGATTTCGAGTCGCCATGGTCTCCGCCGATTGAGTTCCTACGCAACATCCAGAAGATGTTCCCGAATTTGGATTTCCGTCTCGCGTACATGGAGACGGGCTGCTGGTTTGCCGGAGTGGCGGAGACACAGAGGGACGGTGACGGAGAGGCAAGGATTTCCGTCTGCGATGCCGATCCCGAATACCGTGACGAGAACGATGTCGTAATAGATTGTACAGATTACGTGGCGTTCAACGAGTACAAGCGCAAGCACGAGGTGCGTCTTGTCAATCCATGCGAACCACGGATGTATTTAGACTGCGAGCCCGACGACTGATGTTCGGGATGTGTTCAGTGGAATAGAAAAGGTCGGATGTCGGTTTCTGGTTTTCGCATGGTTTCGTCCGACCCAGCAGGTCATAAACGGCCTGCTCTTTTTTGGGGAGAAAGTGACATTGATCTTTCCAAAAAACGAACTGACATTTGACTGACGTTGATTAAAAACCACACTCTTTTGAGATTGATTGAATTATGAAAAACGACAGATTCTAAATGGCTCAAAAAAGTGATTGGTCGAATTTGTAGTTCAGGATTAGTTCAGGATGAAAGAAAAAGGACTCACAACATTTGTTGTAAGTCCTTGATTTTCAGATGTGATTCCGCCGCGACTCGAACGCGGAACCTGCTGCTTAGAAGGCAGCTGCTCTATCCAGTTGAGCTACGGAACCTCCGTTTTGTCGGGATAGCCAGACTCGAACTGACGACCTCTTGCTCCCAAAGCAAGCATACTACCAACTGTACTATATCCCGCTTTTTGAGTTTGCAAAAATACAACTTTTTTCTTTATCCTAAACAACTTCCGCTCATTTTATGAAAAAAACTTTGATTTACTCACTAACTATCACACCCTAAGTATTTTACAATCAGAAACAGTGGATTCACCCCACCCGCCAGACGGATTCAATTCTAAGTCAGAAAATAAAAAAAAGGACTCACAACATTTGTTGTAAGTCCTTGATTTTCAGTGGTGGGAACAACAGGAGTCGAACCTGTGACCCTCTGCTTGTAAGGCAGATGCTCTAAACCAACTGAGCTATGCTCCCTTCCTCAATTGTTTGAGGTTGCAAAAATACATCTTTTTTCAATATTGTCAACATTTTTTTGAAAAAAAATTCAATAATATCTTATTCATTGATTATAAATGAATTACATATTATTTCGGCTGCAATTTAATGAATGGAATCATCATTTCCTCTAATGAAATGCCGCCGTGTTGGAAGGTATTCTTGTAATAATTGACATAATAGGCGTAATTCGTGGGATAAGCCAGGAACGAATTGCCAGTGGTGAAAACGAACGAAGAAGTCAGATTTTCCTTGGGCAAGAAAATATCTTCCGGGTGCTTCACCTCGTAAATGTCCTTCGAGTTGCAGTCGAGCTGGCGGCCCACCTTGTAGCGCAAATTGCTGTTGGTGTTCTTGTCGCCGATGATTTTCACCGGCTTGTCAATCTTGATGGTGCCGTGGTCGGTGGTGATGCAAATGGGCACGCGCTTCTCCGACAAGAACTTGATCATATCGAGCATTACCGAATTGGCGAACCAGGTGGCCGTGACATTGCGGTACGACTTCTCGTCGCTGGCCAACTCGCGAATCAGGTCCACATCCGTGCGAGCGTGCGACAGCATATCCACAAAGTTGAAAACCACCACGTTGAGCGGATTCTGCAATTGGTTGTGAAGCCCGTCAAAGACCTTTTTGCCGAAATCCATATTCAGGATTTTCGAGAAACTGGTCTTGCAACTTTTTCCGAAACGCTTCAGATATTCGTCGAGCAGGGGCTGCTCGAACTGGTTTTTCCCGCCCTCGTCGTTCTCGTTCAGCCAGTACTGCGGATACTTCTTGGAAATCTCCAACGGCATCAGTCCCGCAAACATCGCATTGCGCGCATAATGCGTGGCCGTCGGCAAAATGCTGTAAAACAGCGTTTCCTCATCAACCCGGTAATAAGGCAGAATATACGGCAGAATCGTTTTCCACTGGTCGTAGCGCAGATTGTCAATCACAAACAGGAACGTTGACGGATTCGCATCCAGCATCGGGAAAAGTTTCTCCTTCAGGATGGTGTGCGAAAAAAGCGGCTTCTCCGCCGACTTTCCGCTAAGCCAGTCCTGGTAATTCTTCACCACGAACTTGGCGAACTGCGTGTTCGCTTCCACCTTCTGGTCGGCCAGAATGTCGGCCACTCCCCCATCCTCAATCTTGTCAAGTTTCAGTTCCCAATTCACCAGTTCCTTGTAAATGAGCTCCCACTCTTGCAACGTGCGGCTGTCGGAAATCTTCAGCGAAATGTCGCGGAAGGCCTGCTGGTAGTCCATCGTGCTGCGCTCCGACTGGATCTGCGTCTGCTCCACATTCTTTTTCAAGCAAAGCAGAATCTGGTTGGGATTCACGGGCTTAATCAGATAATCAGCTATGTTAGAGCCGATTGCATCTTCCATAATGTGTTCTTCTTCGCTCTTTGTAATCATCACCACGGGCGTGTGCGGCTGAATGGTTTTGATGTGCTTCAACGTCTCAATGCCGCTCAGTCCAGGCATATTCTCATCCAGGAAAATAATGTCAATGTTCTCGTGTGCCAGCACGTCGATGGCCTCGTTGCCACTCACCGTCGGAATCACTTTATAACCTTTTTTTTCCAAAAAAAGAATGTGCGGTTTCAACAAGTCTATCTCGTCATCAGCCCAAAGAATGGTAGTGCTCATAATTTCAAATTTTATACGAATTAAAAACGCCAAGGTTTGGAAAATGTTGTAAAGAGAAGAAAAAAACGGAGATCCTGCCGGGACCTCCGTTCACTTTTACATATTAAATATTGTAAATTATTTCTTCACAATCTTGCGAGAAACGATACCCTCGCTGGTGGTGAGGCGAATCATATAAACGCCAGGTGTGAGAGTGGAAATGTTGAGCTGTTCGCCAGAAGGAACGTTGGCTTTTGACCAGACAATGCTTCCCAACATATTGTAAATCTGAACATTGTTGATAACAGGAACATTAGCATTCACGCACACGAAATCGGAAGCGGGGTTCGGGTAGATGCTCACCGATTCGGCATCGAGGTCGGCGATAGCGGTCGGATTCACAACCGTGACGGTCTTCGGGTTCTGGAAACTGCTGTTGAAAGTGGTGCCGACGTAAGTCCAGTTGGAGCTGCCGGTGGGCTTGTAGTAAAGTGCCAGTTTGTAGCCGCCAGCGGGCACCGTGATGTTGCCGGTAAAACTGAGAATGTCAGTGGAGTTAGCATTGATGCCGCTCACATTTTTCTGCTGGATCAGCTGTTTCTGGGTTGCGTTAGCATCTTCGAGCACGAGTTTGACTGCGCCGTTGAAAGCGCCCGTTCCCTGGTTGATAACCGAAACGCCAACGGTTGCCGACTGACCTTTCACCAAAGGATTGGGGTTGATAGTGAAGTTGCCAAACATCTGGAGGTTGGGCTGCGTGGCGGGAGTGTTGCCCGTAACGGTAACGGTCAGCGGGTTGTCGTGACCGAGGTCATCGCCCACGAGCGACCAAGCGGTCTCGTCGCTTCCCATATAATAGAGTGCCAACTTGTAAGTGCCGGGAGCCACCGTGATATTGCCGCTCAAAGAAAGGTTAGAACCAGCATTTGGAGAGATGGATCCGTTGAGCGTGCCCTGCTGAATGACCTGTGCCTCAGAACCAGAAGTGGTGAGCAGAGCAAGCTTGATAGCGCCAGAGAATGCGGTAGTGCCATAGTTGGCGATAGTGGCCGTGATGGATGCGTTCTGATTCTGCACCATCGGATTGGGCGTGATAGCGAAATCGTTGTAAAGCTGAAGGTTGTAATCGCTGGTCTCGGGATCGTCCTCATCGGCACACACATAGGGGAAGATGGCGTTGGTGAGAGAAGCTTGCCAAGAGTCCTCATAAGAAGACCAGTTGCCCTGGTACATTTCCCAGCCCGTATTGGCGCCATCACCGTCGGCGGTAGTCTGAAGTGCGAAATAGCTGTCGGCATTGGCAATATTCAAGCCCGCAAAGAAGTTGCCCGTGATGGCAATCGGAGAATCAAACACACATTCGTATTCGTAAGTGTCGGGATCCATACCACTATAAACGGCAGCGAGTGTAACGGTTTTGCTTCCCAGCACGTTGCCGGGAGTTCCGTTATTGTCGGCCCAAATCGTGAAATCGACGCTACCGTCGGTCCCGTCCATTGCGCCGAGAGCGATTTTCATCTTGGAGATGGTACCACTTGTGGGATAGGTGAAGTAGTCGGCCTTAGCTTCGTCGCCGTATGCGTTAGTTCCCGCCAAGTAGCCACCGGTTTGAACCGTATAAACGGTCGGGGTACCCGGAAGCGGGTAGTGCTGGTAATCGCAGCCGGTAACCACGGGGTCATCGCCGCCACCGCCGCCGCCATTAATTGGTTCTACACCGAAAATGGCTTCGTTATCTTCCGTAAAATCATAGCCACCGCCACCGATTCCACCACTGCCGGGAGAAATATTGGAAAGAGCGTAATAGCCGTCTTGCTGGCCCGACCATCCCCAGTTGAAATGGAAATAGTTGCTGCTGTTGTAGCCATCGCACACGAAGCAGTGACCACCCTCATCGCCAGCACCTCCGTAAATGACAGGACGACCTGCGTTCAAATCGCTCTTCAGGCAGTTCATCCATTGCGAATCACTGTGATTGGCTCTCATCTTATACGACAAAGTATTCTTGTAGCCGAAATAGGTTCTCAATGCGGTAGCCACATCGTAAGTGTAGGCACCAGAACCTTCAGGAGAATACATCATCTCAACGGAAACGCCGCAATGGAACATCAACGTAGCGACAGCGTCACGCTGGGCAGCGGTACCGGAGTTAGCGGAAGCATAAGTATTCAGCATATTGTCCCAATCGTAAGTGGTAGCGCCAAAGTTAGCAGAGAGCGTGCCGTAGTTGGGATAACCGTACTGCGAATAATTGCAATCGTATGAATGAGAGCCCGTGCCTGTGGCAGGACATCTGTGATATTTCATCACTTGGGCCATTGCTGTGGCAACGCAACCGGTAACGGCACGATTATAGGTCGTACCAGGACACGAGCCATTGTATGGCGCATCCTGATCCCAGCGGGTCAGCAGCAGCGGAGATACAGCGTCGCGCGTCAGTTCCACTGGGAAACGGCCCTCTGCCAGATTGTTCCACTGCTGTGCAACTTCCTCAGAAACAGCAACATTCCTTTCAATCAGAGAAGCGATGGTGCGGTCGTAGCCGCGAAGCCACCAGCGGAAGTTGTCGGGCATATTGCTGGCATCGAAACGGTCGGTTTCGGAATAGCCCAGCACCGGAATGGCCGCGTCATCCGCGGAAAGGATGACGAATCCGCCGCCATTCTCATTGTTAAAAATGTAGAGATGGTCAAAACCCGCTTCGGAGGAAACATTGCGGAAATCCGCAGCGGCGCGCGTCGGTGCCTGAAGACTCCAGAAATTCTGAGCCATCGCCTTGGCTCTTGCCGGATCCACAGGACCCGCCCATACCGCACTGATTGTCAGCACAATAAGCGATAGAATCGTAAAAATTTTTCTCATAATATTTTTTATTTTAATAAAATTGATTTCACCTTTACAAAAATGAGCGGCAAATTTACATTTTTTCTACAAAAAGACGTATCTTTGCAGCCACTTTTTTTTATTTCATTTCAAAATTTCAACCAAATGAAAAAGAACACTCAAGCCGTCTCATTTGCAGCCATCGTGGCACTGTTTTTTATGTGGGGCTTCATCACCTGTATGAACGACATCCTGATTCCCGAACTGAAAGAGATGTTCCATCTGAGCAGAGCCGCCTCGATGTTTGTGCAATTCTGCTTTTTCGGGGCTTACTTTGTCGGCTCGCTCATCTATTTTCTGATTTCCGTTACCAAAGGAGACCCCATCAACAAGATCGGCTATAAGAAAGGGATCCTGGCCGGGCTGCTGCTTTCGGCGGCCGGCTGCGCCCTCTTCTACCCTGCCTCCACCCAGATGCTGTATCCGCTTTTCCTCATCGGGCTTTTCGTCATCGGACTGGGAGTCACCATTTTACAAATCGCGGCCAATCCGTACGTCACCATTCTGGGCACTCCCGATGGCGCATCGGGGCGGCTCAACCTGTCGCAGGCCTTCAACTCGCTGGGCACCACGCTCGCCCCGATGCTGGGCGGACTTCTGCTGGCCAAGCTGGGCGATGCCGCGCACATACACATCCCCTACCTCATTTTCTGCGCGATGTTCCTGCTGGTGGCGCTCGTCATCGCCATTGTGCCGCTGCCATCCTTCCAAAACAATGAGAAAATAGAGTCGGGTGCGGCCGCCCTGAAAGATCCGGTGCTCGTGCTCGGCATCTTCGCCATCTTCTGCTACGTGGGTGCGGAAGTGTGCGTGGGCAGCAGTTTCATCAACTGCGCGCAAGAACTGATTCCCGACCTGAGCAAGCAAAGTGCCGCCAACTATCTCGCCTTCTACTGGGGCGGCCTGATGATCGGCCGTTTCCTCGGCTCCCTCTCGCTGCTCAAATTCAATAGCGAGGTCAAGAAATACGCCCTGATGACGGTGGTGGCCGTCGCCACTTTTGGCATCCTCATCGGCATCAACTACTTCCTTCACCCCGACACTTTCAGTCCGAAAGCGATGCTCCCCTACCTCGTGTTCATCGCCATCAACATTGTGGCTTTCGCCGTTGGCAAATCACAATCAATCAAGCTGATAGGAATATTCGCGGGGGTCAACATCGTCTTTTTGTGCGCCGCGATGTTCATTAACGGCTACTCTACGATGTGGTTTCTGATTGCGACGGGGCTGTTCAACTCCGTGATGTGGGCCAACATCTTCTCGGGCGCCATCGCCAACCTCGGCAAACACACGGCGCAGGGTTCCTCGCTGCTGGTGATGGCCATCCTGGGCGGCGCCCTCCTGCCCCCACTGCAAGGACTCCTCGCCGACTACCTCAACGGCTACCACTACTCGTTCATCATTCCCATCGCCGCCTATATCTATCTGATATTCTTCAGCATAAAGGCGAATCGGCTGTCTGTGAGCTGTGAACTGTGAACTGTAATTTGGAATTAATCATTCAACAATATGAAAAAACTCTCTCTCTTTGGGCTTGTTATCCTTTTCTGTGTCAGTGTTTCGGCACAAAATTTTGACACCTATTTTATTAATAAAACATTACGAATCAATTATTTACATATAGGAAAGAATGATTCGGAGAAATTCGAAATGAAAGAATTTCACGCTGGCGGTATCTGGAGCGGCACGCGACAGCACCTCATCGACCCGAACCGCTACGGCGACATCCTGTTCGAGGCCTACGACTCCACCACCAACCAGCTGATTTTCACGCGAAGCTACTCCTGCCTGTTCAACGAATACCGCGCCACCGAGCGCGCCAAAACCGAAACCGGCTACTTCGAAGAGTGCATCAATATGCCATTCCCCAAAAACACCATTCGCATTTCCATCACTTCTTTCGATCGCAGAAAAACAGGAACCATTTTATATTCAGGATTTTACAATCCAAAGACATCGCCCACGCACGATTTCGTGAAGGAATACAAAGCAATGAACCTGCACATCGGTGGCAAACCGGAGCGCTGTATGGACATTCTGCTCATTCCGGATGGCTACAGCAAGGCCGACAAGGCAAAGATGGAGGCCGATATGAAACGTTTCGCGAGCTACATCATCAACTGCTCGCCGTACAAGGAGCACAAAGACCAAGTGAACATCCGCGCCATCAAGGGGTATTCGGAAGAATCGGGCATTACCGATCCCAACGCGGGCATCCAGCGCAGCACACTGCTCAACTGCAGCTACAACGTGACCGACGTTGACCGCTACCTGATGTGCCTGAATGTGTGGAAGATGAACGCCATTGCCGACGACACACCGTACGACCTCATCGTGATCGTGTGCAACTCGCCCAAGTACGGCGGCGGCGGCATCTATAACTTCTATGCCACCGTGTGCAACGGAGCACCTCAAGCCGACTTTGTGATCGTGCACGAGATGGGGCACCTCATCGGAGGCCTCGGCGACGAATACTACACCTCCGAAGTGGGCGTATCGGACTACTATCCAACTGATATTGAGCCCATTGAACCGAATCTCACCACACTGGTGGACTTTGACTCGAAATGGAAATCAATGATGGATGCCTCCACGCCCGTGCCCACTCCAGCCACGCAGGAATACAAGGGCAAGCTCGGCGTGTACGAAGGCGGCGGCTACGTTGCCAACGGCGTGTACCGTCCCTGGCTGAACTGCACGATGAAGGAAATCATCTACAACAACTTCTGTCCCGTTTGCACCAAAATACTGGAGGAGATGTTTGAATACTACGGAGACTAAGAATGCTAACGCACTTACGCGTAAACCCAAAATGCGGCGGAAATTTCGGAATTACCGCTTTTAGTCCTGTTGATTTATACGCTGAAAATTCAAGGATCTTCTGATAATGGGTAATTTTCCCAATTGCGAACTATTCACTCAATACATCGCAAGTTCTCAACTTTCAGTTCTCCTTTCTCGTTTCTCAACAATTAAGCCATTCGTCCATTCCACCATTTAACCGCATAACCGTGTAACCGTTTCAACTACTCGCAATTACCATTATGCGAACACCTCGATTTACAAGATTAAAGCGGATAATTCTTTTATTTTACAAGGCGAAAGATAATTCCGATTTTTATTAATATTTTGCAAAGTAAGTGCATTTTTTTTATAATTTTGCAGCGAAATACTTTATAAGGTTTCGCAAGCCCATAATAGTGGATTCTTTGTCAGAAGACTTGTGAAACGAAGACAAAACGAACTACGGAAATGAAAGACTCAAGTCATTTCATCGAACCATTTCAAAATGCACGTTCGCAAGACTCCGATAGGAGAAAAAAACGATATGCGGAAGTTGAATTATTTCATTAGATTAAACCATCAAATATGAAGAATATTTTACGTTTTCTTTTTCTTTTTATTTTCATAATAACATTACAATTTACTGAGGGCCAAAACTATACGATGCCATCATCAGGTTCCACCTCCATCACGGCGTGCGGTGGCGTGCTTTTGGATCCGGGTGGCAACAACCAATATCCGAACAATTGCAATGGATACATCACCATCAATCCGGAGACCCCCGGCTGCAAAGTGCGCATATCGGGCAACTATCACACGGAATCCATATCGTGGGACTGGATTGAGGTTTACGATGGCACGTCAAGTTCCGGCACGATGCTGGGCAGTCGTGTTGGCGGCACGGGCACGCTGGACGTGACTTCGCAGACGGGCTCCCTCACCATCTGGTTCCGCTCCGATGGTTCCGGCCAATACGATGGATTCGCTTTCGACATCACTTGCGTGGGCAGCTGGGATTGTGGCGGGCCTTACGGAGTGACGGCCGCTCCCGGCAACGGGCACGTCATTTTGTCGTGGACCAATCCGAACGCCGCCGACATTTCGGGTTACATCATTGAATACGGTCCCGCCGGCTTCACTCCCGGCACCGGGACCACCATTTACACCACTTCCACGACTTATGATGTCACCGGCCTGGCCAACAACACGAATTACTTTTTCTACGTCTATTACGACTGCGGCAACGACCACCTGGTGACCAGCGAGACCGCCACGGTGGTGAACGCCACGCCGTCAAGCATCATTGACGTGAATATGCCTGCCAACGGCACCACGGAAGTGGTGATGTGTTCGGGACACGTTTACGATAGTGGCGGCCCCTCTAGCAATTATAGTTCTTCTGAAGATGGCTCCGTGATCATTTATGCCGAAAATCCGTGGTGCCAGCTGACGGTTTCGGGCTCCTACTATACCGAAAGTGGCTATGATAGGATTACCATCCTTGATGGCGCCGGCACCGGGAACACTTTGATAAACGCCGCTTCAGGTTCAGGCAGCATCAACACGACCTCTTCGGGCAGCGCCATCACCATCCAGTTCCACTCTGATGGTTCCGTGCAAAACAGCGGCTTCAATCTTAACATCAACTGCACGGGCAGCTGCACTTGCGGCTCGCACGCGCTCACGGGAGTCCATCTGGAAGCGGACAATATGGGCTACAACCTGATCTGGAACGAGGCGACGGGCGACCCGTCGATCCAACACTACATTATAGAATATGGTCTCACCGGATTCACTCCCGGCACGGGCACCACGGTGACCACGACGGGCAGCCCGCACCACCTGACCGGACTGACGGCTAATGCCACTTACGATTTCTACGTTTGGGCCGACTGCGGCGACGACGGCGTGATCACGACGGAAATTCCAGCCGTGGTGTCGTACTGTGTTCCTGACGCGGTGGTCTGCATTGACTTTTCAGACCTGAACAGCCCGAATATCCACGGCACTTACGGGACATTCTACAATCCGTATGCGACGCAGGGCATTGTGGACAACGGTCCCGCTTCTTCGTCGAGCCGCCACACCTTGCACACCACAAGCGAAGCGGACCCGCGCACGGGCGGCGGACTGATGACGATTCCGCCCTGCGAATTGTACTCGGTGCGACTGGGCAACTGGAACACGGGGGCGGAAGCGGAAAGCATCTCCTACGACTTTGCCGTTGACACCACAAACGCCGACATCCTACTGCTCAAGTATGCCGCTGTTTTGGAAGACCCCGCCCACACATCGAGCGAGCAGCCCCGGTTTGTTTTCGAGCTGCTCGACCAGAACGGCAGCCAGATCGACCCTGCGTGCGGCTACGCGAACTTCATCGCCAACGCGAACCTGGGGTGGCACAACACCAACAACGTACTGTGGAAGGACTGGACCTATGTGGGATTTGATGTCTCCGCATACCACGGACAGACGGTCCGCGTGCGACTGACCACTTACGACTGCGAGCAGAGCGGGCACTACGGCTACGCCTACTTCACGCTGAACTGCAAGAAGCGCACGATTGTGGCCGAAACCTGCGGCGAGATGCTCACCAACACCTACACGGCGCCCGCCGGCTTCAATTACGCCTGGTACTACGAGGACCAGCCCAACACCATCCTGACGACCAACCAGAGTTGCACCGTCACCATCACGGGCGGGCACAGCACGCTGCACTGCCACGTCACCTTTATGGGCAATTCCAGCTGCGGCTTCGACCTGACGACCTCCCTCTCGTCGCGCTATCCGCTCGCAAGCTGCGAGCCCGTCCGCGACAGCTGTACCTGGAGCTTTGATATGCACAATACCAGCACCATCTCCTTTGATGGCGTGAATCCGAGCGGAACCAACGAGGCCTGCGAAACGGCACACTGGGATTTCGGCGACGGGACCACCTCCGACGAGTACAATCCCACACACGCATTCCCGGGACCAGGCACTTACAATGTGACCCTCATTTCCGGCATCAGCAACGACGAGTGTCAGGACACGACGCACGTCACCATTCAGCTGGAAGGAAACTATCCCGCCATTCAAGGTCCTGATGCGATTTGCCAAGGCGACGGGGCCACACTGACCGCCAGCGGCGGCATCACCTATCTGTGGACAACTGGCAGCGACACGATTGGCCAGGGAACCTCGCTCAACCTAATTCCCGACTCTACCACCACCTATACCTTGCAATCGTACGCCTCCGACGGCTGCCTGGTGTCGGTCAATCACGAAATCCTGGTCAATCCGATAACGGATTCCACTATCGTTGCCGAAATCTGTGAAGGCGAAAGCTACACCGACAATGGCTTCAATGTGGCGGCCACCACTCCTGGAACGTTCACAACGCAGATTGTTGTGCCCAATGCGAACGGCTGCGACAGCACGGTGACGCTCCAACTCACCGTCATTCCCAACGATATTTTCATCCACGATACGACCATCTGCGAAGGGACGGATTTTGATGCCTTCGGGTTCCAATACGCAGCGGAAGAACTGTCCATCGGCTTGCGGCACGAAGAGCACCTCTTCGCCAACACGCACGGCTGCGACAGCACGGAAATCCTGAATCTCACCGTCGCTCCCGTTTACGACATCCAAATGACCGAAGACCTTTGCAAAGGAACCCTGTTCAACCAATACAACTTCCAACTCGATCCCGATACGATGGAACTCGGAACCCACGTGCTTGTACACAGCGGCACCAGCATCAGCGGCTGCGACAGCGTTTTCACTCTCACTGTCAACGTGCTGCCAACCAACGAAATCGTTTTCAACGATACGGTCTGCCAGTTTGACGGATACTCGCTGCACGGCTTCTCTTTAGACGAAGCCGCCACCTCGATGACGGGCGACTTCGATCACGTGATGGCATTGCAGAATGCGTACGGCTGCGACAGCATCGTGACGCTGCACCTGGCCATTACCGGCAATCCGATTGCCGACTTCGTAGCCAATCCCGAGAGAACCCTCCTGTCGGAAGGCGGCGGAATCCAGTTCCTCAACATCACTGATATGTCGGGAACGTACACTGGAGAGACCTTCACCTGGCACTGGGATTTTGGCGACGGCAGCGAAGAGAACACCAACGAGAGCAATGTGGAACACACTTACGACTCTTGGGGCAATTTCCTCGTAACCCTTTCCGTGGAAAGTTCCAACGGATGCAGCAGTAACGCCTCGCACTATGTGTATGTGGAAGAGGACCTTATCTTCCCCAACGTCATCACGCCCAACGGTGACAACGTGAACGATGTTTTCGCCATCAAAAACCTCAATCCTGACCTTCCGAACAGTCTCACTGTTTACAACCGATGGGGAAAGAAGGTTTTTGAAATGGAAAACTATAAGACCTACATCAAAGATGACGTTTTGTATAATGCGGAATCCGGATTCTCAGGCGAGGACAATTCCGATGGCGTCTATTATTACACTTTCCATTATGAAGGTTTCGTGCGGGCAATGGATTACCACAGCAGTCTGACCATTATTCGTAAGAACGGCAAATAAGCGTTGGGGCACTCTTCCACCTGCGGCGGCGGGCGTGTCGAAGTATTCCAGCCGCATCGGTGCGGGCAGGAACATCGCGCCACCGGAGATGATTTCGCTGATACCGAGGACCGTGCCGACAGGGAAGGCGGGTGAGCCGACAGTGCCGACATTGACGATGACGAGTTCTTCGTCGGCGTGTTTCTGCATAAACTCAATCATGGCGCGGGTGGCGTTTTCGCGACCGATACCGCTGAGGTTGGCGCGGTCGCCCCAGCCGCCGACTTCGCGCGCATCGGCGGCAAACAAAGCCACCTTCAACACGGGCTTCGTCGTCGCCTTACTAACGGTGATACCGGCTTTTCCACTCTGTCCGAAAGTATTAGAAACGCACAATAAAATACTTATTATCAGTAATATAGAAAGTTGCAGGATGTTTTTTTCATTGGTAAAAAAATTCGCCGACGGCCTTTTTTATTGAGGCGCAAAAGTACGATTTTTTGGGGAATTGGAGGAGGTAAGGCTTTTAAAGGAAAACGCAGTAGGATGGCGTGCACACTGTCTCTACTGCGTTGCGGGCATTACGGCCGTGCCAACCGCGAAGAGGTAAAGCGGAGCCCTCGCTCGGCCGGCTTAAAAATCAAAATTTAACCAAATCAAAGGCCAAGCGCCTTGCGGACGGCATCGAACTGCTCATGGTAGCGAACCACCTCAACAGTGCCGATGACCTCGAACGTATTGCCATCGATTTGCTCGACTGTATGCAGCGCGTATTTGTTCTCGATTTCCTCTAATCGCTGCGCAAGTTTCTGGCATTCAGTCTTGTCGCTGACTTTCGCGGCATCGGTGAGCAGTTTTTCAAAAGCATTTTCGATGGATTTCGTATCCTCCTTCATAAAGGCCTTTTTCAGGGTGTTCAAATCTTTGTTGGCTTTCGCGAAAGCGGGGCTGTCGCCAGCAACCGACATAGCATCAGCGCTTTGGAAGGCACTGAACAAACAAATTGCGCAGAACGCAACCATCATTTTTTTAATCGTTTTCATTTCGTTTGGAATTTGTTAATAATTTGTGTTACAGATAATTAAACAACGAAAAAAAGAGCGGATTATTGTCTGGGGACAAAAGATGACTGCGATGACTTAATTGAATATTCAAACGAAAATGTCTTCTGAAAACTTATGCGGGGAAACGACTGGCTATATGCCGTTTTCACAGTACTTTTAACAAAAAAAGCGGAACTCCGGTATGAAGTTCCGCTTTATCGGACATAAGAATAACGGATTATTCATCCACAGCGATTTTGCTGTCGGTGTCGAGTTTCACATTCTTGTTCACCTTCGCATCGTACGTTTCTGCCTTCATAATGTCGGCCATATCAATGCCGCTGACGCTTTTGACGGTATCCATCATATTCTTCATCACGATGGGGGTGTTGGCGGTGAAGTTGCCGACGCCCTCGCCATTGGTTCCGTAAATGTTCACGCTGTCGATGGCGGACATCGGTTCCGCGATGTTCTTGGCGATTTCCGGCAGGCGGTCGATAATCATTTGAGCCATAGCGGCCTGACCATATTTCTTGAAGGCATCGGCTTTTTTCTGCATCGCTTCAGCTTCTGCCAGACCTTTCTTTTCGATGGCTTGGGCTTCTGCCAGACCCTTTTGTTCGATTTCGTATGCGGCGGCGTCGGCGAGTTTCTTTTTACCGATGGCTTCCTGTTCCATCTTGAACTGTTCGGCTTCGGCTTGTGCGCGGATGGCCTTCGCCCGCTGTTCGGCTTCGTAGGTGGCCGCCTCAGCATTGCGCTTGCGCTGTTCCAATTCGGCAGCGGCGGCGATTTCCGTATTGTACTTGTCGGCATCCGCCTTCTTCTGAATTTCGGCTTCCAACTCGTTCTGCTTGATTTTCACACGTTCGGCGGTGAGTTCCTGTTCCTTGCGCGCCTTTTCGGTCTGGGCTTCCACTGCCTTTTGGTTGATGATCTTCTGTTTTTCCTGGATCATAATGTTTTTGGAAGATTCGGCGTCAACGGTTTTCTCGTTGATAATCTTCTGTTGTTCCTGCTTCTGGATTTCGTAAGCCGCATCCGCGATGGCGCGATTGGCATCCTCCTTCACTTTGAGTTCTGCCACACGAATGGCATAAGCGTTGTTCTTTTCGGCGATGTCGGTTTCGTTAATGATGCGCGCATCGTTGGCCTGTTTTTTGGCCTCTGCCTGTGCGACGGCGATGTCGCGTTCTGCATTCGCCTTGATGATTTCCGCATTCCGCTTGATGGCGAACGATTTGTCTGCTCCCAGCTTGTCAATCAGTCCCATCTCATCGGTGATGTTCTGAATGTTGCACGAAATGATTTCAATGCCTAATTTTTCCATATCGGGTTTCGCCTTCACCACAATCTGGTCTGAAAAAGCGTCGCGGTTAATGTTCAAATCCATCAACGTGATGGCGCCGATGACTTCGCGCATATTGCCTTCCAAAGAATCGCGGACTTGCTGTGCGATTTGTTGTGCACTCATATTCAAGAAGTTGCGCGCAGCATTTTGCAATCCTTCCGGTGAATTGAGCACGCGAATCTTAGCCACGGCGTCCACGCTCACTTTGACGCACTCCCTCGTGGGCACTGGCAGCGAAGTCTTGATGTCAACGCTGGTTTGGCCCAAAAACAGTTTGTCGATTCGTTGAAAAAACGGGATGCGTATGCCTCCACGCCCAATCAGGATTTTCGGTCTTCGGCGCAAACCGGAAACGATGAGGGCCTGCTCTGGTGAGGTTTTTACATAACTCACCAATAAGAAAATGAGAAGAATAACGGCAAAGAAAATGATAAATTCAGCCATAGCGTGTTATTTTAAGGGTTAATAAATGTTTTCTTTCATCAGAAACCTTCAGAATTTGCAAATTCCATCTGCAAAAATCAACGAAATCAGCGTTGCAAAGATAACAATAATTTCTTTTATATAAATGCTGACGGCCATTTAATTTTCGAAATTGTTGAACTCAGGCGAGAACGACGAGAACTGACGAGCCCTTTAACCCTCAGTCAAGAAAGTCGCAAACTTCCGCCTACGGCGGGAAAGAGGAAATGCGCAGGAAATTAAAAGGAAATTAAAAGGAAATTTTCTTTCATTCTGCTTTGCCTTTCATTCTCAACTTTCAATTTTCAACTTTCAACTTTCCACTCTCAACTTTCAATTAGAAAGGTTCTTTCTCGTCGTTCTCGTTTCTCGTCGTTAAGAAGCTATGCTTCTTTTCTTCCTCATCGCTCGGCAAAGCTCAAACAAGTTTGGCTTTGCACTCACTCATTCGTCAGTTCTCGTCATTCTCGTTTCTCCAACCTTCAAAATCAAAGAAAAACAGTATCTTTGCGCTCTCATTTCA
>JAZQOJ010000002.1:0-2394 GCA_045627805.1 Bacteroidales bacterium
AGGCGAACGCCCCGCCGCATTCGGCGCACGTGTAGCTTCCGCCGCTCATCGCCCACCTCCGAAGATCGACGAGACGCGGGCGCGGAGCGCGGCGTCGGCCGCGCGGGCCTTCAGGAGGTCTTCGCGCGTCGGCACGCGGTGTAGGCGCTCGCACGAGCCGAGCAGGGCCACGAACGCGAACCAGGCGAGCATCGCCGCCGCGATCAGGATGTCCTCGACCCAGCTCTTCACTTGGCACCGCCTTCCAGGCACTTCGCGGCGAGGTCTCGCACCTCCTCGCAGGTCTTGCGCAGGAGGCGGTTCGCCGCGTTCACGTCGGCGCATTCGGCCAGCGCGCCCAGCGCCGCGCCGACGACGCCCTTGGCGTAGACGAGCGGTTCGGGCATCTGCCCGTTCTTCTCGGCGACGGTGAGCGCCGCGCCGGTGGGGTTCTTCGTCATCATTCGTCGTCCTCCGGCAGACCGGGCCGCGGCGGGACCGCGAGCGGCGGGTCGATTGGCGTGACGGCTTCGGCGGCGGCCTTCCGCGCCTTGCGGTTGAGGCGGTTGCGCACGCGGTGCCCCTTGGCGCTCACCAGCGCGGCCGCCATATTCTTCACCATCTTGGTCGCGACGGCGTGGCCGACGCTGATCCAGCCTCTGGCGACCAGCTTTCCGTCGCAATAGATCTGGAAATCCTCCGCATCCTCACCAGACCGGCAGAACGCGGCGATCGTACGGCGTTCGCCGTCCGCGCGCGGAAGTTCGACCTTGAACGCCAGCAGCCCCGGCAGCTTCACGAAGGCCTTCTCGGGCTTCAGCAGGAACGCCGCCACTGCGGCGGGAGTCTTGAATTCAGGCTCGCTCATATCACTTCACCTCCTGCACGCTCCAGCGTGCGACGGTCTCGGCGTCGAAGTCGAGCAGACGGACCTTGCCGCTGCGGATCATCTCCAGCATTGCGCCGGCGAGCGCCGTGCGGCGCGTCGTGGCGTTGATCGGGCAAGTGACCTTGCCGGCCTTCACGATGTAGTTCTTCATTCGTCTCTCCTGGTTTTGGTTGGTTGTTAGAGTCCCACTCAGTTCTTCTTCACGCGCTGGAAGGTGACGGTCTCGCGGCCGCCGCCGAACTTGTCGCACGGCTGCACGTCGACGACCTCGAACTCCGAGAAGAGGCGGCTGTGATAGCAGCAGTCGCCCGTGATCGAGAGCATCACGTGTTCGCCGACCGAAAAGCGACCGGCCTTCAGGTCGGAAACCTCGCGGGCGTTGGCAGTTGTTTGCCCATTGCGATTCAAGGTGATTCGCTTCATTTCTTGCATCTCCTGTTTTTTTTGTTTGTCGTCAGATCTCCACGCGGATGTTGCGTTCGCGCATCCGCTCCCACGTGCGGTTCGACTTCCGCTCGCCGCGCACCACGTAGGAGAGGTGCGCGCGGGAGACTCCGAGGCGGCGCGACGCCTCGGCGATGCCGTCCAGCACCACGCGCTTCCGGATCACGATCTCCGGCTCGTCGACTTTCTGCTTGGCCTTTGCCATATTGCTCCTTTTGATTAAGTTTGTTATAATGTCCGTGTTCCTTTTACGGGGAACGCGGATAGTGTACCAAAACAGATACACCTTGTCAATGAGGTGTACCAAATAAAATACATTTTTTTATGAGCATACTCAGTGACAGATTGAGAGAGCTTCGAGGCGTTAGCTCGCAAGCAGAAATGGCAAGGCAGTTGAATATGCCTCGCCCGCAATGGATTAAATATGAGACTGGCGCTTCCGTACCAGGAGCCGACATCTTGGCTCGCATCTGTCGAGTTCACGCCTGTTCTGCCGATTGGTTGCTCGGACTAAATGACCGTTCGTCGTTCGCATCTATCAATGCCGCGCACGGTGGTGCAGTTGCCATTGGTCCAGGAGCTAAAGCCACCAGTCGCACTTCTACACAAGACGGCAATCGGACGCCGTCGAATTGCTTGAAATGCCCTTATAAGGCCGCCGTGGCAAAGTTGCGAAAGGCGGGATTGGAGATACCCGGTGTTGAGTGACCTATTTTTAATCTTGATTTTTCTCAATTTTTGTCCCAGCGTTTTATAACGGCACGTAATAGACATACTTGGTTTTGGATTTGTATTTATATTCATCTTGATTCAATTTCCGCACACGTGCGGAAATTAGTTCAAGATGAATAGTTTCGGTTCGGCCTTTCAAGTCACCTGCAACGCCCTTGCAGGTGGCTTTCATTTACATTCATCTTGATTAAGTTTCCGCACACGTGCGGAAACTTGTTCAAGATGATTTCGTGCATTCGATGTCGTTCGGCGTTGTTCCGTGCATTTCGTGCATTTGAATCATCTTGATTGTTTTCGCGCATTTCGCGCATTCGACGCCGTCCGGCGTTGTCTGGCGTTTGTTTTTCGCG
>JAZQOJ010000003.1:0-14217 GCA_045627805.1 Bacteroidales bacterium
CATAAGTCACCGATCACAGACTTATACGCCATCTCCCCTCGCCCACCCGCGAGGGGATTTTTTCTGCTACTCGCAGAAATTCCTTCCGCATAAAAATATGCGATACTTTTGCAACCGTAAAACTTTGACAAAAAAACACAACTTATGACCTACAAAAAAGACGACATCTTGATTTTCCTGACCAACAAACCGATGGCGCACGCCTGCGAAATAGTTGGCGAACCTATCGACAAAAACGAAATCGAAAAAGAGGAATTCTACGGATTCGTGAAATCGGTGATCTCGCACAAAGACGGCATTTACCTGATGCACACCATCAAACCGATGCCGGGATTCATCTGCGTTGCGGAAACCGCCGAAATCATACGCAAAGTTGAGCCCGTCGAAATGCCCGAAAACGAGCGCGAACGTCCACTTTGCGAGTGGACCGAGGCACCCAATGTCTTCATTCCCGCACAAAACGAAGCGTACGAAAAGCTCACCGACGAAGAACGCTGCTACGCCTTGGCCAAAGAGGCGCTGAATGCACACTGTCCCGAGATGGAAATCGTATCTATGGATTTGAAAAACAACTGGTTTACCAAATCCGGAAAAATTGCCGATATGGATTATTGGAACGAGGAAATTGAAAATATTACAGATTTTGCAAAAAAAGAGGAATTGTTAAAATTGAAGAAAGAAATCACCGACTATATGCAGACCAAACGCTTCAAGGAGTACTTCACCGTCACCGTCGGCACACCTTTTGATGATAAAGATATGTTGGTCATATACTTTCCCGATTTGAAAGACAAACTCGATCCGGCAGAAGCAGCAGGCACGTCGTTCTTCCACGTGGCAGTAAGCAAGGAGTTTGACGAAGTGTGTATCTTGCACAACATCACAGACCGGAGAAACTTCTTCAGAAGCTTAGGCCCCGAGTTCGATGAAATGGAACAGGCATTCAACTACTTCAGAAACAAAGTTTTGAATATTGAAAATTGAGAGGCGAGAATTAGCTACCCCGTATGCCACGGCGAACAAGCAAACTTCAAAATTAATCAACCCATTGAAAAAAAAATAGAATGAAAAAAATCATCTGCACCCCCGACCAAAACGTATTGAATCCCAATGCCTACAAGCCGACCGAGCCCAAAGATTTGGACCAGAAAACCGTTGACGCGATATTGCCGGAATTTCTGCGCTTGGCATACAAGCACCGCGAGCGCATTCTGGCAGACCCAAAAATGTTCACCTGCGGAATACCGTACTACACTTCCGGCGGCTGCTACATAGGCAGAATCTTCACCCCCATCGGCGTACTCATCCAATGCTGGGAACGCTTTCCCGAACATTTTACCGACGAATGTTCCCATCATTCCTCTTTTCTCAAAAAATGCGAAGGCAAAAGCTTGGTCTATTATTTTGTTGGTTCGCCCCTCAGCGGCAGCAACAGCCACTGCAGCTTTTGTCCCGAATGCGGACACATCACGAGCGGTCTGCGCACCCATTCGTTCGGCCAATTCGCGTTTAACGCCATCCATATATGGGAGCACTATCGGGATTTCTGCAATCCCAAAGAGGCACTCTCCTTTATGGATTTATATCAGCAGCTCCAATTTTTCGAGCAGCATCCCGAAACGCCCGTCGTCCACAACAAGAGATGGGAGCGCCTGCACCACACCCCGACCGATTTTCTGGAAAACGAGCGTATCAAACGACAAGTCTATCGGGAACAGCACAAGGCCATCGTGCAGATGCAGGATTTGCTCAACCATTATGAGGAAAACCGCATTCGGGCTTCCATCCATCTTCTTTTGGAAAAAGCAGAGCTGTTCATCTTTCCCTATAATTGTGAAGGCAAAAAACTGTCGGAGGAATGCACCCGCAGCATCATTGAAATTCTGAAGTCCTTCAATTTCAACATTTTCGAAGACACCTATTTCAATGAGGCGGATGCTTTGGTGGCCTACCGATATTGCGACACAAAGACTATCGTCATCGCCGACAAAAGGCAGCCGACGGATGCTTTTGCAGCCATTCGCGACTTGGCCCTAAAATGTGACTACAACTTCGTCTATAAAAGTCCTACCAACAAGTCGGCCAACATCTTCAGAAGAGACAAGCGCCTCATCGTGCGCGGAGAGCGATGCGAAATGCCCGATCTGACCACATTGCTGTTATCTGCTGCTGACGACATCTTCCCGGACGACTGGTTCTTAGACTCCAAAACCGACCCGCACTCCTTGGGAATTATCAACGATTACAAATTGAATTTGCGCAAGCGATTAAACGACATTATGGACGACAGCGACGAGCAGTGCGAGAAAATAATGAAGAAAGAGTAATTTTTTAATAAAAAAATGATACTTTATTGGACAATGAAATAAAACCGTTTACCGCTTATGACCACTATTTTCACTTTAACTGAAATCACCGTCAACAGCAAGTCGCGTTACCCCGTGCGCAAGACACAGGAGCGAGATTTGGGCCTGTACTCCACCGTGGCGAATGCCGAAGCAGAGATGAAACGGCAGGCACAACTTGAGTTGGAAGCCGAACGAGAATGCCGCAAAGAAATTGCTGAGGACGAAGAATGCCGTCAGGATGAAAAGCTTCGAGGGCACGACGTCGTGTTGGCGTTCCGCATCACGGAACGGGAATTGGATGCGCCCAGTTGGGGCGACATACAATCGGTACGCACCTACACCGCAACCGGCGACCCCAACGACGAGTGCCTGCTGGACGAAATGTGCGAACGGCATTTCACGGGCCGCCAACCCGAAAAAATCCGTTTCCAGCCCGGCGACATCGTGGAGGTGATCACTTCGTGGGATGCGGAACTCTGCGTCGTTGGCAATACTCCGCCCACTGTGGACGACTACAAGCGCCTACTGCCGTACTGGCAGGAAAACTCCATCAAACGATGCGCAAAAAATGGCGTTGAATACGAGGAAATATACTGTTTCCACTGGGATTACAGCGACGACTGCTATCTGGCTTACTCCTTGGGAGAGGGAGACACCCACTTCCATCCTGAATCGCCGAAGGTGTTCCGCCCCACAAAACCCGTGCCGAAAGCGCTGCGCGACAGACTGAAAGCAAAATACGAAGAAATGATAAAACTTTATGGACAGTGATTGGTAAAGCGTGGGCTGAAACAAGAACAATCAAAACATTGAGAATATGGATAATAATGATAAATAGGTCAAAACATAAAGTATGAATGTCAGAAACGTAACAAAAGAAGATTTAACAAAACTCGCCGAATTGATTTCTTGCGAAGAGCTTTCCACAAGGGACGATGTTTCATTTGACCACAGTGCAATGGCGATAGATGATGATGGAACCGTTTTGGCGTTTGTCATTATGCGACAGCGTTCATTGCAAGACTTTTTCGGAGGTGAGATCCCCGACGAACCTTCAATGAAAGAAGACGAAGATTATATGGAGGGGGACGAATTTATCTTTCGCAATGAAACAGAGGAGAATTTTCCTCAAAATACGCATTATGAACTCATTTATTCATACGAAAGCCCAAGTGATAAAAATGACCACATTGTCGTAAGATGCTATGATTATGCAAAAGGAGACTTCTTTTTGGTTTGGAGAGATTGCAAGAACGAGCATATCGTGAACATTTTGACTACAATGGGGCCAAACAGAATATTCAATGATGTTATTGCTACTGATATTCCATTTTATGATTAAACGTTCGTTTTGAGGTTTGCGCCCAATGATTTTCTTGTGTTAAAAACTCCAAATTTGTTATTACAGTTTCACGATTTATTTGTATCTTTGCAGCGTCATTTTTGCAAGAAGGTTTATTGGATGAAAGACTCCTCCTTATACAGTTTGCAGAAGTGACTTTTTTGTTTCCCCTCTGTAATAAATCCAGTAAAGTTAAAATCGGTTAAACGGTTAAATTCGGTTAAATTCCGAAAAAATCGTAATTTTGCCACCCGTTTCCTTCCGGACTTTGTTTAAGAACTTTTCGCAGGATTCGGAGGGACGGCGTGGAAGAAGAAATTGAAAACATCTGAAAATTTAAATGGCAGTAATATGGCTAAACAAAAAACGAATAAGAATTGCTTGAGAGGCAATAACTTCAACAAATTTTTTTTTGAAAATTTCAAAAAAAGCATATTCTACACTGAAGTTTATCTGAAACATCAGGACGTAATAACGATAGGTGTTCGAAATGGTTATATCAACCTATATCACAATTGCAACAGCATTGCAAAAATACGGAATACGCAAAAGGACAAATTAAAAGCTGAAATTTCCACCTATTATTTGGGTAAGAACGGCAAATCTAAATATGTAACTATTACAGATGATCAATTTGTGAGCAATTTGAAACTCATTTTTGACAAAAGTTCTAAAAGAGAAACCTCTGAAAAGAAAGCTCAACAAGCCCTCATTTTGCAAAACAATCAAAACATTCATTCAAAATGGTTTTGCTTTGATTTAGAGTATAAAAAAGGTTATTCTAAAGTTGAGGAAAGAAATGGCAATTTCCAGGGACGCTTTGATATCGTTGCAATTTCAAAGGAAGCGCCACATCAAATAGCTTTCATTGAATTAAAATACGGTGCTGATGCAATAGGTGGGAAAAGTGGGATTCGCAAGCATATTCAAGATTTCGTAGAATTTAATGGAAAGGATAAACAGGGAAACAGCTACTTCGAATCATTCACGGAGGAAACAATTTCCATATTAGGGGCCTTAGAAATGATTGGCGTGCCAATTCCGCAATCTCTTCAAGGTATTCAAGCTTTGGATGTAGTACCCAGGCCTGAATTTTACGTTGTCACTTTAGACAATAATTGTGTTAACGGCTCTACCCCGCAAATGACAATGAGTGGTTACCTGTTCACTGATAAACGATGGGATTGTAAAAAAGTTTCTCAAGAAGTTTATCAAAAAGGCGACTATTTTGAACTTACTCAAAGCGACAAAAACTTTAATCCTGTTTTTCTATTCAGTGAACAAACATTAGAGAATCTACATATTGATGATATTCTTGATCGGAATCAATACACAACTATTGTCTCAAAGATTCTAACATATAAGCAGATTGAAGGAGAGAAAGCCGTGGTCAAATTTGAAACCACCTCTAACACACGAATATTTGAAAATGCCAAAAATAAGGGTATTGCTTCGTGGAAGGATAGTAAATCTGGAAAAGTTTTCGAAAAGGCAAGCCGAAAAGTGCTTGTAGATACCGACAGAACAAAAAACTTATTCAAGGATATTCGTGAGGATGCTATTCATTATATGGAACAGCAAGATATTGCTTGGTGGCATATGGAAAAAGAATCTGAAAATGAAGTTACCGCACATATTATGTCATCACAAGTGGCTTGTCTAAATCACCTGTTTCTTTTGCGCAATAATGAAACAGCAATTAAGGATATTTTGAAGTCAATAACAAATATTGATTTCGACAAAATTTTGCCGTTGGATAATGGAAAATCATTGATATCCTTTGAATTCGCGCATAAAAATGACGAATTACTGAACGAGAAGTATAAAGGAGCCCGAAGAGGCAAGTTGTGGACTTCCATTGACGCATTCATAAAAGCAAAGCGAGGTGACGAAATATGGATATTTCCAATAGAGTGGAAATATACCGAAGAGTATGAAAAAATGGACAAAACCGATGAAACCAGATTAAAATGCTACCAAAAACTTATTGAGCAATCTTTGTACTTAAAAACACCTCCGAAAGGGATTCCTCATTCGGTATATTTTCAAGAGCCATACTACGAATTAATGCGTCAAACGTTGCTTTGTGAGCAAATTATCAACGAAGGTCTGGCAACGCGTCTGATGCATATTTGCGTAGTGCCCAAAGAAAACGGACACCTTAATTTCAGCATAAAAAAGGACTATGTACCATTATTGAAAGAACCTGATATGTTTAAAATCGTTTCCCCGAGCGACCTACTTAAACCAATTAGGCATTCAGAAAAAGAATTATTTTCCTACCTCAAAACCCGTTATTGGGAATAGTTCCCCAATAACCCTTCTGTTCACAGTTCACTAATCCCAGTTCACTCCAATTATGAAAACCTACATCCAAATCACAGGCGGGCGCGGGCCCGTGGAATGCGCACGAAGCGTGATGCTCGTGGCTCGCAAACTGATGGAACAATTTCCGGACCTCCAGATGGTGGATTATGAAAAGCACAACTCCGCACCGGGCTGCCTGATGTCGGCAACGCTGGCCGCCACCCTCGACGAACAGAAGGTGGCCGCAATGCGCGCCGAATGGGAAGGCAGCGTGCTGTGGATCAGCACAGAGAACCCCTACCGCCCGTTCCACAAACGCAAAAACTGGTTTGTGGGCGTTCACTTCTTCACCGACGCCGACACCATCACCATCGACGAGAGGGACATCCGCTACGAGACCTCGCGCAGCGGCGGGCACGGCGGACAAAACGTCAACAAGGTGGAAACCGCCGTCAAGGCCACGCACGTCCCCACCGGACTCTCCGTGCGCTGCGAGGACGAGCGCTCGCAACTCCTCAACAAAGACCGCGCCAAAGAACGCCTCATCCTCAAACTCTCCGCCATCAACGACGAGAAAAAGGCCGAACAGGATCGCAAAATCTGGATGAACCACAACACCCTCGAACGCGGCAACCCCGTGAAAACCTTCCGTGGCAAACTGTGATTTCAGTGAACTGTGAGCAGTGAACAGAGTTTCCTCCAAAAGAAAAGTGTCTGGAAGGGCGCATTTGATTTTCATTTTTTCGTCAACCTATCATAAAATAAAGAAAAAGTTGTATTTTTGCACGCTTTATTAAATGTTAAGAGTATGACAAAATCAACAATGGGCACTAAACTCCCACGGAAATTGGAATATAAAATGCAGCAGGTAGGCGAACAAATCAAGTTGGCCCGTTTGCGACGAAATTTGAGCATCGCGCAAGTGGCCGAACGTGCCACCTGCTCGCCACTAACGGTTTCGCGTATCGAAAAAGGAGTGCCTACAGTTGCTATCGGCATCTATCTGCGGGTGCTTTACGCCCTCCAATTGGATGATGATATTCTGCTGCTGGCACAACAAGACGAACTGGGCCGTCAACTGCAAGATCTGGCACTCAAGCATCGTGAACGAGCTTCTAAAAAATAGCAAACCATGAAAAAATCATATGTCTATGCGGATTTCGATTGGCTGCCCCAGAACCAATTGGTTGGTGAACTGGCTTACGAATCTCTGAGAGGCAACGATTCGTACAACTTCAAATTTGACGATGTCTGGTTGCGCAACTCGGGGGGGCTTTTTTTGAGCGCCGACCTGAATAATTATCCTGGAATGCAATATACCCAACCAGGTCACGACATCTTTGGATGTTTCTCTGATTCACTCCCTGATCGATGGGGGCGGATGTTGCTCAATCGGAGAGAACAGATTGTGGCGAAATCGGGGAATCGTCCCATTCGGCGCCTCAGTTCCTTTGATTATCTTACAGGCATTGACGACTTTAGCCGTATGGGCGGATTCCGTTTCAAAGAGAATCCCAACGGAGACTTTATCTGTTGTGAAGATTTCTTATCCATTCCTCCCATAGCAAACATTCGAGAACTGGAGGTCGCCTGCCTGGAAATCGAAAAAAGCGAGGAGCAGAACCTTCTCCCTCAGGAAAAATGGATTCAGCAACTACTAAAGCCCGGGACTTCTTTGGGAGGCGCCCGTCCTAAAGCGGGTGTCGTTGACGAGAACCACGCACTCTACATTGCCAAATTCCCTTCTCGCAAGGATGATTACGATGTGGCACTCTGGGAACATCTTTGTCATCTACTGGCGTCATCTGCCGGTGTACAGGTTGCCCAAACCAAGGTCATTCGAACAAGTAATCAATACCACACACTGCTTTCCAAACGTTTTGACAGAACAGAAGATGGACGTCGAATCCATTTTGCATCCGCATTGTCTCTCCTCGGTTTGACTGATGGTTGTAATGCCGATTCCGGCAATGGCTATCTTGACATCGTGGACTTCATCCTCCAAAACTGTTGCGAAGTGGAGGCCAACCTCCGGCAATTATTTCGCCGCGTAGCCTTCAACATTTGCGTGGGCAATAGTGATGACCATTTCCGCAACCACGGTTTCCTACTGACTCCGAGGGGCTGGACTTTATCGCCCGCATACGATATAAATCCCACCCTCAGTATATACCAAAGTCTGCTAATCAATGCCTCAACAAGCCAAGCTGATTTGGGTGTCTTGGCTGCCTCAGCCGGCGATTATCTGATTCCGAAAAGCGAAGCGGAAAGCATCATCCGAGAAGTAACAGAAGCAGTAAAAAAATGGAAGTCCCTGGCCGCCAAACTGAAAATTTCCAAACGCGAAGTGGACTTCTTCACACCACGGCTTGAAAAATACACCGCGAATAATGGAGAATAAATCACAATGCATCCCCACTCTCCTTTCATTGTCAATTATTAATTGTTAATTCATAGATGTCCGATCTCAAAATCTTCACCACCACCATCGAGGATGCCGCCCTGGAGATGATTAACGTCATTGCCGAGCATCCCTATTTTGAAAACCAGAAAATCCGCATAATGCCCGACACGCACGCGGGCAACGCCATCGTGGTGGGTTTCACCTGCCCCGTCGGACCGTATCTGAACCCCGAGCACGTGGGCACCGACATCGGCTGCGGCATCGAAACCGAACTGTTCGACAAGTTGCTGCCTGCGGAGCAGTTTCCCCTGTTCGAGCAGCGCGTGCGCAACGCCATCCCGATGGGCAAGGACCTCAACGCCAAACGCGAGTTCGACCTCAAGGAGTTCTGCAAGTTCATTCGCAAAGAGCTGAGCCGCGCCGCACAATCCTCCGACGGGCTGGTCTGCGAGGTGCCCTTCTCCAATGAGCGCGACATCTCCGCTTGGTGCAAGTCGCTGAACCTCGACGAGAAAACCTTCTACAAATCCATCGGCACCTTGGGCGGCGGCAACCACTTCATCGAACTCGACTATAACGAGGAGCAGGAACTGATGGGCGCGACCGTCCACACGGGCAGCCGCAACATCGGACAGAAGGTGTGCAACCGCTGGGCCAAGAAGGCCACCGCCACCAAGGGCTACCTGTCGGGGGACCTCCTGTCGCAGTACCTCACCGATATGGTGGTGGCGCAGGCCTACGCCCAATACAACCGTAAAATCATCTTGGACAAGATTGCCGACATCTACAAAAAACTCTGCAAAGGCAAAGTGACAGAAACCATCTCATCCGTACACAACTATTTGGATTTCAGCGATATGATTATTCGCAAAGGAGCCATCCGCAGCTATGTGGGCGAGCGGATGGTGATTCCGTTCAATATGCGTGACGGTCTGGCGATATGCGAGGGCAAGTCGAATGCCGACTGGAATTGTTCGGCGCCGCACGGTGCGGGCCGGCTCCTGTCGCGCAACAAGGCGAAGGAGCTGCTCACGATGGAGGCCTTCCGCGAGGCGATGAGCGACATCTACAGCACGAGCGTGTGCGAAGGCACCCTCGATGAGTCGCCGATGGCCTACAAAGACACGCAGAGCATCCTCCGCGAAATCGAACCGACCTGCGAGATCCTGTACTTTATGAAACCCGTGGTGAATTTGAAAGACACGGGAAAGTGATGAAAAACGAGCTTGATATGATGCAAAATATCGCATTCTAATTTGGGATTTTGTGTAAAATATCGCATTTCTACTAAATAATATTTTTTCTGTGTTCATTTCAAAAACAATGGATTTTTTGCATATCTTTGCCATCTGTTTTTTGCAATAAAAAGTGCAGAAGAAAATAATTGAAAATAATTGAAAATCATTATCAATAAAGAAAAAACGAATATATAGAGAAATAAAGTAAACTAACATATTATTAATCATAGCGTTTGCTATTTGTTCGAGAACACTGAAACGTAGGAAATTTCAAGTAAAACCGAGGACAGATTGCGGATGCTCACGCATACGTGGGCGTTCTTGTCTGTTTTACCGGTTTCCTACGACCGCAGTGTTGGACAAGATTCGTCCACGTTCTGCGTTCGTAGGGGACAAGTGCCAGACGCTGAAAAAAACCACAATGCGTATGGCAAAAAAAGATTTGTCTCAAGCCAAATTAAGCAAGAAAGATGAATTCTACACGCAATATGCGGACATCCAGAATGAAATGAACGCATATTTGGAATACAATCCTGACGTGTTTCGCGACAAGACCATCTTGCTCCCGTGCGACGACCCCGAATGGAGTAACTTTACCAAGTTCTTCGCACAAAATTTTGAAAACTATGGTTTGAAAAAACTGATTAGCACCAGTTTTGCTATAGAAAGCAAAAACATTGACCTGGACTGGCAACCAACCCTGTTTGAACAGGAAAACCCCAACTTCGATTCGGATAAAACCAAAATCAAGGGTAAGATTTTCACATTGGAACGTGATACCAACCATAATGGAAAAATTGACATAGAAGATTTGGAATGGCAATATCTGGAAGGCGATGGCGACTTCCGTAGTGATGAAGTCAAAGCACTCCGTGACGAAGCCGACATTATCATCACCAATCCGCCATTCAGTTTGTTCAGAGAATTTATTGCTTGGATTATGGAGGCCGATAAAAAGTTCGTGATTATCGGCAATCAAAATGCCATAACCTACAAAGAAGTTTTTCCGTTGATTAAGGAAAATAAAGTATGGTTGGGTAAAAGATTTAATCAACGAGTCAATGGTAAAAATATGACATTTATGGTTCCAAAAACATACGAAATGAAGGGGTCTGAATTGTACGTTGATGAGAAAGGAACAAAATTCATAAGTGTTGCTGGCACAGGTTGGTTTACGAACATAGAGCACGGGCGCAGACACCAGCCAATGCAATTGATGACTATGGCAGACAATGTCAAACACAGCAAGCATCCGGAAATTAAAGATATTGGCTATCAGAAATATGATAATTATGATGCCATCGATGTCCCGTTTTCAGATGCCATCCCGAGCGATTATGAAGGCGTGATGGGCGTCCCCATTTCGTGGCTGTCAAAATATTGCCCAGAACAGTTTGAAATCGTAAAATTCAGAAAGGGGGATGACAATAAGGACCTGTCAATCAATGGTGTATGTCCATATTTTAGAATATTAATCCGTAAAAAATAAAGAAAAATGAAAACGACATTAAAAGAATACACGATTCAGGAAGTATGTGAAGGATTTGTTTACAACGAATTGGAAGGCAAAGGTTTGTTCGGCTTGAACGGCCAATTGACAATCCAGCCCGAATACCAGAGAAATTACATTTACAACGATGGCAAAAAGGATGTGGCCGTTATTGAATCCGTGCTGAAAGGATACCCGCTGGGCCTTATCTATTTCAACAAAGTTGATGACAGATTAGAAGTTTTAGACGGACAACAACGCATCACTTCTTTGGGACGTTTTGTCACCGGGAAGTTTGCCATTAAAGACGCAAGCGGAATGGAACAGTACTTTTCAAGTTTGCCTACAGATAAACAAGATATCATCAACAACTCGAAACTTTTGGTTTATATTTGCGACGGAACCGAAACGGAAATCAAAGAGTGGTTCAAAATCATCAATATCGCTGGCGTGCCATTGAAGCCGCAAGAACTGTTGAATGCAGTGTATTCAGGGCCTTTCGTGACCAAAGCCAAGGAGGTGTTCAGCAATTCGCAAAACGCAAACATCCAGAAATGGAGTTCGTACATCAAAGGTGCTGCCAATCGTCAGGACTTTTTGGAATGCGCCTTGGATTGGGTGAGCAAGGGCAATATTGAAAATTATATGGCCACGCATCGCGGCGACACAACCATAAATGAACTGGAAACCTATTTCAACAGCGTCATCGACTGGATTGACAGCGTGTTTCCGACCGTCAAAAAGGAAATGTGCGGTTTGGAGTGGGGCCGTTTGTATGAAACGTATCACAAAAATCCATACAACAAGACAAAAGTCGGCTGGGAAGTTGACAAACTGTACGCCGATGGATTTGTGACCAACCGAAAGGGCATATTCGAGTATGTATTAGGCGGTTGCACAGATAGCAAGCTGTTGGAAGTCCGTGTTTTTGATGATAAGGTGAAGAGCACCGTTTATCACACGCAGACGACGGACGCCATTGCGAAGGGCGTGTCCAACTGTCCGTTGTGCGCCATTGGTACGAATGCCAACAAAACACGAATCTGGAAACTGAACGAAATGGATGCCGACCACGTCGCCGCTTGGAGCAAAGGTGGAAGCACGAGTATCGCAAATTGTGAAATGCTTTGCCAGACGCACAACCGAGCCAAAGGAAATAAATAACGAACACACATATTATACCTCCCCTCGCCCACCCGCGAGGGGATTTTTTCTGCCACATTCATTCAGCTGTCACCCACTGCTAAAAGTATAAAAAAATGAAAGTTTTAGCAGTCAAATGCTAAAAGTTGTAAAAATATCGTATTTTTGCAGCGAACTAAACTGCCCCAAAATATTATGCAACTTATTGAAAGAGACTATTATATCTCAAAATTGGAAACTTGGAGAGACAAACAGATGGTGAAAATATTGACCGGAATACGCCGTTCGGGAAAGAGCACCATTATGAAACTCTATCAGCACCATTTGATTCGCAACGGCATCAACCAGAATCAAATTCTTCACCTCAATTTTGAAGATCTGTCCGTGGAACCACTCTTGGATTACCACAAACTCTACGAATATGTCACCCAACATTTGCAACCAGAGGTGCAGAACTATCTCTTTTTCGATGAAATACAGGCGGTGGCGCAATTCGAACGCGTCATCGACAGTCTGCTGCTTCTCCCCAATGTTGACATCTACCTCACCAGTTCCAACGCATTCCTGCTTTCGGGCGAAATCGCCACATTGCTGAGTGGCAGATATATTGAAATCCAAGTGCTGCCATTCTCCTTGTCCGAATATCAAAGGGGAATGAATTTGCCGCTAAACCAACTGTATAACCAATACATCACCACCACCTCTCTACCTTATACCCTGCAATTGACAACCTCCGAAGCGGTATCAGATTATCTGCAAAACATCTATCAGACCATTGTCATCAAAGACATCCTCTCAAGAGGGAAAATTCAAGATCCCGACCTCCTGAACAGGATTCTGCGGTATTTAAGCGACAATATCGGGAACATCAGTTCTATCAAGTCGATAACCGACACCCTGGCCTCCAACGGCCGCAAGGTATCAACCCATACGGTTGACAACCACATAGACCTGCTTTGCGCAAGTTTTATGTTTTACAAAGTTTTCCGATACGATGTGAAAGGGAAAGAGCACTTGCGGACGGGGGCGAAATATTATATTTGCGACATTGGTCTGCGAAATTGGCTGTTGGGGTTGCGCGGCGGCGACTTGGGACACATTCTGGAAAACGTCGTTTTCTTGCATTTGCTCCGCCAAGGGAAACGAGTTATGGTGGGCAAGGTAGGTTCAAAAGAGATCGACTTTGTGTGCTTTCAAAATGGGAAAACAGAATATTACCAAGTGGCACTTTCGGTGCGCGACGAAAATGTTTTAGCCCGAGAGCTCGCCCCACTAAACGCCATAAAGGACAATTACCCCAAATATTTAATCACTTTGGACCCGGATCCGGAAATCAGCCACAACGGCATCGTTCAGCGATATGCATTAGACTGGTTGTTAGATATCTAACTCAACTTTCGCAGGCTTTTTTTTTTCTTGTTGTAATGGAGACTTACGACTTTTCAAGTCGGAATCGGAAATATGATGGCAAATCCATTCTCATTGTTCTCGTCAGTTAAGAAGCTGCGCTTCTTTTCTTCCTCTTCGTTCGGCAAAGCCCAAACAAGTTTGGCTTTGCGCTCACTCATTCGTCAGTTCTCGTTTCTCTTTCATAAGTCTCAAGTCCTAAGTCTGTTATAATTATTTTGTTAACTTGCGAAACTTGAATTAACAATATACGTATTGACATAACTTCTATTCAGAATGCGAATAAATTCCTGCTACTCGCAGAAAATCACTTGACAGCCTATTTCATCATACTTTTACAGCGATGTTTTCCCTTCTACCTCGCCCAACCGGACCGCGCGAGGTGGACGAGGAACGGATAGGAAATCAAGTTCACGCCGCTGAACACTGATTATTGTGTCTATGCCCCGGAGATGCTAAATCTCTGTAACCACGCATAAGCGCAGTATGCGCGCAATGTGGGGTTGGGTGAAGCGTGCGGCCACACTGGCATCTCGGAG
>JAZQOJ010000004.1:0-13289 GCA_045627805.1 Bacteroidales bacterium
GCCGTTACACAGTGGAGGATGCTTGCGGACACGTGAGCAACGCTGCCATTCATCGCATTCTGATTCACGATGAAACCACACCCGAAGTGACTGTCGCCGAAGTAGTTGACACGGTCAATGAATGCGGAGTAAATGATGCGCCTGCTCTGGCCGAAACGCCGCAACAGTTGCTCGACTTGGGTTTTGATTTCGCTGACGGATGCACCGCAATTGCCGATTTGCAGTTGAATGTCTCTGCTGATACGACTTATGATGGCTGCTCTGCGCAAATTGTGCGCCATTATACGGTTACTGACGAGTGCGGAAACCCGAGTGCGGAAATGTCGCACATCATCCGCATTCACGACAACATTGATCCCGTCATCGGCGGAACGCTGGACGAGATGACTTTGCACGGCTGTGACACGGCTTCCGCACTTGCGAACTTGCCCGCTGCCACTTCCGCGGCGGAACTGCTCGCCTTGGGCGCCTTGACGATTGACGAGGCGTGCACCGATATGGACGCGCTGCTCGTGCATTCGCGCACCGACTCCACTGGACTTTGCGAAATCGTAGTGACCAGAACCTACTGGGTGGAGGATGCCTGCGGCAATTTGAGCAATGAGGTTTCTCAAACGATACGCATTTTGGATACTGTTGCGCCTGTCGTGAACGTGACTTTGAGTGATACGGTTTTGTATTATTCTGATGCTCAATGCCATTATGACGAGGTCTCGCAGCTGGCGGTTGACTACTTCCAGCCGCAGGACTGCCACGAGGTTGAAATGACGGTTGCACACCGCGATACGATTGGCACTCCCGGCGATTGCCAGTGGGGGTTCGTTCGCGACTACGTGTTCACCGATGTTTGTGGAAATGGTCCGACAGTGGTTTCCCAAACCATTACCGTTCGGGATACGATGCGCCCGCAAGTGGTGGATGCGCTTCGCGATACCATATTATATTATACGGGTAATGACTGCACGCTGGAGGCGCTTCCTCGTTTGACTTTGGCTGATTTCGCAGTGGAAGATTGTCGTTATGATAATTTGCAATTCTCTGTTATAGAGCAGGATACTACAAACGAAGGAACGGGTTGCGAGTGGTCGTTTGTCCGTGTCTATACTTTCGCGGATGATTGTAATAACACTTCAGTTCAAATCAACCAACTCATTACAGTTCAAGATACAGCTCGTCCTTCAATAGAAGGAACTCTCTCAGAATTAACGATTTACAGACTGAATGACTGTCAGTATCAATTGCCTGACACGCTCTCACTGGCGGAATTGGGCGATGCGTTAACCATTTCTGATTGCAATTTGGACGAAAACAGTCTGGCGGTAACGCATTCAGCGTTGACGGGCGATGATTGCCGCTCGGAAATCACGAGAACCTACACGGTCTCTGATATGTGCGGAAATTCCAATTCCGTTTCCCAAACGATTGCCATTGAGGACACTATCCGTCCTTATCTTACGGAAAACATTGCCGACAGTTTGCTCGTCTCTACCAATTGCGAGTTCGTGGTGCCCGACTATGTGGCGATCGCCCGAGGAATCGCATACGACAATTGCACGCTGGCTGCTGAAATGCAGATAGAGCAGTCAGTTGCTGCAGGAACGCAGTTGACGGGCGAGACGGATGTCACGATTTCGTTGTCGGATGCTTGCGGCAATGATACTTCATATACCATTCATCTTTCTTTGCCCGAAGAACTTACGCTCTCGTTGAACCAAGTTGACACGGCGGTTTGCGAAGGCCAGAGCGTGATGCTTCCCACCACTTTCACGGGCGGGACCGCACCTTTCACTTACGAATGGACTCCCGACGATGGAGTTGACGTGACCGATGCCGACACTGTGGTGGCGTCGCCGCAGGCAGGTGTTTACAATTATGTGGTAACCATAACTGATGGCAATGGTTGTACCGCTTTTGGCACAGTTCAGGTCACTGTTGACACGTTGCCCGCCATCCCGACTTTGACTTCTAACCCGAATGTGGCTTGCCACGGTGATGCCAACGGCGAAATCATCGTCGAAGCGCCGGTAGGCGAGGGGTATGAGTATTCTTTGGATGGCACGACTTTCCAGACCAACACCCTTTTTGGAAACCTGACCGACAGCACTTACGTTGTAACGGTGCAGAATCCGCAGGGATGTCAGGCGGAAGCCACGATTGTGGTGGACCGTTCTCCCGCCATTCCGTCCATCGCTATCGACTCACTGCAAGCCGATCTGCTTTTGTGCCCGAATCAGGGAACACAGGAAATCACGGCGCAGATTCTGAACGGCTTGGCTCCGTTCACCGTGACTTGGACAGGTGCTGAAATGCATAGCCCCGACAGTTTGTCGGCCACCGTGACCATTGACACTCATCATTGCGATACGACTTATTCTGTAACAGTTGCGATTGTTGATGGAAACGGATGTGAGGCGCACAGTACTTACAATTTCCGCATTGCTGATACGGTTGCCCCCGTCATTAATGGCGAAATCCCGTCTGTTATCATTGCGTGTGCCAATGATCTTCCCGCTGAGTTCACTTCTATGCAGGCATTGTTGGAGGCCTTGACGGGTGATTCAACTTCCATTGCTGACAATTGTTCGGATTTCAACCATTTGACTTTGTCTCTCGTTACGGAAGATTTTGTACAAAGCTGTGATTACCAAATTGTTAGAAATTACTTTGTGAGCGATGAATGCGGAAATTCATCTTCCGTGACGCACATTATTTCGGTGCGAGACACGATTGATCCGGTCCTTTCCGGCACGTTGGCAGACGAAACGGTGGGATGTGCCGCTGACTTCAGCGAGCCGGTTGCCACTGTTGCGGAATTGCTTGCCCTGTTGGAAGGCGATGCAGACATTCACGACAACTGCTGTGATTTTGAACATCTCACTTTGCAAGTCGTAACCGACTCGTTCACAGCATTGTGCAACGCATCGTATGTGAGAACTTATACGGTGGTTGACTCTTGCGGCAATGCCACATCCATCACCCAGAACCTGGTCATCCACGATGAAACCGCTCCCGTTGTGGAAGGCGCACTCGCCGATACCACGCTCTATGCCGATTCAACGTGCGGTTATGTCTTGCCTGCTCAATTTGTTGATGTACAAGAATTTATTGCTATCGGCTTGACCATTGCCGACTGCAATTTGCAACAAACTGTGAGTGCGGAAGATGCTGCTCCGGTTGAATTTGACAATTGTACCAATTGGGTTGTCCGCACTTACACGATTTCAGATTCGTGTGGCAATCCGAGCCATATTTCTCAAAACATATACATTCAGGATACGATTCGTCCGTGGCTGACACAGTCGTTGACCGACACTTTGCTGGTTTCTACGAACTGCGTGTTTGTTGTTCCCGATTTTGCTGGCATTGCGTCGGCTTTCGCAATGGACAACTGCACGGCAGCATCGGAAGTCGCAGTGGAACAAGATATTCCAGCAGGAACTGAAGTCACCGAGGCCGGCACTGTTGTCGTCACTTTGACTGATGTTTGCGGCAATCAGCAGACGTACAGTGTGCAATATTCGTTGCCTGAAGAATTGCAAATTGTTATTAATCAAAATGATACATCATTCTGTGAAGGAGGTTCCGTGCAACTACCGACGGCAGTGACCGGCGGACCTCAGCCCTTTGCTTATAGTTGGACCCCGCAAGACGGGCTCGATGATGCTCAGGCCACGGCTCCCACGGCGGCTCCTACGCAAGGCGTTTACGCATACGAGGTTACGGTAACCGATTCAAATGGCTGTACCTCCGAAGCGCAGGTCACCATTACGGTTTGGGAATCTCCCGATACGGCGGTTACAGTGGCCTCTCCCAACACGCTGTGCGATGCCGGTTTCAATGGTGAGATCGTGATTGAATCGCCTGTGGGTGACTATTACACCTATTCCATTGACGGTTCCGATCCGCAGAGTGAGCCGATTTTCAGTGAGTTGGCTTCCAACACTTACACCATTGTGGTTCACACGCAGGATGGTTGTGTGTCGGCGCCGGTTGTCGTTTCGGTGCCCAATGCCGACAATATGCCGAGTGTCCGTCTCGTCATCCCGCAGGACACCATCTGTCCGAATGCGGGCATTCAGGTTGTCGCAGCCGAGGTGACGGGTGGCGTTGCTCCCTTCTATTACGATTGGCAGAGTCTCGCCATCTTCGAAACGCGTGATGAGGAAGCCGATGTGACTATAGACCCCAATGCTTGCGATACATCTTATTCAATTGTGATTGAAGTGCTTGACTCCAACAATTGCGTCGCTTATGCGCAAGCTACCATTGTGGCCATTGATTTGGATGCTCCCATCGTGTATGGTACATTGGACACGATGCGGATTGAGGGCTGTTCCCTCGCGGATATTCCTGCCGCTATGGAAACGGTCAACGATCTTCGTGACGCGGACCTGGATGTGGAGGAAAATTGCACCGACTGGGATAACATCGTGGTTGCTTCGGAAGACGTGCTGGAAGGCACCTGCCCGATTGTGCTGACGCGTACCTACACGCTGACCGATGAGTGTGGACACCAGAGCGAATCTGTTTCGCAAGTGTTTGTGGTGAGCGATGAAGAAGCTCCCGTGGCGCAGTTCACTTTCCTGGAAGAGGAATTCTTGGGTTGTGGACCTGAGGATGCGCCGGCTGCTGTATCTACGGTGGCCGAACTGAGCGAGATCGGTTTCGAAATCAGCGACAATTGCTGCGATTTGGAAAACCTTACTTTCACTTATACGGAAGAAATCAGCGGAACTTGCGGCACTTCCGTCGTTCGCCGTTATGTGGTGTATGACTCTTGTCACAATGTCAGCGACACGCTGGTTTATAGTATCTATGTGAACGATTACGAAGCTCCCGTGATTTCGGGTTCTTTGGCGAATGTAGTGGTGGATGCTTGCGACACTGCCATCCTGAACGATTATCCAATGGCTCAGTCGATTGAAGAGTTGCAGGCATTGGGCTGTGTGGTTTCCGACAACTGCTCGTTGGATTCGTTGCGGTTGTTCTCCTCGCAGACCATTTCCTCTGATGAATGTCCCATTGTCGTTACGCGCACCTATTATGTGCAGGATGCGTGCGGAAATCAGAGCAACGAGGTTACTTATGAGTTGATGATTCAAGACACGGCGGCTCCTATTATTTCCGATATGATTACGGAAATGTTGCTCAACTCTACCAATTGTGTGTTTGTAATGCCTGATTTGCAAGATATTACTCTTCAGCATTCCGCCGACAACTGCACACCGTGGGAAGAACTCACCTACTCACAGCAGCCCGAAGTCGGTACTGAGCTCACCCAATCGCAGGATGTGACGGTCGTGGTTCAGGATGCCTGCTTGAATCAGGCACACGCCACGGTTCATATTTTGTTGCCGGATTCTTTGCAAATAGTTATCAATGAAAATGATACGTCGTTCTGTGAGGGCGGAAGCGTTTCTTTGAGTGCGAATGTCACGGGTGGCACGCCCGACTATGTCTTCGCTTGGTCTCCCACCGATGGAATGGATGCGACCGATCAGCCGAATGTTACGGTGGCTCCGGCTGCCGGCACATACGCCTACACCGTAATCGTGACCGATGCAAATGGCTGTCAGGCCTCCGACACGGTGAATATCACCTCATACGAAATTCCTGATGATGCGGTGGCGACCATCGCTGACAATACGATTTGTGCGGGTGACCCGAACGGATCTGTTACCGTGATAAGCCCCATTGGAACCGATTATGAGTACTCGTTGAATGGTGGCGCATTCCAATCTGAAACCTTGTTCGACGGATTGGCCGCTGGCGAATACACGTTGCAGGTTCGCACTGTCAATGGTTGCCTGTCGGGCATTGTCACTGTGCAAGTGAACGACGACTTGAGCTATCCTACGGTCACTTTGTCGGCTCAGGATAACGATACGGTTTTGTGTCCCAATGCAGGCGAACGCATATTGAATGCAACGGTGAGTGGCGGTCTCCCGGATTATTCCTATCAGTGGAGTCACGATGATGCGGCTGCTACTGATGCGGCAGCAGTTCTCATTGATCCCGCCTATTGCGACACGGCCTATACCATCACGGTTCAGGTGGAGGATGCCAACCATTGTGCCGCCTCCGATGCCGTTGTGCTGAGGGTGAGCGACAATGGAGTTCCGTTTGTTATGGGCAATCTGGGCGTTCAAACTTATGAGGGCTGCGACCCCAGCGATGCTCCGGCAGCTTATACCACTGCCAACGACTTGTTGAACAACTGGTTTATGCTTGGCGATAATTGTACGGTAGCTGCCGACTTGCAAGTCCTGAGCCGTGATTCCATCGTGGGTCAGTGCCCCATCGTCATCTATCGTTTCTATTCGGTTGTTGATGAATGCGGCAATGTGAGCAGTGAATATATGCAAGAGTTGCACGTCTTAGATCAGACGCAGCCCACCGTTTCCTATAGCACGATTACCACTGATATCAACGGCTGTTCCGCTTTATCGGCGCCTGCCGAGATTACCACGCCTGAGGAATTGTCAGCTCTGGGTTTTGTGTTCTCCGACAATTGCACCGCCAATGAAAACCTGACGGTGACGTGCACTGCGGATACCACGGAAACGTTCTGCCCGCAAATTATTCACAGAACTTATTCTGTGACTGACGAATGCGGCAACTCTCGTGGCGGAATGTGGCACAATATTCGGATTTACGATAGCGTGGCACCCGTTTTGGGCGGCGATTTGCTGACTGTCAACATTGATGGCTGCGACACCAGCGTTCTGGCGGGCTATCCCGCAGTGACCTCGTCAGAGGAACTGATTGCATTGGGCGCAACCGTTTGGGAAGAGTGCTCCGATGTGGCTGTGTTCTCTGAGGTGGAATCCTCTGGAGAGTGCCCCATCGTAGTAACCCGCACCTATTGGGTGGTGGATTCTTGTGGAAACGAAAGTAATCGCATCTCGCAGATTATCAATGTGCAAGATACAACTTCTCCGAGTTTCACAGATGCGATTCCAGACCAGAATCTTAATGGTCAGGATGGGCAGTTCTTTGTGCCTGACTTGACGGATGTGGTGGCGCAGTATGTCACTGACAACTGTTCCAATGCGGCCGATATCCGCATTGAGCAAATGACGGGCGTTGGAACGCAAATCACACACGACGAGCAGGTGGTGGTAGTGATTTACGACTTGTGCAACAATGCGGATTCAACTACGGTGAATCTGATATTGCCCGAAGTACTGCAAATTGATATTGTGCAAGACGATGCCCGATTCTGTTTCGGCAACAGCATTGAACTTACGCCCACCGTCTCTGGTGGAAGCGCTCCGTACACCTTCACTTGGTCGCCCAATGATGGAGGTCTGTCCGTTTACGACTCGTTGAACACGACGGCTGCCCCCGATCCGGGCACTCACCGGTACTGGGTGATTGTTACGGATGCGAATGGAAGCACCGCCACCGATAGCATCACGATTATCGTGGATTCAATTCCGGCGCAGCCGCAGCTGTCGAGTACGGGTAATACCATCTGTGTTGGTGAACCTAACGGCACCATCACCATCGAATCTCCTCTTGGAAATGGATATAGCTATTCTTTGGACAATGCAGCTTATCAGGATGCACCGACTTATACTGGATTGGCAGCGGGCACTTACACCGTGACGGTGCAAACGGCTGAGGGCTGCTTCTCTGACCCCGCCACCATTGTGGTGAATGAGGAAACCGCGGCACCCACCATTGCTATCCTGCCGACTACGGATACTCTTTGTCCGAATGTGGGAACCTTCACGCTCACAGCGGAAATCGAAGGCGGCCAGGCACCCTTCACCTATTCGTGGGAAGGCAACGGTGTGGACGATCAGAATGCGTTGCAGACCACACTGGAAGTGGCCGCCGACGCTTGCAACGAAATGTATGTTTCCACCATCCACGTTACTGATGCCAACAACTGCTCGTCTCAGGATGTTGACACCGTTTACGTCCGCGACACGGAATCCCCTGTGATTGCCGGCCAACTGGGTGTCGTAACGTACAACGGCTGTGATGCGGCTGCCGCGCCCGCCGCTGTTCAAACGCCCGACGAGCTGATGGCTTTGGGCTTGACCCTGACGGATAATTGTACCGCTGCCGACGCGCTTGTCGTGGCTTCCCGCGATGAGGTGGAAGGCAACTGCCCCACCGTCATTCATCGTTACTATACGGTGACCGATGCTTGCGGCAATGTGAGCGACGAGTATATGCAAACGTTGCAGGTGTTCGACAGCGTGGCTCCCGAAATGCAAGCCACAACCATCGCACTGAATGTGAACGGCTGCACGGCCACCGATGCCCCCGCTCAAATTACGGTTCCCGCCGACTTGCTCGCACTCGGCTTCGAATTTTCAGACAACTGTACCAATGTTGACGACCTGGTGGTGACTTGCACGTCTGATACCGATGGCATCTGTCCCATCACGCTGATTCGTGTATATGCTGTTACCGATGAGTGTGGCAACACTTCCGATGGACTGGTGCATTATATCCAGATTTTCGATAGTATCGCACCTGTTATCAATGGAGTCATCGCGGAGCAAACGGTTGATGGCTGCACGTTGGATGCGATTGCGAATATGCCGATGGCTGCCACGGTTGCAGAACTCACTGCGTTGGGTGTCAACATTGACGAATCCTGTTCATACAATGAAATGACATTGCAGTCGGATGAGTCTGTTACCTATGGATGCCCCATTACGGTGGTGCGCACTTACACGGTTACGGATCAATGCGGCAACGTAAGTAATGAGGTTGCACAAACTATTATCATTCAAGATGTTACTTCGCCTGTGTTTGAATCGCAGGTTGACGAGCATTTGCTGGCTTCTGCGAACTGTCAGTTTGTGGTGCCCGACCTGACCGAAGAGGTTCGAGCTGTGGCTTCCGACAACTGCACCGACAATGCAAGTCTGCAAATCACTCAGTCGCCCGATGTCAACACGGTCGTCACCGAGGATATGCTGGTGACGGTAACCGTTGCCGATAGTTGCGGAAACACCTCCACAATGGACATTCAGCTGCGTTTGCCCGAACCAATGACTTTGCAAATCCAGCCCTCCACCACACAATATTGTGAGTGGGATGTGGTGGAATTGTATTCGGCGCCTGCTGGTGGCAATGGCGAGTACACTTACGCTTGGACACCCGCCACTGGCTTGGCTTCCACTACCGATGCCACAGCACAGGTGAGTACCGACGCACTGAATTATGCCTATCATTTGGTGGTGACCGACGGCAATGGCTGTACGGCAGAAGCCGACTACACTTTGCCCGAACCCAGCCATCTGCGTGTGACCGTGGCCGAGCAGACCCCCATCAATTGCTTTGGCGGAAACGATGGCTCGATTGTGGCAACAGCGTCTGACGGCGTGGAAGCTTATTCGTATGCTTGGAGCAATGGCGCTAACTCAGCCCAAAACGATAATATCACCGCAGGCACCTATTCTGTAACGGTAACCGATGATTACGGATGTACTGCCACCGCTGACATTACCATTGAACAGCCGACGCAACTCACCATTGCGGAAACTTCTACTACCGATTTGAGTTGTTATCAGAGTGCTGATGGTCAGGTCGTTGTGGACTTGGAAGGCGGAACCGCACCTTACAGCTTGACTGTGAACGGAACACCGCATTCGCAAAACCTGACGAACGGTGAGCATAGCATCACAACGCTGGCTGCGGGAACTTATACGATTGAGGTGGCTGATGCCAATGGATGTACGACCTCCATTACCTCTACTCTCAGCGAGCCCGACTTGCTCACTTTGTCGCAGCAAGACCTTACGCCCATCACTTGCAACGGCGGCTCCGACGGCACTGTCACCATCGCAGTTGCGGGTGGTACGGCCAACTATACGCTGACTATTGACGGCGCGCAAACACAAACGCTTGCGGCTGCTACTGAGACGGCGCTCTTCACCGATTTGGGCTCTGGTGATCACGTGGTAACGGTTGCCGACGATCACGGCTGTACCGCCACTTTGACCGTCAGCTTCATTGAACCCGAACCGATTGCCGCTGTGGTGAACGCCACTACCGATGTGCTTTGCTTTGGCGAAAGCAACGGAACAGCTACCTTTACCGTTAATGGTGGAACGCTGCCGTACTCGGTTGTGGTGGATCCCACAATCCCGACCATTGCTCTCAATAATGAAGATCCCTACACCATTTCGGTATTGTGGGCCAATACATACGCGGTGAACGTGACCGATGCGCACGGCTGTACTGCCGAAATGCAGATCGTAATCTCGCAGCCAGAAGAACTCATAGTGACTGCGGAAGTGCTGAACCAGGTGCTCTGCTCGGGCAATGAGGATGGCAATGCCACTTGTACGGTTACGGGAGGCACGGCTCCTTACACCTATGCTTGGAGCAATGGCGCGAATGCTGCGGATCTGACAGCTGTGGGCGCTGGCACTTACACGGTCAACATTACGGATGCCAACGGCTGTGCCGCTACCGCCGATGTGGAAATCACAGAGCCGGAAGTGCTCAGTGTGGAACTGGTACAGTTGACGGAAAGCTGTAACGGCGAAGCCACCGCTATGATTGAAGTGGCAGCCGCCGGTGGTACTCCCGATTACCAGTATGCTTGGAGCAACGGCGCGCAAGGCGCTCTCATTGAAAACCTCGCGGTTGGACCCTACACGGTGACGGTTACCGATGCCAATGGCTGTTCCGACACGCTGACTGCCGTCGTGCCTTTCCATCCGCTGCCTGATTTCACCATCAGCACCACGCCTTCTTATTGCGAACGCGCCGATGGTACCGCAACCGTACACGGATCAAATCTTGACCAATATACCTACGACTGGCACGCCGAGAATAATCCCGACGCACCGGTCAACGACCAGTTGCTGGCCGGCGATTACGTGCTCACTGTTGATGATGGCGTTTGCAATGTCGATTATCAGTTCCATATTGACAACGTGCCCGGACCAACCGCCAATTTCACGGCTGATCCCACCTCCTTCATTGAGGGCGCTACCGTTCGCTACCACGACTTCTCGACTGGAGATATCGTAACCTGGGACTATGATTTCAGCGATGGAAGCCATTCTTCTGACGAACAGCCGCTCCACAATTTCCCGACGGCGGGCAATTATTGGACCATTCTCACTGTTACCGATGAACACAATTGCGTTGATACGGCTTCCGTGCTGATTACCGTCATCCCCGACGTGATTATCTATATCCCGAACGCTTTCACGCCCAACGACGATGGACTGAACGATGAATGGATGCCCGTACTTTCCAATTATGGTAACGAGTTCTACGAGTTGATCGTCTATAGCCGCTGGGGCGAGGTGATTTTCAAGTCCAACGATCCGAACGTGGGTTGGAACGGCCGTCACAATGGGAAAGACGCTCCCGTAGGCGTTTATACCTATGTGATTACCTACGAAAACCTGTTGAATCAGAAACGTATGAAGGATGGTACCGTGACTTTAGTGCGTTAGCGATGAGAAAAGTGGTGTTGGTATTGATGTTGGCGTTTTGTGCTTCATCTTGCGAGAAATTCGAGGATGGTGGCTCTCATTACGCTTCTGCCCGAAATATTTTGGGCACTTGGACTTATGATTATGTGAAAATCAATGATGTGCAAGTGGATGACAGCACTTTCTATGCCCTCTATCGAAATTCGTCCATCCAATTTGAAAAGGGCACCACGGTGGTTTATACTTGGCGTAATGCGGCCGATTCGGTTCTCGAACAGCGTGAGGCATCTTACGTTTTCAATTATAATAAAAAGAAAATGAGCATCGTTTTCGGCGCTTATCCGCTTGACGAGTTGGTTTATGAGGTTAAAAAATTGACCAAAGACGAATTCTGGATAGAATATTCGGCGAATGACAGCGTTAGAATGGCAATTCAATTATTAAAATCAAAGGAAAAATGAAAAGAAAACGGCTATATTTCTTCATCGCGCTGGCGGCCTTGTGTCTGAGCGGATGCAGGTACAGTGAGGGACCGGGCATCAGTTTCCGCACTCCCGAGGAGCGAATCGTGGGCTATTGGAAACTTTCCGATGTGTACCAAAATGATGAACACGTTGACTCTACCAATGTTCTCCCATTCAATCCGGGCAGCTATTATGCTTTCTTTATTGAGCGGATGATCTCGGTGTCGTCGCTTGAAAACAATATCTTGTACGAATCGGAGTATGGCGGCTGGGATTTCCAGAACAAGAACAAGGAATTGTACATTATGTTCAAAATGAAATTCAAAAAATATGAGTATGTTGCTGAAATAAAACGACTTACAACGGATGAACTGGTGTATGAGTTTTATGATGACAAGGGCGACAAGTGGCGTTTTGAATTTGATAGTCGTTCGTCGCAGTATTATTAGGATTTTGTTTTTTTGAATGATAAATTGGAAATTATGCGTGCTTTTGGCGAGATTGTCTGGAGAAAAAAGTTGGTGCTGCTGGTAATGGGGCTTTTGCTGGCGGGCACGTTGGCTTCGTGCGCCCCGCGCATTTATGGAGCCCGTCCGCATCGTCGCGATCGCCATTGCGGGTGCGAGTACGTTCAGCCGCAGGTTGAAACACCCGACTGCGCTCGCAGCTGAACCGCTTGTTGAACATTTTGAGCCGCCGTTTGTTGTAATTTTTGTAAAAAAACAACATTATGAATACTAAAAAAGTACTTGTTTCGATCCGAAATTGGTTCCTTATCGTGTTGGGACTGGCCATTTTCTGTTTTGGTTGGACTGCATTTCTGCTTCCCAATATGGTGACGGGCGGCGGACTGAGCGGTATTGCGGCCATCGTTTATTTTGCGACTGGCTTTCCAGTGGCCATCACGACTTTCGTACTGAATTTGTTGTTGGTGGCGGTCGCCTGGAAAATTCTCGGGCGCAAGTTCTGCATCACTACCATCATCTGTACGGTCATTATGTCGGCGTTTATGGCGATAGGGCAGGGGATTTTCACGCAGCCGCTGGTGCCCGACGATCCCTTTATGTGCGCCGTGATTGGCGCGGCGCTGGCTGGTGTGGGTGTCGGCTTGTCGCTGACTTACGGCGGCAATACGGGCGGAACTGACATCGTGGTGCTGATGATGGCGAAATATCGCAAAATCTCCTACGGACGTGGAAGTCTCTATCTCAACATCCTCATCGTGCTTTCGTCGTATCTCACCGTTCACGACCCTGTGAAACTGGTTTATTCGGTAGTGGTTCTCTTCGCTTATATTTTCGTTTCCGATATCGTGATCGACGGTTACCGGCAGACGTTCCAGTTTATGGTTTTCTCCACCAAGAACCGCGAGATTGCGGAACGCATCAACCACGAACTGCAC
>JAZQOJ010000005.1:0-11426 GCA_045627805.1 Bacteroidales bacterium
TTTCTTAATTGTTTAATTGTTGAATTGTTTAATTGTTGAATTGTTGAATTGTTTAATTGTTGAATTGTTGAATTGTTGAATTGTTGAATTATAAATGATTTATATTAATTACATATTCAAATGAAGAGAATAGCTTTTGATTCGCGAGAGGGTGATTTTTTTGCAATGGGCGGCCTATTCATTTAACCGATCACTTGCCACAAGCCCGAAGTCGTTGCCAACAAGTTTCCGAATGTATCGAAGTTTCTGTTTGAAACGGTTTTGCTTGATGTCGGGATTCGTCAGGGTGGTGCCCAAACAATACTTGCTGATGCGTTTCGGCTTGATGCGCAAATCGCGGATGATGCGCTTGAAAAAAGAGGGCACATTCCCGTCCTGTTTCAGCTCAATGACGACCAGTTGCGGAAGAGAGGCCGATTTTCCCGTGCGGTGATTGCGGAACGAGATTCGGCTGTCGATAGTGAGGCGCTCGGTCTTGTCGTAATTGACGAGCGTGATGCGATCGAACTCGTTCTCCACGTGGGGCGACAGATTGCGGAGATCATAATTCAACTTTGGTGCCACGAAATCCCTTATCTCACTATTTTCCAACATTTTATCAAAATCCGAAATGGGGAGCGACACTCTTTTCTTCTTGGTGCGCAACTTGTTGTTCTTGTTTTTGATTTCGCAAAAGGCATCGAGGGTATTGCAATAGATGCGGGCGCGGAGTTTCTGGCGGGTCAGTTTGCGGTCGTGGTGAGCGAGATACATTGCCGCGTCGGGCGTGTCGTAGTAGAGCGTGCGGTAATGAGCGAGGGGCTGTTGGGCGGTCAACTGAACGTAATAATTTGATTTCAAACGATTTAGCATATCATCCAGTTGTTCAATGGAGGCCAAGAACTTCGTATCAATGCGGTTCATCAGCTTGACGGACTGCATTTGCTCCAAAGAGATGGGCTTAAAATGATGAAGTTGCTCGATCAAGGAATCCATAGGAAATTACTCGAAGATGTACTCAAACTCGCGCGTGCTCAGCAGTTTTCCGGAGGGCGCATAATTGTACTGTTTTTTCTTGCTGCCATCGGGATAATACTCGAACTTTCGGATGCGCATCACCTTGTTTTTTGCGTCGTAAACCACTTGTTTCACGCAGTTTCCCTTAGAGTCGTACTCGTAAGTGGTGCGCGATTTCTGCGCATAGTTGTCGTATTCAATCTGCTCGATTTTCTGTCCTTTCGCATTGTACTTGGTCATCTCGTCCATATAGCGGGTTTTCGAGCCGGCCGGTGTTTTCCACTCCTTGACGGTAAGATTGCACTTGTTGCGGGTGCTTTGGGCATTGGCAAAGAAGAGCGAAGAACATACGGCAACCGAAAGAAATATCATCCTGATTTTCATATTGTTACACATTTACAAGAACCGTAAACAAATCAAGATCATAAACGATGCCCGCTTCGGAAACCGTGATGGTCTGGCAGAGCGGAGACGGCACCTCACTGGTGTTTTCCGTGAAAGTGAACACCTCGTAATTGCCCGGTGTGAGCTGCTGGAAATAGTAAAAACCGTCAAGTCCGACGCGCACATCGTCGAAGTGATAGGGCTCCCCTACCCGGCGGATATAAACGCGCTGCTCGTATGCCCAGCCACTGCCACGGCTGTCGCCATTGTGGTAATAGTTGGCCCAAACCTGCCCGCGCACCAGAGAAGTTCCGTAGGCCTTGCCCTCGTGGGTATAAATGGTGGGCACGGTCACCTTTTCGCCATTGCGAACCTGCACGGTCTCCGACACGGCGACCTTCTCGCCAGAAGGCAAAACGGAGTAGGCGAAACCAGTATAAGTTCCCTTCTTCAAGTACTTGAAACGGTATGTGCCGTCAGCGCCCGTTTCCATATCGTCTCCGTACAAGACCTCATCGCCGTAAACAATAAACACGTCGGTCTGCGCGGCCGCCATCGTGTCGGCGGTAAGACTGTAATTGTCGTTGTCGTGAACTACCGTCACGATTTTTCCTTCGATGGTAGCGGTTCCGCCTTCGCCTTCCCCCTTGTTGCAAGCGCAAAGCAAAGCAGGAATGACGAAAAGAAGCATTAGTTTGGTAAAATTGGTTTTCATATTTGATTTGTTGAACTGTTGAGCTGTTTAATTGACGGACGGTGCGAGATAGGGGTTGCTCACTACTGGGCCGACAGGGAAGTGCCTGCTCCGGATGTGGTGGCAGATGCTCCGATATACAAGCCGTGCCACACGTCGCCGCCGGAAATGGTCGGATTGGAGTAAAGCGTGTAGGTGCCCGACGTCACCTGCGGACTGGTGAATACGAAGCGCGAGCCGCTGCCCGGAGGGGGTCTCAAACCATCGGTAGAATCCATAAAGCCGCTGCCGGAAACAGTGCCCGGGTGCGCGTAAATCATCACGGGCGTGCCCGAACTGTTCCTGATGCAATAATTGCCCACCGACGTGATGGACGGAGAGAGGTATTTTTGACCATTGAGGTAGGTGGGATTGTCGAAAATGCCCATACCGCCCTGACTATTGGCATAATACCCGATTACCGTAGCGCCATTGATGTAAAACGAGCCGCCACGGTCGATGTTGGCGTCAATGGCTTCCTCGGTGCCGGCGGCAATGACCACGCCGCCCCGCCAGTTGGTGGCCGTCGCGGCGGGAGGGGCGTTGTTGTCGATGCCGTCGTTGCCGCGCGCGTAAGCCCACACATAACCGCCCGTAACCTCGAAGCCCGCCGCAGAGTTGATGGCGTCGTCGTAGGCATTGGCTTCCACAAAGCCGCCGTGGATGGCGATTTTCGACTTGCTCTCAATGGCCTCGCCTGTCGGATCGCCAGAGGTTTGCGCACAATAAGACGAAAGATGCCCGCTGTTGACGGTGATGTTTCCCAAACATTTCAATCCCTTGGGCTTGCAGTAGTTGGTAGAACTGCCGCCGCCGCCCGGAGGCCAGCCGCCACCACCGCCGCCGCTACCGCCAACAGGAGCGCCCGATGTCATTATATCAATGTCTATCAGGCTGTTATCTCCGTCCAAAGTGCCAATCGTAGTGGATCCGTCCACCTTGATGCCACGCCCCCCAGTGCCGGTGCTCTGGCAATCAATGATGCCGCCATTAACGGTGAGATCGCCGTCCGCCTTGATGCAGACCGGACCGTAAGCATCTGTTGTTGAACCACTTGTATAAGTAGTTCCGTTTCCTTGTGTTTTCAATATCATCGTGCCTCCCTCTACCAGCATATCGCCGGTGGAAGAGATGCAGCGGCCGCCCGTGTTGCCGCTGCCGCAAGTGATGTTCATCGTGCCGCCAGTCACCGTGAAAGTGCCGTCAGACTTGATGCCCGTGCAGTAAGCCGGATTGCCGCTCGTGACCACAGTGCTTCCGTTGGCATTGATGTCAAGCGTGCCGCCCGCAACCAGCATTGCGCCGCCCGACTTGAGTCCCTTGCTCACATTGCCCGTCAGCGTCAAGCTGATCTCACCGCCGCTGATGGTGATTCCATTGTCGGCCGAAAATCCCTTGCCGTCGGTGCCGGAAGCCACAAGGTTTATGACACCGCCATTCCCTTCTATCAGTCCGTTACTTTTCACACAAGCAGCTGAATATGAATCACTTTGGCCACTAACATTGGTATAAGTTCCGCCTGAACCGGCAACGGAAAGGTCCAGCATTCCGCCTGAAATGAAAACATTGCCGTCGGCGTTTATGCACTTGCCGCCTGCCGCCGCACTCGACATTGTTACCGTAAGATTGGCACCGTCGCCGATGTTGATGTCCGCATCACTCTTCAGGCCGGTGCAATGCGAAGGATCGTTGTCCGTTACCACTGTCGCGCCGGAGCCGTTGATGGTGACAACCCCGCCAGAAAGTGTGATGCCCCGTCCGGCTTTGACGCCCTTGCTCTGTCCGCCCGTGAGCGTCAGGTCAATGGTGCCGCCAGTGATGAGCACCGTGCTGTCGCAAACCATCCCCTTGCCGTCGGCCGCCGCCACGCTGATGTCGATGGAGCCGCCGGCAATCTCAATGAAGCCGCGGTCGCCGTCAATGCCCGTCTTCGCATTGTCAATGTCCAAACTGCCCGTGTACATCTGGAAATAGTCGGCGTGAAAAGCATCAGTCACCGCAGCAGCGACCTTGAAATCACCGCTCAGAATTCGGATGTAGTCGTTGCTGAAGACGCCGTGTTTCACGTTACCGGTAACATTGAGCGCACCGTTTCCGGAAAAGACGATTTGTCCTTCGCTGTCAAATGCCGCTTTGTGTGTGGTGGCATCGCCGCCGTCGATCACGGAATTCTCCTCCTCCAGTGTGACCGACACTTTCACATCATCCAGCACCTTGATGGCGGCTCCGTTCGGATTTTCAATGCTCACTGCGTGCATCACCAGGTTGAAACGGCGGTCGCTGTTCATCACGAGAGAGCCATTCGCAGTCGTTCCCGATAGAAAATACACGATATCTTGCACCCCCGAAGCAGCACTCACCACCACATCGGCACCATTTGTCGAAATGGAAACGCCGCGGTTCGCCCACGGATTGAGCACCGAAACCGTATTTCCGCTATAGGTGATGAAAATCACATCGCCCGTGTCAATCTGCACATTTTCCGTTGCGAAGACGATGCTGTCGATGCCGACAACCGGAAACTGGAAATCCGGCTCGCCCACATTATTATGCACCGAGGAAATATTATTCACAAAACTAACGCTGTCGATATTGTTAACCAACTGTGTATGAATAGGATTGCTTCCATTATAAAAGATAATGCGCTGTTCCTGCGCCGAAGCGATACCCACACCGAAAATAAGAACGAATAAGGAAACCAATGCTTTTTTCATCGCTACAACTTACTAAATTTATAAGCCACATTGTTAATCTTCACAACATAAAATCCATTCGGCAGCGCACTCACATCCAGAAATCCATCCGTGGAGAGTTGCTGCGAAAAGAGCTTGCGACCGTCCATCGCATAAACCGCCACGTCAACCTGACGTTCCTGCTGGGAAGCGAAAAACAATCTGTCGGAAGCAGGGTTGGGATACACGAGAACCGCACTTTCGTTCCACTCGTCAACCACATCCAAGACGGGTGTCGCGACGGCCGACAATTCCAACTTGTGCACCGTGGAGAATGGGATTTCGGTAAGCACGCCGTGCTGGTCCATCACCAGATTTTCATCCTGAAAATAGAAGCGGCTCACATCCTCAAAAGTAACGGAAGGCAATGCGCCGTTGTACACGACAGTAACATCCGTGGTTTGCACCACAGTTTGTGCGGAACCCGTTCTGGCTGTAAGCAGCAACGCCGCCACGCACACCACGCAAAACGCAATTTTTTTCATAAAATCAATCTCTTTTGGCGGCAAAAATAAATAAAAAAAGCGGTGGTCTATTCCACCGCTAAACGAATTGCACTATTTTTTCAATCAAATTACTTTTTGAAAATAAAATAGACAGCCAATATCAGGAAACCGAAGCCGATCAGATGATTGTAAGTGAATTTCTGCTGTTTGAAAAACACGACCGTGAAAACGGTGAACACAATCAGCGTGAGCGCCTCCTGAATCACCTTGAGCTGCCACATATTGAACGGGCCGCCGTTGCCTTCAAAGCCAATGCGGTTGGCGGGCACCTGAAAACAGTACTCAATCAGAGCGATTCCCCAGCTAATCAATATGATAAGAGGGAGCGCGAGATTTCCCGTATTGAATTTGAGATGGCCATACCAAGCGAAGGTCATAAAGATGTTGGCGACCAACAGAAGCGCTATCGTTTCAATACTTTTCATCATCTTCTTTCCAATTTAAAAAATCCCTTCCTTGATAATGTCGTGAATATGGATAACGCCGAGATACCGTTGGTTTTCCACTACGAAAATATTGGTAATCTGCTTTTTACGCATCATATCGAGCGCTTCCACGGCGAGTGTCTGCGGTGCGATGGTTTTGGGGTTGCGCGTCATAATGTCGGCGGCGCACAATCGGGAAGTGTCGGCATTCGCCTGCAACATCCTGCGGAGGTCGCCGTCGGTGATGGCGCCCACCACGACATCGTTCTCCACTACTGCGGTAACGCCCAGGCATTTGCCCGATATTTCCAGAATCACCTTCTGTATGGAGTCTCCGGGCGCTACTTGCGGTTTTTCGTTGAACCGGAAAAGGTCGCTCACCTTCACATAGAGTCGTTTGCCGAGGATGCCGCCGGGATGGTACTTGGCGAAATCCTGCGAGGTGAATCCGCGGAGCGCGATGAGACAGCTGGCCAGCGCATCGCCCATTGCCAGCTGCGCGGTGGAGCTGCAAGTGGGCGCCAGATTATTGGGGCAGGCCTCCTGAGCCACCGCGCAATTAAGCACGAAATCGGCCTCCTTCGCTAAAAACGAATCCTCGTTGCCCACCAGCGCAATCAGCGTGTTGCCGTTCATTTTCAAGAAGGGAATCAGCACGGAAATCTCAGGCGTGTTGCCGCTTTTCGAGATGCAAAGCACCACATCGTCAGACTGGATGATGCCGAGGTCGCCGTGAATGGCGTCGGCGGCGTGCATAAACACCGACGGTGTTCCGGTGGAGTTCATCGTCGCCACGATTTTCTGAGCGATGATGGCACTCTTGCCAATTCCTGTCACCACCAGCCGGCCTTTCATTGAAAGAATCGCCCGCACGCTCTGTTCAAACGACTCGCCGATATAGTTTTGCAGATTGCTCACCGCCTCCGCTTCGAGGCGAAGCGCATCAATAGCCAACTGGCGGATATCCTTATTCTCGTTCATTATCACTGAAAATTATTCCGTTATCGTTGCGATGGCACGCGCCACGCGGCGTTCGGTCTCCTCAACGCCAATCATATCAATGATTTCGAAAAGGTCGGGACCCTTGGCAGCACCCACCAGCGCGATGCGGAAACTGTTCATAATGGCGCCCATATTGAGTTCGTTGCCCTGCACGTACTCCATCACCAAGTCGTGAGCACGCTGCTTGTCGAAGGGCTGCACCGACAGCACGATGTCCATCATTTTGCGCAAATGAGCGCCCGTGCCCGGCTTCCATCTTTTCTTCACGGCCTGCGGATCGTACTCCGTAGGTGCCTCGAAGAAGAAAGCGGTCTGCTCCCAGAATTCCGGAATAAAGTGAACGCGTTCCTTCATCAACGTTATAACACGTTGCAAATAAGCGTTTTCAACCTTGACATTGTGTTTTTCCAACTCTTTTCCGAAAAGTTCAAACAGCCGGTCATCGGAAGCCATCTGGATGTACTGATGATTGAACCACTTGGCCTTTTCAAGATTGAACTTGGCGCCCGACTTGCTGATGTTGTCAACGGAGAACAGTTTCACCAAGGTGTCGAGGTCCATAATTTCCTGTTCGGTTCCAGGATTCCAGCCCAGAAGGGCGAGCATATTCACCACTGCCTCAGGCAGATAGCCACTTTCACGGTAACCCGAAGACACGTCGCCCGTCTTGGGATCGGTCCACTGGAGCGGGAAAACGGGGAAACCGAGTCGGTCGCCGTCGCGCTTGCTCAGTTTGCCATTTCCGTCGGGCTTGAGCAGGAGCGGAAGGTGAGCGAACTGGGGCGCTTCCCAGCCGAAGGCCTTGTAAAGCATAACGTGCAGCGGAGCGGAAGGCAGCCATTCCTCGCCACGAATCACGTGCGAGATTTCCATCGTGTGGTCGTCCACGATGTTGGCCAAATGGTAGGTCGGCATTCCGTCTGACTTATACAAAACCTTATCGTCCAACAAGTTGGAATTGATGGTAACATCACCACGAATCATATCGTGCACCGTAATGTCCAGATTTTCGGGATACTTGAAGCGCACCACATAGGGTTCGCCGGCTGCGAACTTCGCCTCAACCTCTTCCTTACTGAGAGCCAGCGAGTTGCACAATCCCATACGGGTAGTGGCATCATACTGGAAAGTCTTTTTCTGCGCTTCGGCCTCCTTGCGCTTGGCATCGAGGGCCTCCGGAGTATCGAAAGCATAGTACGCCCAGCCGTTCTCAATCAGGAAGTCAGCATACTGCTTGTACATCGGCTTGCGCTCCGACTGCTTGTACGGTCCGAAGGGGCCGCCAATGCCAACGCCCTCATCGAACTTGATGCCGAGCCATTGGAACGCCTCAATGATGTACGCTTCAGCGCCTGGCACAAAACGAGTCTGGTCGGTATCCTCGATACGGAGCAGGAAATCGCCGCCATTCTGCTTGGCGAACAAATAGTTATACAATGCGGTGCGCACGCCACCGATGTGCAAAGGTCCCGTCGGACTGGGTGCGAATCTTACTCTTACTTTTTTCATAATAATAGATATGTAAAGATTTAGAAATTAGAATTCGATTAATTGTTTTGTGAGAATTTCCGTTCAAGACGCACTTCGTTGTAAAGCATCGTGATCACCTCCTTGGTGTAAAGCGGGAAGTCGGCCTTCATCATCCAAGCATAGAAAGCAGGTTCTTTTTTGAAGACCTCTTTCACGCTTTCTCCTTTGTGCTTTCCAAAGTTGAAAACCTCCACATCATTGTCGTTGAGGACGATATGAGCAGCGAAGTCCACATTGCGGTGCACACGGGTGAACTTGTCGAGGTCTTTCACGTTGGGCGTGACGGGGCATCCGGTCTTTCCTTCTCGATCCTCGTACTCAACGTTCTGATAACGAGCCACCTGTGCATCAAGCACCTCGAAAGTGGCGCGGGTGTCGGCCGCGGCGGAATGGGCATCACGCAAATCCTTTCCGCAATAGAACTTGTAAGCGGCAATCAGATTTCGGGGTTCCATCTTGTGAAAAATCTGCTGCACGTCAATGACGGCGCGGCCACGCATATCCAATTTCTTGCCAATGCGCAGAAATTCTTCCATCAGCAATGGGATGTCGAATTTATTGGAATTGAAACCGGCGATGTCACAGTCGTCGAAAAAATGGAGAATATCGTCGGCAACCTGCTCAAAAGTGGGAGCGTCCTTGACGTCGCGGTCGTAAATGCCGTGAATTTCAGAAGTGAGTTCCGGGATATGGCACTGAGGGTTCAGGCGCATCGTTCTCTCCTCCTGCGTCCCGTCGGGAAACACCTTGAGCAGGCAGATTTCCACGATTTTATCTTTACCAATATTCAAACCTGTGGTTTCCAGATCAAAGAAAATGAGCGGTCGTTGTAGTTTTAAGTTCATAATTTATTATCAATTTGGATTTTGCAAAATTACTGTTTACAGACTTCAGATCTGCGACTTATCATTGTAAGAAAAACGTTCCGTGTGCAATCACAAATCGGCGATTTCCGGTCATCATTTTACGGCAATCGAGAGCAGGACTAAAGTCCGAGGGTTTTAAGTCCCTGATTGAAACGGATGTCGCGGGGGATGCCAGCATTGTTGATGCGGTCGAGGTCGCTCTGGAGTTCGGGTTTGATGATACCGTTCTTAGCGCGGAAAGAGGCGGCGTAATCCAAGTCGCCAGTGGCCTGCACCATCAGGATGAGGCCGCCCCAGCTATTGATAGCGGAATAGGCCTTTTTGTAATCGATGGTGTAGATGCCCTTGCTGTCGCGTTTGAAAGCGCCCATATCCTTCAAATAGTTGAAGCACATCATATTGGCTTTTCCGTGAGAGCTGGCGGCGCCGAAGCGTACGGAGCGGAAGATGCCGGCAATGAAGGTCGTTATGGCGTCCTCCTTGGTGATGTTGGTGATTTCTCCCTTGTCAATCAGATGGCAAACGATGAAAAGTCCGAGGATGTCGGCCTTGGCCTCTTCCCAAGAGGTTTTTTCGGTTTGGAGGGCGTCGTCAACGGAACCCAGCCCGTTGATGGTTTCCTTAACGCCCAGTCCGTGAGCCACTTCGTGGAAAGTCACATTCCAGAAGAAAGCGTCGAACTTGAGGTTTTTGCGCTGTTCGGGAGCGAGCACCACATCGCCGATGGGGCGCATAATTTTCTCAAACTTGGCCTGCATACTGTTGCGGAGCTGCAACCGGCGAGCGCCCTTCTTCGCCTGAACGCGGTCGTCGTTAGGCAGGTTAATGGCAATCGTCTTGCTGCCCGAATTGCAATCGCCCGCATAATAAATCGCATCGTAAACATTTAAGTCTGAAGAGGTTCCGGGAACGAAAGTCTTATATTCGGGCTGACAGGGCAGGATCTTCTGGATTTCGGGAAGCATCGTGATGAACTTGGCCAATTCCTGGCTGCGCTCCTCGTCTTTTACCAGAATGAACGCCTCGTACGATGCTTTGGCTTCGTTGAACTTGTCGTCGTAATTCTCGATGGGTCCCACCACGAAATCGATGTGGCTGTCTTTCATATCCATCCAGGCGAGGTCGCTGGCGAAATAGTCGTCGGTTTCAAAGGCCTTCTTTCTCTCAATCAAGTAGTTTTTCATTCCCGGATTGTCGGTAATGGCGATGGCCTGGTCAAGCAGGTCGCACACTTCCTTGATTTCCTTTTGGTACTCGTCGTGATACCACACGGTGGTCAGCTTGCCGTTGGCGTCGCGACGCAGAACGGTGTACAAGCTTGATTTGTTGGGGTCGGCGTAAGTGTCGTACTCCTCGCGGGTGATGTCTTGCGGATAATACTGGCAAGCGTCGGGCTTAGCGTCATAACCTTCCACAAACGGGCGGTTGTCGTCGAGGCGGTCCCACGGTCCGTAGTTAATCTGCACATAATCGCGCACGACCGGATCCTTAATCTTCTTGAAATCAGCAACATCGCCATAGGTCTGTTTCCAGAAGAGCCCATCCATAATTTCAGAAATGCGCACGAAAATCGGGAGCAGCTTCTTGTCGTTGTCCGACAGTTTGGAAACATCGGTCTTGAGGTCGTAATAGGCGTACTCGGCCACGCGTTCCTTCACGTTGATCTTTTCGGTGTTCTGTGCGAAGCAAGCGGTGCCGCACGAAAGCAAAAGGATAAGAGAAATCGTTTTTTTCATAGTTGAATATAAATTTAATTTATTAATTTTCAATATTTTATAAAAAAAATTAAGAGCAATAATTGGGCAAAGTTCTCAATCCCGACTTAAAATAACTGGGGACGATGCCGAGGAAATCAGCGTCGCGGCGTGTGGCGTTGCGGGCGATGGCGAGGTCGGCGGCATAAAACACGTTGCGGAGGAGTTGTCCAGCCGGAGAAACCGGGGCCGATTTCTTCTCCGAGCCGGTCTCCTTTTGAGATTTCGAAGCTTTTTTGGGCTTTTCCGGACCGAACAAACAGTGAGTTATTTCGCGTAAAGACATCGGAAAAGCGCACAGTTTTTCCAAAAATTCGGAAATATCGCGTCCTTTTCTCGCATAAACGAGCACGAAATAGTCGGGCGGAGTCAAAATGGTGGATTTCAGGCAAATAGTTTTCTTCGCCCCGATAGCACGGCAACGGAGCAGCGAGGGCTCAAGTGGGAAAAATGCGGAATCGCGACGGCTCTCCCTAATGATGGACGACTTATCGAAAT
>JAZQOJ010000006.1:0-6303 GCA_045627805.1 Bacteroidales bacterium
CGACAATCTGCTTGCCGCCATGAGAGCGACCGGCTGGAAAGACAAACACGCAATGGATTTGCGCGTAAAAGAAGTACTGGAACTCGTACACCTCGAGACCAAGGACTTCAAGTACCCGCACCAATTGTCGGGCGGGGAACAGCAGCGCGTCTGCATTGCCCGCGCACTGCTCAACAAGCCGGAACTGATTCTGGCCGACGAGCCGACCGGGAACCTTGACCCATATACGGCGGAAGAGATTTTCCAGATTCTGCACGACATCAACCAGCAGGGAACCACCGTCCTGATGTCAACGCACAATTTCTCTATGATTAACAAGTTTTCTTCTCGCACCATCTGCATTGAGGACGGAAAACTTATTGACTCGCTCGTGTAATGCTGTCCATCTGCATCGCCATCCACAATTGGGATGTCAACGCCCTGGTTAACGAATTGGTAAAGCAGGCCGACCGGCTCAAGGTGCCATACGAAGTCATCCTGCTTGACGACGCGTCAGAGCACGATTTCCAGATGAAAAATTCAAAGCTGGACTTCATCGAGCACGTCACCTATCTTCAAAGTTACGTCAATATGGGACGCTCGTACGTGCGCAACGTGTTGGCATCCAAGGCGCAATATCCGTACTTGCTTTTTATGGACTGCGACACGCGCGTCACCCGCAAGGATTACTTGAAAACCTACATCGATGCCTTGCCCGCACAGGTCCTGTCGGGCGGCTACGAGTACAAGGGACGCAAGCCACGCAAAGACTGCGTCCTGCGCTGGGCCTACGGACGGCAGCGCGAAACCTGCAAGGCAAAGGAGCGGAACAAGAATCCAAACTACGCTTTTTCAACATTTAACTTCTTGATAGAAAAGAAGATATTTGATATTGTGGAATTTGATGAAACCCTGGAGGGCTACGGACACGAAGACACTCTCTTCGGTCTGGACTTGCTTTCCCACGGCATTGTCGTCAAACATATCGACAATCCGCTGCGACACGAGGTGTCGATTCCCACCACCAAATTCTTGAAGCAGACGCAGAACGCCATCGACAACCTGCTCGTCATACAAGATAAAGTGGCCGACAAGCCACAATTCATTGAAAGCATCACTCTTTTGAGAACCTATCATAAACTAAAGAAAACCAATACGTTAAGTTTTTTTCTCAAGATTTACAATAAATTTGAAAAAAGAATCATTGCGAACTTGAAATCGGGACATCCCAATATGCGGTGTTTCGATATGTACAAATTGCATTACCTTTGTACCAAATTGGAAACGGAACAGTAGTCACACGATTCCGGTCTTTTGATTCCAGAAAATAAAATATAGGTTAAATGAAAAAGATATTTTTATTTATCATTCTGATTGTCAGTGTTTTAATGATTAATGCACAAGACTTGTACCACGCACGCCCTGATGGCAATGTGGACAGTGTCTTTTATGGCGTTGATTCTGTGGGGCCTTACACGGGCGAAGGTGTTATCATTGGTGTCACCGACTGGGGTTTTGACTTCACTCATCCCGTTTTTTACGACACCACGATGACGCAGTACCGCATTCTGCGTGCTTGGGACCAGTTCAAGACGAGCGGACCCGCACCGGAGGGTTTTAACTATGGCGCCGAATTCATTGGCAAAGAGCAACTTCTGTCCGCCGCTTGCGACACATCGAACATTTATGGGCATCATTATCACGGCACGCACGTTGCTTCTATCGCAGGTGGCAGTGGCGCGGGAACCCAGTATCGCGGGGTAGCGCCCGGCGCTGAATTCGTTTTCTGCGCCTTTATTCCTGAGGAACAGGCAGTTATCGACGCTTTTCAATGGATGTACAATGTTGCGCAGCAAGAACAGAAACGCCTCGTCATCAATATGAGCTGGGGACTTTACTGGATGGACAATTTCTGCGGAACGGGTGCCGTCGGACAGAAAATGCGGGAACTCAGCGATTTGGGTGTCGTTTTTGTGACGAGTGGCGGCAACAATGGAGACGAGACTTTCCATCTGGGACACACTTTCAACAACGACACTCTGCGCAGCCGCTTTATGTTTCCTCCGGAAAATGGAAGCAGCGATTATTGGGGCGCTTCCATTTCTATGACCAATTCGCCGAACCAGCCCTTCTCGGTGTGTTTGAACTGGACGGACAATCATTACGAAACCATTCAGGCATCGCCTTTTTACAACACGGCTTCCGGCGACCAGTATGTGGAAAGTTTTCTGGCCGACGGAACCGACACCATATTTTACAACATCCAGGTGGTGAAGAGCGATGCCAGCAGCCGACCGGACGTGCGTTTGCGCGTGAAAAAGAATGTGAGCAATATGAATTGGCGCCTGGGTATCACTGTGGCGGCCGCTGGCGGTGATTTCCACGCTTGGAATGTGGCCGAACTGACGACGGGAGTCGGGAATTGGGGCGGCAAGTTTATGGGCGTCAATGTGTTAGGGTGGAAATACGGTGACAATCAGTTCGGAATTGGCACACCGGCCAATGTGGACTGCGCCATCACGGTGGCGGCACACCAGTCGCAGTATGTGCAGGATTCCGTTACAGTGGGCGGCAACATCTGCTCATTCTCCAGTTACGGGCCGACCATTGACGGGCGCGACAAGCCCGATATCTCCGCGCCGGGCTATCAGGTTTGCGCTGCCTATTCCAGTTTCGCCGATGAGCACACCACGTTGATTTCGCCCTTCGAATATGATGGCCGCCAATACGGATTCGCCAAATTGTCGGGAACTTCGATGTCGTCGCCTTTCGTCACGGGTGTCGTGGCCTTGTTGTTGCAAGCCAATCCCAACCTGACACCGCAGCAGGTGAAGGAGTCGCTCATCTTTTCGGCCACGCACGACGAATTTACTGAGGTCTCCGGAATGAACCGTTTTGGGCACGGCAAGGTGAACGCATACCAGGCCATTTTGCGGGCTTTGTATAAGGTGGGTGTTCAGGAGTTCGCCTGCGAGCGCAACCAATACACACTTTATCCCAATCCGCTAACCGACGCGCTGTGGATCTCCAGCCCGAACAGCCAGTCGCCCGCCACTGCTTTTATTTATGATATGAATGGAAGATTATTGTCTAAAAATATTGTTAATCAAGGCGTTACACAATTAAATATGGCTCAGTTGCCTGTGGGTTGCTATATTGTGAAAATTGTGAATGGCAATTATGTTCAGAATGAAAAAATCATTAAAACGAAATAAAAATGGCAGAAAAAAGCATAACCTATACAGAGGCGTTTGATGAGCTTCAGGAGATTGTGAAAAAGATGGAGAACGCTGACATTTCGGTTGACGAGTTGACGAAAAACATCGAGCGTGCTTCTTTTTTGATTCAGGTCTGTCGCGACAAGCTGACCAAGACGGAAGCGGAAGTGAACAAAATTATTGAGAAGAACGATTAGACGTGCATACCGAGATCACGACAGAAATTGAGGAGTATTGCCAGTCGCATTCCACGCCGGAGTCGGAACTGCTTTACCGGTTGAATCGGGAGACAAACCTTAAGGTGATGAATCCGAGGATGTTGTCGGACCATTTGCAGGGCAGTTTCCTGACGGCTTTGGTGCGGATGATGCAGCCGAAGCGGATTTTGGAAATCGGCACCTATACGGGGTATTCGGCCATTTGTATGGCGGCCGGACTGCCCGACGGCGGCTCGATTGACACGATTGAGATTAACGAGGAACTGGAAGATATGATTCGTCGGTATTTCTCGCAATCTCCTGATTCAGAGAAAATCACGCTGCATATTGGAAACGCTTTGGAGGTCATTCCTGATTTGGATGGCGAGTGGGACTTGGTTTTTATGGATGCCGACAAGGAGGATTACGTGTCGTATTATGAGAGGGTGCTTCCCCGATTGCGAAAGGGCGGCTACATATTGGCCGACAATGTTTTATGGAGTGGGAAAGTGCTTTCGGAGGCAAAACAGGGCGACAAGGACACGCCCGCTTTGCAGCGTTTCAATGATTATGTCTTGAATGACCCGAGGGTCCGTAATTTTCTGCTCCCATTTCGAGATGGTATTATGTTCATAGAAAAATTGTGATATGCGCATTGATATATTGACATTGTTTCCCGAAATGTTTTCGGGCATTTTCACCCAGTCGATTCTGAAAAGAGCGATTGCGAAAGGATATCTGGAAGTCCACACGCACGACATCCGTGAATATTCAAAGGACAAGCACCGCAAGGTGGATGATTATCCGTTTGGTGGAGGGGCCGGAATGGTGATGATGGTGCAGCCCATTGCTGACTGCATTTCCGAACTGAAATCACAGCGACACTACGATGCTGTGTTGTTTATGGCACCTGACGGCAAGACGTTCAATCAAGACAAGGCGAATGAGTTGTCGATGTTGGAAAACATCATCATTTTGTGTGGCCATTACAAAGGAGTTGACGAACGAGTGCGCGAACTATTTGTAACAGAAGAGATTAGCATTGGCGACTATGTGTTGTCGGGAGGTGAGATTGCTTCGATGGCGATTGTGGATGCAGTGGCTCGCGTGATACCTGGCGTGCTCAATGATGAGACATCGGCCTTGAGCGACTCTTTCCAGGATGGTTTGCTGTCGCCTCCAGTTTACACGCGCCCCGCTGATTATGAGGGACATAAGGTTCCGGAGATCTTGCTGTCGGGCAATGAGCGTCTGATCAAGGATTGGAAGTTGGAGCAGCAGTTGGAGCGTACGAAAAAACGCCGCCCTGATTTGTACGAGGCGGCGATGGGGGAGGTGTGAGCGAGGATTCCTTGCGCAAGTGAAAAAGAAAAGAGACGGACTCGGTGCCCGTCTCTTTTCTTGATTTACAGAACGTTTGCCATTTCCAATCCGAGTTCGTATGCTTGCTGGAGGGTGGGAACGTCAGCAGCGCGGCAGTTGTCGATGGGCGTGCCGACGCTTGTCCATCTCATTTTGTCAGCGAGTTCTTGCAGGCGTTTGGTGGCTGTTCCGGCCCAGGTATGGGAGCCGAAGCAGCTGTAAATGTGGTTTTTGATGCCTCTTTCCTCGATTTTGTGCACCAGCGAGTCGATGAGAGGATAGAGTCCGTTCATATAGGTCGGGGAGCCGAGGATGAGCCCGTTGTATTGGAAGATGTCGGCAAGGATGAACGATGCGTCCGACTTGGAGACGTCGTGTATGACAATGTTTTTGATGCCGCCGTCGGCGAGGCCTTGCGCGATTGACTCGGCCAATTGCTGGGTGTTGCCGTACATTGAGCCGTAGGCGATGACGCAGCCCTTTTCGGTGTCGTAGCGGCTCCATTGGTCGTAAAGTGCGACTACTTTTGCGAGTTCTTTCTGCCAGACGGGTCCGTGGGTGGCGCATACGGTTTTGATGGGGAGGGCTGAAAGTTTTTTGAGCGCGGTTTGCACGGGGGCTCCGTACTTGCCCACAATGCAGGCATAGTAGCGGCGCATCTCGTTCCAGAAGCTGTCGAGGTTGAGCTCGCTGTCGAGGAAGCTGCCGTTGAGCGCGCCGAAAGTGCCGAAAGCGTCAGCGGAGAACAGAATCTGGTTGTTCGGTTCGTAAGCCACCATCACTTCGGGCCAGTGCACCATTGGAGCCATATAGAAATTGAGTTTGTGCTGGCCGAGCACGAGCTCGCCTCCTTCCTCCACTACCACCATTTCGTTGCTTACGTTGAAGTATCCGTTGAGAAATTCAAAGGTTTTCTTGTTGCCCACGATTTTCATATCGGGATAGCGCTGGGCGATGAGCCCGATAGAGCCGGCGTGGTCGGGCTCCATATGGTTGACCACCAGATAGTCGATGGAACGGCCTTGCAGGATGGCATCGATTTGGCGGAAGAAGATGTCGGAGAAAGAGACTTCTACCGTATCAATAAGTGCAACTTTCTCATCTTTAATAAGATAAGAATTGTAACTAACTCCGTGGGGGAGGGGAATGTAGTTTTCGAAAAGATGTTTTTCGCGGTCGTTCACACCGACGTAAAAAATGTTTTCCGCAATGTTTTTCTGAGTGTACATACGTTTCAAATTTGTTGCAAAGGTACGAAAAAATAATGGAATTATCCCCTTTCATCTTGTAAATGCCACAATGCGAGATGTTCGCATAATGGGAATTGTGAGAAATTGAAAATTGAAAATGGAAAATGGAAAATTGAAAATTGGGAACTGGACGAATGGATGAACGGTGAAATGGACGAATGGACGAATGCCGCCTTCGGCGTGATAGAGGAAATGCGCAGGAAATTTCAAGGAAATTATCAGGAAATTTTTCTTGCTGTTTCATAATGAAATAACAATGGAAAAGATTGTCCGGCTGCAGCCATCAATCGTTTTCAC
>JAZQOJ010000007.1:0-2174 GCA_045627805.1 Bacteroidales bacterium
GAACTTCGGCAGCTCCACGAACACGAGGTGAAGACCTTCCAGCACCTTGTCGGTATGGAGGTCATGCACCATGTGGTAGTAATGGTAGTACTCCTCCATGTCCGGCTCGAACGTGTCGTTGACGATGTTGAGCGAATAGACAGGCTGCAGCAAAGAACCATATTCCCCTTTTCTTGGATGGGGCTGCACATACGCCGTACCAGACGTGAGGCGAATGGACCATTTGAACAACGCCCGCCATGAATTCTGAATTTTAACGATAAATTTCAACCCACTCGCATCCTCACACTGAATGTTCAACACAGTATCTCGACTCAAGGGCGTACGTGGCACGAGTTCCGGCGGCAGATACTCAATCGCCTCAACCTTCTTGCCCTCATCAAGAGGCAAAAGGGCGTTCAGGAAGCTGATGACGAGTTCCTTGTGCTCGCCAAACACCTTCTTGAATGTCAGATCAGCCTTTGGATCCAAATATTTCGCCATCTTGCCACCCTCCTTCTTCTTTGTCAAATTTTCAAGTCAAATTATAGCATATTTCAGCCCGAAGGAGCCCAACTGCATCTACTTCACCGGGCGGTATTCTTGAACCGCACATATTCAGCCATAGCCCTGATCAGATCACGAGCAAAGGTCACCCCCTCGACCATCGCCTGACGATGACGCCGTGCCTCCTCGCGCTTTGTCGGCTTGGGGATGCCAAATTCCTCGCGCAGCTCATCAATCGTATACGTCTCGCCCTTGGAAATTTCCTTTTCGGACTGCATAATGTCACGTTCAAGCCGCCTCATCGCGGCTCGTTGCGCACGCAGAGTCAAGCCGTATGACGACAACTCGAAAAACATCCACGCCGCGAGATTGACGCGGCCAACCTCGTCGGCATTGGGATCAAAGACCTCGTATCCAAGGGTGTTTCTCACCTCAATGATCTCCATGCCGCATTCTCCCGGCAATTGCCATTTACGCGGCAACGCCTCCAACGCTTGGAGCGACATACGCTTCGGGCTCTTCACGCGGAGGTACGGATCGGAGAAATCAAACTTTCCAACCAGTTCCTTGATGCGGAAGCAACGCGGCTGAACGCTGCCGTCGCCACCCTGCGGCCACGGAACGCCGAATACGACCACATCTCTTTTCACAGGCCGCATCCGCATCAACCGATCATAAAAAACCTGATAGGCCGCCACGTCATAAGGCAGATCCCAATCGCATTTCGGGAAATTAGACAACATGTCCGAAACCGAGAATTCTGACAACAAGTCGCGTACAGTCATCGTCCACCTGTTTTCAAACCTTCACCTTGCGCAAGCCGTCACGGTCGGCCCCCTCGCGCTCATCGACCTCCCGCCGAATTATCGATGTCCCGCCGAATCGGGGCTGGCCCCAATCCCTTGTAACGCTGATATTGTACCAAAATTTCTCCGCGCAGGGGCGACGAAACCGAGGCGGGGATCGCCAGTCTCTTTCCACGGCTGTTCTCGTCTGATCCCTTCCCACGGTTTTCTCCTTCGGCGGCGATCCGAGGACGCGCCACCAACGCCCCGCAACACCACTGGACAATCACCGGAGAAAAAAAACGGCCACTCTCCGATCTCTTCTGAGGCCTTCTTCGACGAACGCACGACTGACACCGCCACACCCTGACGCTTCTGCGCAATCAACGGCAGGCACTAATCGTCAAAGTACGGGCCTATGACAACAAGATCAGTCTTGGCCTGTCGAACAAACTTCTTCATCTGCACAAAGGTATCGAAAAACTGACCTTTTAGCACCTCGACAACCGCATCCGCGTTGACCGCTTTACTTCTTTCACGGTCTTTTAAGGCATCCGAGGAACTGTTCGAGCATCCCTGTCGGCTTGCTGGTCGGAGCGAAATCTTACGCATCCGCTAGAATTCTATCAGTACCTGAAATCCGTCGGATTTCAGGATCAGTAGGATGTGATTTCATACAAATTGAAGTTACATCAGATTGCGTTCTTTCGCGTGTGACCAGTCGCAATCGAACTGAGAATCGAAAAGTAGTTCGTCGAATCACCGCCAAACTCCTGTGCCAGGACAATCCGTCCCTCTTCGAGGAAAGGAGATGCCGGCGAAAAGACCTGGTTCAGCATCTCTTCGCGGGTAAAGGCACCGCCATCCATCAGCAAGGCGACATACCGCGCCACTCCGCCCGTG
>JAZQOJ010000008.1:0-37423 GCA_045627805.1 Bacteroidales bacterium
GCCTGCGGCGTAATATAGGAAATGCGCAGGAAATTTCAAGGAAATGCACAGGAAACTGCTCGATTTCTTGCTTTCTGAGGAAAGCTGCCGTACAGTTGTTTGTCACAATGAAGTTGTTGTGGCGCCGCAGTCACATCCGGCATCTCGGAGAGATGCTACGAAGCGGTGTCGCACCTCTCCGGGGTGCCTTTCCCCAGTGCGGCTCTCCTCCCCAGATTGCGCTGCGCTTATCTGGGGTTATGGGGATTCAACCTCTCCGAGGGTGTGCTCGCTGCAAGACAAAATAATGCGACTCCGATTTCCTTCAATAAGCCGCTTTTTTTTCTCGAGAAAAAAAGAAAGTTGGACAGCCGTGAACTGACAATTCGGGACTTGCGATGTGTTGAGCGGAGAGTTCTCAATGCGGACAACTCCCATTATCAGAAAATTCCGGTGTAAAATAAGAAAATAATATGTAACTTTGCACCGTCGTTCCTTTTTTGTTTTGTTGTTTAACGGACTTCGCATAATTCAGAAAGGAGCCATAGAATAAGTAAAAAATGGAAGTTTTCTTACATTATGAAAGAAGAAGATAACAAAGGATATGTATATATACTCACCAATCCTTCATTCCGAGAAGATTGGGTGAAAATTGGAAAGAGCGCACGCCCTGTTGACATACGTTCAAAGGAATTAGACAACACTGCCGTTCCGCTTCCTTTTGAAATCTATGCAACATTAAAAACGGCTAAATATGACAAAGTCGAGAAACAGATTCACAAACAAATAGACCGTCTGACAGATCTTCGCATCCGTCAGAACCGTGAATTTTTCAATATTGCGCCGTCCGTTGCCCTTGACATAATGCGTGACATTGCTGATATTCTCGATGATTGTGAACTTTCTATATACGTGGATGGCAAACCCGTGGTGAGCCACAGCAAAGACGATGACAGACGAATTGATACAGAGAATAAAGAAAAAGTATTTAAGGCATCAAAGCCGCCTTTCAAATTTCATATGATCGGATTAGGCGTTGGCGATGAAATCGTGTTCGATGCGCTGAATCTCACTGTTACCATTGCTTCCGATGACAAGGTTGAATATGATGGAAGACTCTGGTCGCTCTCTGCTTTCACGGCTGAATTTTTGCCTGCGGACAAGCAAAACACATCGGGTTCATACCAAGGTCCGAAATTTTTCAGTTACAAAAACAAAACTTTGAATGACTGGAGAAAAGAGAAAGAGGGGGCACTAAATCTTTTCCAGTAGTTTCTCTCAAAGGCGACACACGAGCAGCAGCGGGAAAGCGCTCATTTTTATAACAAAAAAGAACGATAAACGCTTGAAAAATTCGCGCAACTCGACTGTATCGCCATTCTAACGCAATTTTTTCATTTCAGCAGGTCGTCGATTACGCGGTCGAGGTCGGCGGAATGCGCTTGAATGTAGTTGTTTGCAGATTCCTTGAGCGCTTCGATGTTCTTTACGCTGCCGTCGTCCATCTGGTCGCTGGCCTTGCCGATTTCGGGCGTGAGGCGCACATACTGGCTTTGGCAATCTTCGGCTTCAAACAGTTTGCTTACTTGGTAGCTAATTACTTCAGCGCCAGAAGATTGTAGAATGTCGATAACTGGCAGCGCCCACGAAACGAGTCCCCAGCTTTTGGCTTTGTTGTAGAGGTACGACTTGCTCACGCGTCCGGTTCCGATGGAGACGACGTACATATCGTGGATTTTCGGGGCACAGTTGGTCTCCTTCCAGACCTTCTTTTTGGCTTCAATGATGGCGCAAAGCGAAGGGTCATTGGCGTAGATGCCGCCATCGACCAGACACTTTTGGGTTCCGGCCATAGAGCTGACTTCCGCGACCGGGAAATAGGTGGGCGCGGCAGAGGTGGCACGGGCGATGTCGGCCAGCCGATAATCGCGATGGGGCTCTCTCCGCGCGGAATCGGTGTCGAAAAGTACCGCCTCGCGGTTGGTGATGTCGTAGGCCGTAATCAGTCCTTCCTTGTCAGAATCAGAGAGTTGCGAATTGCCGAAGATGTCGGCCAGCACGCTTTCAATGTTTTTAGCGGGATAGAGCGAATCGAAAACGCGCCGAATCTGGTTGAGAAAAGTTTTTTTGAAGATTTTAGGGCCGCCCTGTTCAAACAGTTCCACGGCTGTGGCGCAGTCCATTTTCTTGCCGTCGTGGTTGTAAAGCATTGAGCAAGCGAGCATTCCACCCGCGCTGGTACCAGCAATCATATCGAAACAGTCGGCGATGCGCGCGTTGGCGTTTCCCGTGCGCTGACGCAGGCGGCGTTCCATTTCCTGAAGAATCATAGCCGGCAAAATGCCGCGAATGCCGCCGCCGTCGATAGAGAGGATTTTGTATTTTTTCATAAGCCCTATTTTTTTGCAAAAATAACAAAATTTGGACAAGCTGAAATATGATTTTGATGATTTACGATAAAACCATTGTTATCAGGTAAAAGTAAAATTCTTATTTTTGCAGCCCGAAACACAACGGAATGAGGAGATTTATTGCTTTGTCCATCGCATTTTTGCTCGCGCTGTCGGTTTCGGCGCAGCGGCTGTGTATGAGTACGGTGACGCCGGGAGACGAGAAACCTGGTGAAAGCTGGTGTCAGTTAGCTCCCGCGCCGATGCCAACGATGTCGGTCAACCTCAAACTCAACCCGCAGATGACGACGGGGCGCAACCTGCTGATTGCCGGCGGATGCTGTGCAGTTGCTGGCGCCGCGCTTTTTCCGATGGCGTACTTGTGCATTTCCGATGCGCCGGGAGCCCGCGCGCTGGGTGGCGTGTGCTCCATCGGCGGCGTAACCCTGATGGCCGCATCTGTTCCGCTATTTATTTCTGGCTCAATAATTTACATAAAAGGCAAAAAGAACAATTCCGCCCTGTCGTTTACGGGCAACGGGCTGACTTTACGTTTTTAATATGAAAATCGAACAAATTGCAGGCATCTATTTCAGTCCCACGGGCGGCACACGCAAAATTGTGGAAACTGCGGTTCAGGCGCTGGCCGCACGCTTTGGTGTTCCGTACCAGATGGTTTCGTACACCACGCCCGCCAACCGCGAGCGAGCTGTTTTCCTTCCGCCCGCCGCGCTGGTGGTATGGGGAACGCCCGTGTATGCCGGCCGCATTCCCAACAAGACTTTGCCGTTTGTGGATGCCTTCCTCCGTGGCAACGGAAACCCGCTCATCGCCATCGCCGCTTTTGGCGGACGGCATTACGACAACACGCTGTCGGAGATGGTGCTCAAGGCGCGGCAGGGCGGACTAAGTCCCGTTGGCGCCGCCGCGATGGTGTGCCGCCACGTCTTCTCACCAACGCTGTCGGCGAGCCGCCCGACGGAGGACGATTTGCAGCAGCTGCGCGACTTTGTTACTCGTCTGCCAATAGATAAAGCGGAAATTCTGTCGGTTCCCGGCGAGCCCGACCCGCAAAGCTACTACACGCCGTTGAAAGAAGATTTGCAGCCCGCCAAATTTCTGAAAAGCAAACCGCAAGTAGATGATAATCAGTGTGTCCGTTGTGGGAAATGTGCAGAAGTTTGTCCAATGGGCAGCATTGTGCTATCAACGGGAGTTCCGATTTTCGAGGGAATCTGCATCAAGTGTCAGGCGTGCATTCGCAACTGTGCGCAACAGGCCCTCCGTATGGAAGATGCCGACTTTCTGTCGCACGTGCGGATGCTGGAGGCGACGGTGAAAGAAGGGCGTGAGAATGAGTTTTATGGAGGAAATTAGTGCCGATTTTACTACGCAATCCGTAATTATGAACAGAATTATTGCCAAACAAAAAACAACAACGATATGAAAAAACAAACTTACATTATAGGTAGCAAACCTTTCGACCAGTGGCTCACAAAACATCCCGGCGTGGAAACGCTGACCCTTGAGGGTGTTCTTCGCACAGAGGAACTCTACGATTTTGACGAGCAGTTATTCAAATCTCCTATCAAAACCATAGAAATTGGTGACATCACACTAATAGATGAAGATGAGCAAAAAATATCTCCGGAGGATTATGCCGCAACATTCCTCGAATATGAGGAAATGCTACCCAAACTCCTGAAGATACTTTGCAATACGCAGTATTCTTCGGTTTACTCGCTGTCGGAAGATATGATTCTCTCCCCCGATGGAGAAATTCTGGTTCATATCGAAGATGATTGTAAAATTCCTAAAGAAGTGAAGATTATCGGAAATTATGCTTGTTATCTGCAATCTGTCGGGGAGTTCGACTTTCCCAACGGCTTGCGGGAAATAGGAGCGCACGCTTTTGAAAATTGCTATTGCGACAGTTCTGTTAAACTTCCCGACACCGTTGTCGCCTTGGGCGAGAGTGCTTTTTCCAATTGTTATCTCACTCGTCTGACTTTATCCAACAACCTCAAAGAGATTCCCGCCAATTGTTTTTCCTGCAATTGTATTAAATCGCTCAAGTTGCCTCAATCAATCAAAGCGATACGGCACGGGGCGTTTGATGTGAACCTTTTTAGCCAAATCACCTTCAACAAAGGTTTGGAAATCATTGAAGGAGATGCTTTCGACTCTTTGTCATTTATCAAATTGCCGAGCTCCGTAAAAGAAATCGCGAAGGATTTTTATTACGATAGCGAGTGCCAAAAACCTAAAGGGAAGGTTCCCTATATTGAGGTGGCCAAAGCGAATCCATACTTTGAAGCGAGAAACGGGAACCTGTATCGAAAAGGCAGCGATGAACTCTATTTGGAAGTCCCGTTCTGCTGCCGTACAAAACACTATCGTGAGATTCCGGAAAAAGTGATTCCCGCCAATACGCAACCTAAAAGTGTCATTTTGAAATGGAATCCGTCTTTTTCTTCTTTTCAAATGAGCAGCTATCTCACACTGCTTCAGGATTTTGCATCTGAAGAAAAAAAAGAAGATGGCTTTGATTCAATGAATTGGAGCGTATGGGATCACGATAAAATCAATGTAGCCGACAGGGTGTATTGGGTGAAGGTCGGGTACGGACAAATCGGCATTGTGGGCAGCGGCGTGGTAACCTCCAATCCATACCTTGACGCAGATTGGAGCGGGCAGGGCCGCACCACCCACTATGTGGATTTCATTCCAGACGTACTGCTCAATCCCGATGCCGTTCCCATTCTGACCTGCGACGAGTTGCAACGCGCCATTCCCGATTTTGAATGGACGAAAGGACACTCCGGCTTGGTATTGAACGACGAGCAGGCACAAAAGCTGGACTCACTTTGGAAAGAATTTCTGCAAAGAAACGAAGACCTTTTCAAAAAGAAAATGGAAAATGATGATAACGAGCAAGTGTATATTAAATCGGTATGAGGAAGTTGAGTCATTTTCAAACTATAAATCAGCAAGACGAAAAGAGAATAATTCCGAAAAATATTGTATTTTTGCAACTTCAAATTTGAAAAGATTAACATCATTACAAACAACAAAAATTTAGAAAAATGAAGAAAGTATTTTTAATGTTAGCCGTTGTTGCCATCGCATTGTGTGGCTGCAAAGAATCAACCTATTCAGATGAAGCAGCTGACTTCGCCGGCACTTACAGTGGAACCTTCAACATCTTGAAAACCAGCGACAACACCACGAAGACCAAAGAAGGAAAAATGCACTTCAAACAGAATCCTCTCGCTATGGACAACCTGCTTTGGGAATATGTAGTGGAACTTGAGCGCACCGGCACGGGCGTTTACGAATCAAGCGCCAACAGCTACACTTCTGAAATGATTTCCGCTGCTACCGCACTCATCGGCATCAACGAATACACCGACGCCACCATCGAAAAGATTCTGGTTAAATCAACCTTCGAAGGCAACTCCGTTACCACCAAGGTTTATTACAAAGCCACCGTTCTGGGCGTTGAAGCCGACGTGGTGATTGCCAGCTTCACCGGCACGAAACAATAATCCTTCATACGGAATATCAGAAAACGGGTGCTTCGGCGCCCGTTTTTTTTTGCCAAAAATTCTCTTTGGGCGGGCACCTCGTCATTGCACTTTAGGGGAATAATATTTCTTCTCATTGATTCAAACTTCGCAAGTTAACAATGTAATGGTTTTGCCATCCTATTTCCAATTCCGACTTGAAAAGTCGTAAGTTTCCATTACAGCAAGAAAAAAACGGCTTGCGAAAGTTGATTCATTGAATTCCGTTTGCAATAGTAAAAGTTTTTACTATATTTGCAGTGTCAAATAGTAAAAGCATATACTAATTATGGAAAACTTCTTTATATCTGGAATACAGCAAGTTGGAATCGGAACCTCTGACTTCAGAAAGTCGTGGAATTGGTACATTGACATCTTCGGTGTTGACATTAAGATTCTCGAAGACGACACGGTGGCGGAGCGGATGCTGCCCTACACGGGCAACCAGCCGCAGAAAAGGCACGCCTGCATCGCCGTCAATCTGCAAGGCGGCGGTGGCTTTGAAATCTGGCAGTACAGCGAGCGCAAGCCCGTTCCAACGCCTTTCCAAATCGCCATTGGCGACCTCGGCATTTTCGCCGCAAAAGTGAAATGCCACAACGTGCAGGCATTCCACGACAAGCTCGCCAAAGCCCTTGTGGAATGCTGCCCCGTGACCAAACTTCCCAATGGCAACGCCTGCTTTTATCTGAAAGACTTGTACGGAAATATTTTCCAAATTGTTGAAGATCACGATATTTTCATTAAGCAAAAAAGTTTCAACGGAGGCATATCAGGGGCAATGGTGGGCGTGACCGATATGGAAAAATCGCTGCGATTCTATCAGGAAGTACTCGGCTACGACACCATCGTTTACGACGAAGAGGGCGTGTTTGCCGACTGGGAAATGCTACCCGGAAATGAACAGAAATACCGCCGCGTGCTCCTCGCCGATTCGCGCACACCGGTCGGACCGTTTTCAGGACTGATGAACAAGGGCACAATCGAGTTGGTGCAACCGCTTGAGCGCACGCCGCGCAAGATTTACGAGGGACGCTACTGGGGAGATCCCGGATTCATTCAGATTTGCTACGATGTGACGGGAATGCGCGCGCTGGGCGAATTTTGCGAGCGCAAGGGACATCCCTTCACGGTGGACAGCTGTCCGGGCGACGCGTCCTTTGATATGGGCGAGGCATCGGGACATTTCACCTACATTGAGGACCCTGATGGCACGCTCATCGAATTTGTGGAGACACACAAAATCCCCATCGTGCAGAAACTGGGCTGGTACATTGATTTGCGAAAACGCAATCGCGAAAAACGACTGCCCAAATTCCTTTTCAGAATGATGGGGCTCGTTTCACGGCAGAAAATCCAATAAATCAATTTATTATGAAAAATAGCGAACCGAAAGTCATTTGGATTACGGGCGCTTCGTCGGGCATAGGCGAGGCCTGCGCCTACGTTTATGCCGCACAGAAATGCAGCATCATTCTAACGGCCACTTCCGTTGAAAAGCTGGAAAAAGTGGCGGCGCGCTGTCGCGAGCTGGGCGGCGAAGCCATTCCCCTCCCCTTTGATTTGCGCAACCTCGACGGCATTGGCGCACTGGTGGAAAATGCGTGGAACACCTGCCCGAAAATCGACATTTTGTTCTGCAACGCGGGCATTAGTCAGCGCACGAACGTGGAAGACACGGATAGGAAGATGTTTGAAACCATAATGAACGTCAACTTTTATGCGCCGGTAGCGATGGCGAAGGCGATTCTGCCGCGAATGTTGGCGGCGGGTGGCGGACAAATTGCGGTCACCACTTCCATTGCGGGACGGTTCGGGTTTCCGCTGCGGTGCGCCTACAGTTCGTCGAAGCACGCGCTTTATGGCTTTTTTGAAACGCTACAGGCGGAATATGTTTCGCGAAACATTCACACGACGATAGTGTGTCCGGGGCGAGTGCAAACCGACATCTCGCTTAACGCGCTCGACAAGAACGGGTTGCGGCACGGCAAAATGGATCCTGGACAGGCGAACGGCATTTCGGCTGAAAAAGCCGCCAAAAAAATCGTGCGGGCCATCCGAAAGCGAAAACGTGAAGTTTTGGTGGGAGGCAAAGAACTGACGATGGTTTACATCAAGCGGTTTTTCCCCAATCTTTGTGCCAGAATGGCCACCAAAATAAAACCTTGTTAGATATGAAGTATTTGGCTTTCAATAGATTGCGCATCAGACAATGCCGACATATTCGACAGCATCGTGTTGAGCGTGTTCAGAAAGCCCTTCAATTCTTCTTCACTAATGCCCACGAGCATCTTGTCCAACATCGAAATGCCGGCCTCTTTTGCCTCCGACTTCATTGCCTGAGCGCGAGCCGTGAGCACAATCGTATTCGACCTTCTGTCTTGCTTATCTTTCTGTCTGACAAGAAGTTTCTTCTTTTCCAAAGCATCCACCAGTTTGGTAATGGAATTCTTGTCCTTTTGCATCGTGTCGGCCAATTTCTGTTGCGATTGCGGCCCCTGATTCCACAAAATGTCAATCAAAAGGAATTGTTCGGGGGTAAGGCCCACATTGTTTTGTCGCAGCATTGTAGCAGTGTATTTTTTCAGTTTGCAGGCCGCCAGATTGATGTAAACGGCAATTTCTTTTGATAGTAACATAAATATACTGTATATAAAAATAACGATGCAAAATTATTACTTTTAAATGAATATGAAGCAAAAAAGTCGTAACTTTGTAAAGTATAATAAAAGAAAACGGAATGGGTACATTATATGAATTGCTGACACAGGATGCACGTTTCAACGAGGCGCTGAAGGCGTGTATGAATTGTGGAATCTGCACGGCGATTTGTCCGGCGGCGGAATTTTATGATTACGATCCGAGGCGCATTTGCGACATTGTGCAGCGCAAAGACGAGAACGACATCGAGGAGTTGCTGCGGTCGGAGACGATATGGGCGTGCGGGCAGTGTTTGTCGTGCAAAGCGCGTTGTCCGCGCGGGAATGCGCCTGGCGAGATCATTCTGATTTTGAGGAAATACGCGCAGCAGTTGGGCTGTATCAGCGACAAAGTGCGCGAGCAGCAGCACAGAATGGCTTCCCGGCAGGGGGCTGCCATCATCAACACCGGCTATTGCGTTCATCCCGACATCGTGCACCCGGAAGAACATCCCGAACAGGGTCCCATCTGGGAATGGTATGTGGAAAACATCATTGACGTGGCGCCCAAGCTGGGTGCCAACTACCACGGCGAAGGGCCTGGCGCCTTGCGCGAAATCCACCAAAAAAACCTGGAGGAAATCCGCCGGATTTACGAAGTGACAGGCGGAATGGAATTTCATCAAAAACTATTGGAAGAATAACATTTCTCATTAATACTGAGCACTATGATAAACTTTGGATACAGCATTGCCCCGACGCGAACCATCAATCTCGACACCTGCGACTTTGAGAAACTGCATCAGTTGGAGGAGAAAGTTCCGTCGTTTAAGCGGTGCCTCAACTGCGGCGCTTGCACCGCGACTTGCAGCGCGCAGCAGTTCACCGCTTTCAACATACGCAAAATCAAGTCGCGCTACCAGCAGGCGCAGTACGCCGACCTGGAAAAGGAGCTGACGAAATGTATGCTTTGCGGAAAATGCACACTGGTTTGTCCGCGCGGGCTCAACCTCCGCTCTATCATCATCAATATGCGTAAAATACTGATTATCAAATAGATTTCCAATGGAATTTTTTCATCATTTTGTACTTCCTTTTCTCTACGGCGCCATTTTCCTATTAGGAATCTGTGTTTGGAAATTTGTGCGTTGGTTTAAGCAGTTCGACCGATTGCAGCGCGCGGTGCTTCGCCGCAATATTTTCTCGTGGAAATTCATTCCGGCCGCGTGGGAGGCGTTTCGCGAGGGCATTCTGCACTTCAGAATCTACCGTAAGAACCTGATTCTCGGCTATATGCACTCCAGCATTGCCTTGGGCTGGTTTTTGCTGATTGTGGTGGGTGCGGTGGAAGCGCACCTCACGCCCGTTGACTCGCACCCGTTCTGGTTAGCGATTTTCTACCGGTATTTCGAAGCGCACAACAATATGCCGCGCGATTTTGCAGGCGCCGATTTCTTCACCAACCTGATGGACGCGCTGCTGTTGTTCGTGTTGTCGGGTATTTTTTTGGCCGTTGTCAAAAAAATCCATTCGCGCATTTTAGGGATGAAGAAAACCACGAAACACGTGATGTTCGACCGTGTTGCGAAAGCCGCGCTGTGGCTCATTTTTCCGCTTCGGCTGCTCTCCGAGTCGCTCACGGCTTGCGTTTACCAGAACGGCGGCTTTTTCACGCAATGGATGGGGAACCTGTTCCCGCTGGGGTTTGCCCAGACTTTTGAACTTTTGTCGTGGCTGCTTTATTCGCTTGCGCTTGGCACCTTCTTTGTGACGCTGCCTTTCTCGCGTTATATGCACATTTTCGCCGAAATAATGCTCATTTTCTTCCGCAAATGGGGCGTGCGAGAGCAGACGGAGCGCACGGGCTACACGATGTACGAGCTGAGCGCCTGCTCACGCTGCGGAATGTGCATCGACCATTGTCCTCTCAATAAAGAATTGAATATCAACAACGTGCAGTCGGTGTATTTTCTTCGTGATTTGCGTTACAAGAAAAACGTGCCGCAAATTGCCGACAACTGTCTGCTTTGCGAACGCTGCGCCTCCGACTGTCCGGTGAACATCGACCTGATGGCAATCAGGCGGCAAGAGCGCAATAAACGGGGGCTGGATACTGAAAACAACTATCAGTATCTCAACGACTTAAAACCGTTCAATGCCATTGCGCGCGTGGGCTATTTCGGTGGCTGTATGTCGCACCTCACGCCGGGCATTCCGGAAGCGATGAAAGCCATTTTCGAGGCGGCCGGCCAGAAATATTGGTATATGGACGAGGAAAAGAGCATTTGCTGCGGGCGTCCGCTCTTGCAACAGGGCTTTCTGAACCAGGCCGCCGAGTTGCGCCGCAAGAATATTGAACTCATCAACAACTCGAAAATCACGATGCTCGTCACTTCCTGTCCCATTTGTTATCAATCATTTACCAAAGAATACAAGCTCAAGATACCGGTTGTACACCACACAGAGTACATTGCGATGCTTTTGAAGAGCGGCCGCATCAGCGTGCGCCAAGACGGCCTGCGCACCGTGTACCACGACCCGTGCGAACTGGGGCGCGGCTGTGGCATCTACAAGGAACCGCGACAGATTCTAAAATCCGTGACTCACCTCGTGAAAGCAAAAGAAGAACGGGAAAACAGTTTGTGTTGCGGCATCAACCTCGGCAACACCCTCATCGACATCGAGCAGCAAAGCGTAATCCGCGATGCGGCGATGAAAAACCTGTTGCACAAGCACCCTGACGTCATCGCAACGGCCTGCCCGATGTGCAAAAAGGCCTTCTGCCACGCCACCGATTTCCCCGTGAAAGACATCGCCGAAATCGTGAGGAAAAACCTTTTAAATTGAAAAATGAATTGCACTTCGTTCGCCGATTCAACAATTCAACAATTCAACAATAGAACAATACAACCACAATGATCAAACGCTATTGGAACGAATATCAAAAAGAGATTGCCGACGACCATTTCTTTTATGAAAGGAGTTGCATCCGGCAAACTTTTTTTCCGGGTTCGGAGACAGCATTTCTTAGAATAATGCGCGAAGAGTTGCACAAAGACATTCGCGACGAGGAGAACCAGCACACTTGCACGGGCATCGGCTACCACAGCGATTTTGTGCCACTGGAAACCACGATGACAGTGGTGGCGCGGCTTTTTGCCCTGATGACTGAGGCGGGCTACACCAATTACGTGCCTTCGTGCGTGACCTCTTTCGGCATTTTTTCGGAAATGGTGGAAATGTGGAAACACAAGCCCGAACTTTTGGAGCAGACACGCGACTACCTGCGCAAAGCGACTGGCCGCGAATTTGAAATCCCGACCAACCTGGTTCACCCGTCAGACATCATCTACAAGTTCCGCGAGGAACTGAAAAAGAATATGAAATACCAGCTCGTGAACCGCTTCACGGGAAAACCGTTGCGCGTGGTGGAGCACGTGGGCTGCCATTACGCCAAGATTTTTCCTGAAAGAGGAATCGGCAAATCGGAATTTCCGCACGTGCTGGCGGGTATGATTGAATCGTGGGGAGGAGAAGTCGTTGATTATCCCGAACGCCGACACTGCTGCGGTTTCGGTTTCCGCCATTACCTGCTGCAAGAAGAACGCGGCTATTCCATCGCCAACTCCAAAAAGAAATTCGAGTCGATGGAGCCCTACGAACCCGACTTCATCGTGTGCAACTGTCCCGGATGCACAATGTTTATGGACAAATGGCAGTACGCCATCGCCGAAATGGAGCACAAAACGTACGACCGCGACGGCTACGGCATCCCCGTGCTCACCTATGAGGAAATGGCTGGCCTGCTGCTCGGCTACGACCCGTGGCAACTCGGACTGCAAATCCATCAGGTGCAATCCGAAAAACTGATGGACAAAATCGGCATCCGTTACAATCCTGACGAGAAATACCGCGGGGCGAACGGCAAAATACTGCCAAAACCCAACCGTCCAACGGTTTTGAAACAATAATTTTCGGTTAAACGTGAAAACGGATAACCCATTCATTCTACAATTCAACACCTCAACAATTCAACCATTCAACACCTCAACAAAATGAACATCGCAATCATCGGAGCTGGCGTGGCCGGCATTGAAGCCGCCTCAATTCTGGCGAAATCCGGACACAAAGTCCAATTGTTTGAAAAATCCTCCAACAATCTGAGCAACATTTTGGACAAAGCTTTCCTTTTTCCTGATTTCTCTTCGGCGCAGGATTTGGCCGACAAGTTGAGCGCGAAATTGCGCAACGACAATATCCAAGTTATTAATAATAAAGAGATTATTGATATAAAAGAAGTCAATAAGGGATTCAAGCTGAGCGATCAGAACGGGGAAACGCATCTCGCTGATGCGGTACTGATTGCTACGGGCTACACGCTGTTTGATGCCCGCCGCAAAGAGGAACTGGGCTACGGCATTTACAAAGGGGTGGCCACTTCGTTGGATTTGGAAAAGATGCTCCGCGAGAAACAAATCACGAATTCCATTGGCGAAGCTCCGCAAAAAGTCACTTTTCTGCAATGTGTTGGCTCGCGCGATGAAAAGTCGGGCAACCATTACTGTTCGAAGGTATGCTGCGTGACCGCGGTAAAACAGGCCATTGAGACGCGCAAGCTGCTGCCCAATGCCGAAATTTACATTTTCTATATGGACTTGCGAATGTGGGGACAGGGATTCGAAGAGTTGTACCGGGAGGCGCAGGAAAAGCACGACATCCGCTTCGTGCGCGGACGCATTTCGGAGGTCTCGTCCACTTTTGATGGGAAAGTACAGGTCAAGGCGGAGGACACACTGTTGGGTCAGCCGCTGAAAATGACCACCGACCTGTTGGTGCTGATGGCGGGGATGGAGGCCTCGCACGGCACTCGGCAACTGGCCGCCCAATGCGGCATTGAGGGCAACTATCATTTTGTGGCCACGAATGGCGCACATCTTGGCGACAACCAGACCGCAATAGACGGCGTTTTCGTGGCTGGCACAGCCAAACGGCCGATGAGCATCCGCGACACGCTAACCGATGCCGCCGCTGCCGCCACCTGTCTGCTGGAATGGGCGAACACCCGGTAGAAACGCGTTTGAAGCGGTTAAAAGATCCTACCTGAAACTTCTGCCGCACTTTCCCATTTTCATCGTCATCGCGAGATTTATTATTCCGATGTTTTTGAAAATCATAACAGACTTGAGACTTAAGACTTGAGACTTGGGACAATTACAAATCCATTCTCATTGTTAAGAAGCTGCGCTTCCTTTCTTCCTCTTCGCTCGGCAAAGCTCAAACAAGTTTGGCTTTGCGCTCACGCAGGCGGTGTTCCCATTTCACCATTTTTCAGTTTTCAGTTCTCAATTTGTATTCAAAGACGGCAATGGTTATTCCGTTTACGACCGATTTATGGCGTTGTGGCTCAGGAATCTTTGATTTAATCGCACGGCAAAACGGATATAGGAATTAATTTTCCGCAAACTCCTTCAGTCGCGGTCCCGCGATGCGGTAGATGGTCCAGTCGTTCATCGGCACGGCGCCGAGCGACTTGTAGAAGTCGATGCTGGGCTGGTTCCAGTCGAGGCAGACCCACTCCAAGCGGCCGCAACCGCGCTCGACGGCGATTTTCGCCAACTGGCGCAACAGCGCTTTGCCATATCCTTTTCCGCGGTGTTCGGGACGCACAAAGAGATCTTCCAAGTAGATGCCCGCGCGGCCCACAAAGGTGGAGAAGTTGTGGAAGAAGAGCGCGAAGCCGACTTCGGTGTCGCCTTCCATCGCAAAAATCACCTCCGCCTTCTGCTTGTCGAAAATCCACTCTTCCAAGATTTCGGGCGTAGCCACAACTTCGTCGAGCAGCTTTTCATAAACAGCTAAATCTTTGATAAATTGCAAAATAAGTGCGCAATCTTTGCGTTCGGCGTATCGTATTTTCATAATTTTATCGTTACAAGTTAAAAAGCAATCAACCCGATTCCTAATTTCAGCCCAAACCAGTAGGCGCTCAAGATGCGCGTGCCCACATAGTCTTTCACGGAAAGTGGTGCCACTTCGCTATCGGAGTCGAACACCCACTCGTCTTTGAATTTTTTATTCAAGCACTTATATCCGCTGAAAGTAGTTCCGAGCGTCACGCCGAACGAAAGTTTCAGCCGGTTGAAGAAAACGTAGTCGTAACCCAATTCGGCCTTCAAGCCGAAAGCGGAGCCGCGCCCGTCCTTGGCTGCCGGCGTGTAGCCCGACGCTTCCCACAATTCGGAGTGACTGTCGTAATATCCAGTCCATTGCGGGAGTTCCTGTTCGCAGTTGTACTGGTAGAAATAGCCATCAAACACGAACTTGGCATAAAATCCCAGCGGGGCGCGGGTGCCGCCGAAGTATTGTTTGTAAAAAACGTTAAAACCGTGCGCCACGACGTTTCCCGTGAAAGCATACTCTTCGATTATGTAACTGGAAGAGTTGTTTTGCTTGAAATAGCGCTCAATGTCGCCGCTGAAAGGAGAATTGTAGTAGTTGTAGCCAGCTCCCACGGTACCTTTCTTCCACACGATGACCTCCACGCTGGGCGAAAGGAAGTAGTTGAGTCCGAGATAGCGCCGGGCGTGGCGGCTTTCGATATGCTGGCCGAGTGCGTCCGACAACGGATTGGGCCGCACCCACGACGGCGAGAGCGAGCCCTCGGCGTTGAAAATGACGTGGTTGCCCATATATCCGGTATTTTGCGAAAAAGAGATTCCACAAAAAAAGATGACTGCAATCAATAGGGCTATTCTTTTCATTATTTTCCTTTTACAAAATGATAAAGTTGATCGTACATAAATGAATTGAGGTAGGCATCGCTCATCACGGAGGAGTACAGGCCGCGCGCCGCGTGCAAAGTCTCGCCAGTTTGGAAATCGGTAACCAGAATGTACATTTCCGTTTTGTAGTGGGGAAGTGCCAAGAGGGTAATCGACATCGGCAGAACGTACGGGCAGAGTACGGCGCCCGCCATTGCATTCGACTTGTCAAGACTCAGGGAATGCTCTTTTGTGCGCTCCACGGCGGTAATCACCACCGCGCTGGTGTGCGTAAGATCGGCCGCCAGCTTCATATCCTGCCCTGTGTAATGCACCATTTCCACGCCGCCCGTCTGCTGGTAGTCGCGTTTCCAATGTTGCAATTCGGCATAGCCGTTGAACTGGTCGGTGGTGAAATCGCGCACATCCTTCGCCGTGTATGCCACATCACTGATTTTCAAGCGGTGCAGGCAGGTTTTCAGATTCTTTTGCAAACGCAACGAGCCCTTGTTCGATTGTTTCACTTTGTCAGGAATCTCATAAGCGGGAGTGAAAATCATCATCGCCTTCACATTGGCGGGCTCGCGTTGCGTCACAATGTCCATCACTTGGTCGTCTTCCGCCTGATTGATAACGGCCGTCATCATCTTGTTGAAAGTTTCGTTCTGATGGATGTCCACCAACATATAGTTGGCGGTCTTGAATTTCTCAGTCGGGAAAATGAGGGCCTTGTTCTGCTGCCTGATACGGTCGTACCTGCTGCCCGACATATCGGCGGGCTGCGGCTGTGCCACGAGCGACGAGTCGGGGTGGCTGCCCATCGGGAAATCGGAGAAGTCCTGGTATTTCATTTTGTTTTTCACGAAAACGTCCTTCAACGCATCTTTCAGAATGCGAGTAAGATAGGCATTGTCAGGATCATTTTCGCGGGCTTTCCAAGCGAAACGCACAGCAAGCAGAGAGGCCTCTTGACGGGTCAGTTTCGACAAAAAGTAGCTGGTTTGCTGCATCTCGCCTTCCAAATCCTTATGGCTGGCAATCACATCGCTGGCGGAGCCGTAGTTTTTATGTTTTGAAAAACCATAAACCGAAGCTGCGAGCGCCGCATTCAAAAACTTGTTGTCGGGGAAAGATTTCAGCAGGACGTAAGTATTGTAAAACGCCTGGTCGTACTGGTGTTCGGTAAGGAAATAGTTGATGCACTCGAAGCGCGCGAGGTTGCGGATTTCGTAGAAAAGCGATTCGGGCTGCACAAAAACCGAGCGTCCGTTGTTCGACAATGAAGCGATGACGTCGGCAGCGGCGGCGCGGCGTTTCTCAACGTTGGGATGGGTGGAGAGCGTGTCCACTGCATCGGCGCGACTGGAAATCGGTGCCACATTCGTCAGGAAATAGTTGTCGGGAAACTGGTAGAAGTCGGTTTCCACCAGCGATTTCGAGAAGGGAACCTCATCAAACGGGAGGTCAGCGTATTGCAGCACATCGTACAAGTCGTCCATCACCTCGTAGCTGTAAGAAGTTCGTGCGATGAAGCGTTCCAAAGCGATGCGGTCGGCGGCGAACTCCTTGTTGCGCGAAGTGCTCTGCATATTGACATAGTAGTTGAGCGGGTCTTGGTTGCCTATTTTTTCTTTCGAAGAGCTGTACTTCACGAGATGATATTCCGCTACGTGAGCGAACTCGTGCGCCAGAATGAAGGCCAGCTCGCTCTCATTAGAGACTTGCGCCAGAATGCCCAACGTAACAAAAACGAGACCGTTGTAAGTGGTGTACGCGTTCACGATGGGAGAATTCACAATATAAATGTGAATTTTCGATTTCAATTCCGGGTCATCCTTGAGCAGATTGTCGGCCACCGTGTTAACATAATCATTGAGCGGAGTGCCATACAAAATGCGCCCATCCATCACCAATTCCTTCAGGAAAGTGCCGTAATCCATCCATTCAATACTCTGAATGGTAATATTTTTCAAATCCGCAGGCATTGGTCCCTGCGACTTCAGCGAGGAAAAATCACGGATGGAGTTCTGCGCACTCAACTGCCCAACAAGCAACAGCAACGTGACGAGCAGACAATAAATTCTGTTTTTTTTCATATAAAATTGGGCTAAAAACTTCAGAAGTTTGATTTCTTAACGGAAGTGCAAATATACAATTATTTCTGAAATCCGCTGTTTCATCTTGCAGATTAATAGGAACTTTCTAATAATGGAAATTGTGAGACGGTTATGCGGTTATGCGGTTAAATGGAGAAATGGTGGAATTTCGCCTACGGCGCAATGTTTTCGCGCACCATTTCAATCAGGTATTGCACAATTTGGGGCTGCTGAATCGACATCCCGTCAAGCGCTTCGCTCACCTCGTCAGTGTCGAAAACATATTCGGTGCGGGCGTTTTTGTAATGGAAAGTGAAGTGGATGTCAGGGTAAGCCGACGCGGTGAGCACCACGGTGCCGGCCAGGTCGCCCATCGGCGGACGGTCGAGGTGCGAGAGCCCGAAAACGGCAGTCACCGTCGTGCCCCTCCCCTTTTCCGACTGTATGTCGAGCGAGCCGCCAGTCTGTTCGGTGTTCTGCTTCAGCAGCGGCAGCCCAAGCCCCACTTTGCGCGTCGTGCGGGTGGTGAAAAACGGATTGACCACCTTTTGCACCATTTCGGCATCCATCCCGCAACCATTGTCAATAAAACGCAAGGTAAGGGTATCTTCTTCTTGATTTTCAATAACTTCCAATGTGACATCCTTCGCCCCGGCACGGGTTGAATTCTGAAGAATGTCCATAATATGCATTGAGAGATCTTTCATACGATTTGAAAATTGAAATTTGAAAATTAGCGGGCAGCCCTTGATTTTAGTGTTTTGATGGAGGATATGAGCATTGCAATAATTTCTTTTACATCTTGATTCATTGAATTGAAGTCCTCCTCATTAATGATGTCAGATAACTTTAAAAGTTCCAGCCAATACTGAGTTTCATCGGTTTCTTTCAAAGCGATATTGATTTTGTTTATGAAATCCGCATTGGACTGTGCATTTCTGCTTTCACGAATATTGGCGCCAAGCTTGTTCCACTCCGTAAAATTTGCTTGCTTAATACAAATTCTTTCTTTTCTTTACAAAGATATTGGTAAAACCTCACAATGCGAACGGCAAACGACAAACACTTTTCATCCAAAATGTTTTTTTTCATAAATTAGACATTAGTAGTTGACTCAATTTTCAGTTTTCAATTTTCAGTTTAACAAGTCTTCCCTCTTCGCCGTGCAGCGCCTTGCGGATTTCGGAGAAATTACGTGTTTCCATTTCAAAAAAGCAGGATGCCGTGCCAATCACGTCGGGCAGGTGGGCATCGGACGCGCGCGTGAACATCTTGTTTTTCAGGTAGGGATGTTCTTGCAGGATTTTCTCCTTGTCGCCGTGTTTCGACAGCTCCACCGCGTCGTACGGCAGGTCGAACGGGATGAAGCCGAGTTGCGAAATCACGCTGTTCTTCATCTTGTCGATGTGGGCGGGAATGAAGATGCCGCCCAGCTCCATCACTTTGGCGGCGATGCCTTCAATGTTGACATCCAGGCCCGAAGTGAGCAGTTTCGGCTCCTCATACACAATCTCAAAATCCTCGTTGATTTGCACCTGGTCGCCGAAAACGTCGGGCACGTTGGGGATGTCGGGCAGATGCTCGTCTAAGAATTTCTGGAAAAGGTCAAGCGTCTCGTGGCTTTCAAAAAAAGCGAGGCAGTGGGCCTCCTCCTTGGTGGTGACTTCGGCGCCACACAGCACGAAAACGTCGCGGTTGTGCGAATAACGCTCCGCCAGCCGGCAATGCCGCGTGCTGTTGTGGTCGGTAATGCCGATAATGTCAATGCCCTTCTTGAGCGCCTCCTCGATGATGAAGTCGGGAGTCATATCAAGATCCCCGCAGGGCGACAGCAGGGTGTGGTTGTGTAAGTCTGCTTTGAAAATCTGCACGGTTAACGATTGATCAGTTGGTAAACCTTTCCCGTCATCTCGAATGTCTGCTCATTGGTTCCTAAAACCGGAATGCCTTCTTCGGCGGCCTGCGCGAGCATATCCTCTTCGGGCGCGCTGCCTTTCACGAGCAGAATGGCCGAGAGTTCCTTGAGCGAAGCGATGGCCAGCACGTTCTTGTGCGTTTGAAGCGTAATCCAAATCTGGCCCTCGGCGGCGTGTCCCATCACGTCGCTCAGCAGGTCGGAAGTGTAACCGCCTTTGATCTCACGATTCAAATTTTCCTTGCCGCTGAAAACGGTCAGGCCTAAAGTGTCAACTAATTCTTGAACTGTCATTTGTCTTTAAAGTTTTTAAGAGATTAATATTTTATGAATAATTCAACTTTCGCTGCCGATTTTTATGTTATCATTGAGACTTGCGTTTTACGCCCATACAGGCGAAAGTCGGGGATGAAATACCCGTTCTCGTTGTTCTCGTTGTTCTCGTTTCATAAGTCGTATGTCAATTAAAATCATATCGCGAACTTTCGGGACTTGAATTTAGGATTGATCATTCCAAATCAAGATGCTTGATGGAATCCTTGTCGAGTTTGACCTCGCCCCACACTTTTTTGGTGATTTTCAGCGCCTCGGTGGTGGTCAGCTTGTCGGTTTGCTCGAGGATGCGCTGCACGAAGATGCACTGGCGGATGTCGGCGGTGTTGTTGACAACGGCTTCCGCGAGGGCATTGCAGGTCTGATAACCGCAAATACGGCAATCCACCTGCGGCAGGTCGTTGGTGATTTCGAAAACCTTCTTCATCTTGCGCATTGCGACGGAGATGTCGTCGTCGAGTTTGTCCATCGAGCGGGGCTGAATCTCACCGACGGCCATATTCTCGCGAAGGAATTTCTTGAAATTCAGTATGTTGTTTTCTTTCGGGCTGACTTCTTTCGGACGTTTGCGGGCGCGTTTTTTCTGGCGTTCGGCAATGAGGAAGCGGTTGCCGGCACACAAGATGCCGCCGGCGCAGCTTTCGTCGCACGCCCGCAGTTCCAGAAAGTCGATGCCGTCAAGGTCTTCGTTCTCCAGTTTGTCCAAAAAGGCGGAAACATTGTGAACCTCGTCGATGGCCAGGTTGCGGCCCCACGGAATCCCCTTGATTTCGCCGCCCGTCAGCGACCACAGCACACTGTTCCGTGAAAGCGGATGGAAGTCGAACTCGTCCTCGCGCAATGTGTATTCGCCCTGCTTGATGACGCGGAACACCTTGTTGTAGAGATAGTTCATATTGATCACGCCGTCAATGAGCGACTTTTCTTCGCCCACCGGGCTCTTGATGGCGGCGATTTTGGCCGCACAGGGCGCCACATAAAAAATGCCGATGTCCTCCGACTTGATGCCATGCTCGCACAGCACCTTGCGGATGTAAATGGCGGTGACATCCAACGGCGGCTTGATAAGCAGCAGGTTCGACACGAGCGACGGATATTTGACCTGGATGAGCCGCACAATGGCGGGGCAGAAAGTCGAGATGATGGGCTTATCAATGTCGTCGTCGCGCAGACTTTCGTTGATGACCTCCTTGAGGATGTCCACGCTCTTTTCCACCTCGTAAACATATTTGAAACCCAGGTGGTAGATGGCCGACAGGATGGCGCGCTGACTCACCTTTTCCGGAAACTGCGCACTGAAAATCGAGGGCAGCAGCAGCACGGGACATTTGTAATTGTAGATGGTCTTGAAGTCGTCCTGCTCAATGTAGATGGCGTTCATCGGACAGATCTGGTAGCACATCCCGCAATCGATGCAGCGGTTGGTGTCCAGGATGGGGCGACCGTCTTCAACGTGGATGGAGCAGGTGGGACAAATACTGGTGCAATGGGAGCATCCGATGCACAAGTCATACTTGATCTTGAGTGCGTGGTGAATGTGTTCCATAGCTAAAAGTAATTGACGATTTCAACAGTGGTGCCTTTTCCGACCACAGAGTTGACTGTGAGCTTGTCGGAATTGCTCTTCATATTGGGCAGTCCCATTCCTGCCCCGAACCCCATTTCCCGCACCTCGGGCGACGCGGTGGAGTATCCCATTTCCATCGCCTTGTCGATGTCGGGTATGCCCGGCCCCTCGTCCTCCAAACGAATCGTGATGCTGTTTTCTTCCAGGTCAACGAAAATGGTTCCGCGGTAGGCGTGCGCCACAACGTTTACCTCAGCTTCGTAAAGAGCTACTACTGTGCGTTTTACAATACTGGGATTCACCCCAAGCTGTTTCATCATCTTTTTCACCTCGCTGGAAGTCGTTCCGGCATTGGTAAAATCTCCACCTTCAACTTTATATTCGAAATGCATAACTCAAAATTTTAAAAGGCCTCCGGCAGCCCGGCGGCATACAGTATGCCGGCTGCCCGATATAAAGAAAAGTTGGTCGAGATCAAAGTCATCTCATTCTCTTTGGCCAGCTCCTTCATCTCCTCGGTCACCTGCTTTCCTCTGACGAACACGATAACTTTAAGGTCTGACATTTCGCAAGTCCTGATCGTCTGCACGTTGCAAAGACCGGTGAGCAAAAGCACGGTCTTGTCGGTGCGCAGCGTCAGCACGTCGCTCATAAGGTCGGATGCGAAGGCACAGTCGATTTCTTTGTCAATACTGGCCCCGCCTTCTACAATTGTCCCTGAAATCAGTTGGGTAATGTTTGCGATTTTCATTTTAATGCTATTATTTCGAATAATCAAGTTTGTGATAAATGAGTTTGCAAATATACACGAATTTCTTAAAAGGTGAAAGATGTGAATAAAAAAACAGCGATGCTGCAATTTGAGATGTGATGAGGGTATATAAAAACGCAGAGACATATATATTTGCATATATGCCCATTGACCGTTTAAAAAGCAGAGACGCGGTGGGCCGCGTCTCTACAATGTTTTATCGAAAACCGGAACTTTGACGTTAATTGTTGCGCACACAGCGAACGGAAAGAGCATAATATTTGTTGTAGCTATTGCCATCCATCGTGGGCAATGAAAAGAATAAGCTCTGCATATAAGCTTTAGAAGCGCTTGCCTCGGTTGCGCTCCAGAAAGCGGCATACTGGCCGAAAAGATTGCTTGAGCCGTTGCACTTTCCGGCGGGAAGAGCAGTGAAGCCCGATGCGTTGTTGAGATTCATTTCTTTGCCAATTGAAAAATTGGTCGTGCTGCTATTCCATTCCGTATCGGAAGCCAATGCTTTCGCAATATTTTCCGGATTACTGCCAAAACACAATTCCTGATGGCTACCCACATATTCTTTCAACACCGCCCAGTCGGCCTCGCTCGGCACGTGCCAGCCAGTGGGACAGATGCCCTGCACATTTTCGCTGGCGGTGTCATTGCCCATCACGGCTTTCCAATTGTACAAATAGCCGTATGCCTGAACATTTTCTTCAGCATTGCCTGGCAAATAACGATATGCCTTGATTGCGCTGGTCCCGCTTCCCATCAGTATTTCGGTGCTGTCGGCGTATCTCGTGGTGCGCAGATTCTCTTTCATCCAACATTGGTTGCCAATCTGTACGGCAAGATAAACATTGCTGTCGACATCAGTAACCGTATCACACATTTTCCAAGTTTTGAAGAAAATCTCTTCGCCGTATGCCGTTCCAATATAATTGATTGCGTATGCACGGACATAGTAGGTGCTGTCTTCTTCCAAGTCAGGGAGGTAGCTCACATATTCACCCAAGCCAGCGCCATCAATGGAAACGGTGGTGAGGGTATCATCAATCGTGGGATTCGGATGTTTGCTCCAGCACAAGCCACGTTCAGTAACGGTAGCTGCACCATCACCTGTAACAGTACCACCACAAACGGCAGAATGGAGAGTAATGTTGCCAACCACCGCTGTTTGAACCTGAGGCTGTTGTTCAACGCAATTGAACAACAGCGTATCGAACCGGACCAATTGCAATGAATCCAGCGTGTCAATGATAGGACGACTTTCAATGAGAACGTCCTCACCAGCACCACCAAACTCGGCAAAATGAACCGTGGCATATCCCACATATTCCAGCTGATCGCCAAAATTCAAAGTGTCGGGAGTAATTCCGCGCACTTCGGTTTTGAACTGCAAACAAGGAGCATTTACGGTAGAAGCGATGAACTCTATGCGGTTTGAGCCGCCCTCACCTCTGTTAATCATCTTCACAGAAGATACTCTTCCCTTCTGGCGTGCAGCTAAAACGTATGCGCCCGCATTATTGAGATGAATACGGAATTGGTGCTGTCCACCCGCCAGCACACCGTCGAATGTCGTACCTGCGACCGTACGTCCGAACATATCAAAAACCTCAAGAGATACTCTTCCGGCCTCTGAGAGATTCAAAATCGCAGTAGTCGTTCCATTAAAAGGATTGGGCGCATTTTGCTCCAATTGGAATTCCACATTGAGGAAACTGCCGATGCCAACGGCCGTGTCAGCTGCCGTTGTCGTATCTATCGCCGCCACCGTGAATTCCAATGTCGTATCCGGCCATACCAAGACCGCACGAAATGGGAGCGTATCGTTAGAAATTTTATTGATGACGACACTGTCCAACTGCACGTAACGACAACTATCGTTTAGTCCGGTGAAAGTGCGCACAAACTGTTCCGTCTGCTGGGCAAATCCAATGAAGTAGGTAAGAATCATTAAAAACAATAAAGTGATTTTTTTCATAATTTGTAAATTTTGATTAGTGATAAATTTATAATAGTTTGTTTTTTATTGATTAACAGTTCAATGCCTAAATAACAATCGTTCATTTCAAAGAGAAACGGTTAGTTGATTGCGGCGATCCCACCTCCGACATTAGAATTAAAGAAAAACACATAAAAAAAGCGCGGGATCCCGAGTTTCATTGCTCACCCCGCTACTCCGGCTCTGGTATGCCTTCCAACCGAGGATAAGCAATGCCGAAGCCCACGCCAAGTGTATATCAATGTAAATATACACGAAACGATGGACATTGAACATTGCTTTACCGTGCGGTTGGATAGAATTTACCAGATTCGAGTAGCCGCAGATAAAGCGTTGACTCAACGCCTTTTAAATATGTCTGTTGCCCGCCTTCCGCCCATTCGGACTTCGGAACGAACGACCGTGCAAAAATACAAAAAAAATCAAATCGCAAACCGACAATTTCGTACAATATATCTTTATAGGCATAAAAAAGTAGAGACGCGGTGGACTGCGTCTCTACAATGTTTTATTGAAAACCGGAATGGATTATTATTCCATTGCGCGATATTCGTCAACGATGGTTTTTACATCGGCGGGGGTCAAACGGCCGTAAACCTTGTCGCCAACCATAGCAACCGGAGCCAGACCGCAAGCGCCAACGCAACGGAGGGTGTTCAGTGAGAACGTACCCGTTGCATCGGTTTCACCCGACTTGATGCCGAGCTGGCGTTCGAATTCTTCGAGCACCTTTTCTGCACCACGCACGTAGCAAGCAGTACCCAAGCATACGGAAACAGCGTATTTGCCCTTCGGAGTCATCGTGAAGAAGGCGTAGAAGGTAACAACACCGTAAACCTTTGAAGCGGGAACGTGCAAGCAATCAGCGATAACTTGTTGAACTTCAATGGGAAGATAACCAATCTTACCCTGAACCTGGTGCAAAACATTGATCAGGTTGCAAGGATCGTTGTTGAATTTGTTACAGATGTCGATCACTTTTGCTCTGACATCCTTGTTCAATTTGATGATAATCTTATCCATTTTTTTGAAACTTTCTTGATTACTAAATTATTTTTCCAAATCGACTATATTGGCCCCAAATTAAACCGAGTAAAAAAAGGTTTAATTTTCAATAAGCCAAGCTGCGTTTCGGCAATTCAAACAAGTTTGATTGCACTCAACTTGCATTGGCTTTGCAGCATGAAACAACACAGAAAGACGCCAAAATTCTGCTTAGAGGTTCTCGACTACCTGTGCAACAAATAAGAAAGCCCACGATAACTCGCGAACATTTCCGTCTTTCCATTGTTGCACTTGAAATTGTCGAGTTTTCTAATCAAAAGAAAGCGAAAACGCTTTACTTTAATCTTTTTCTATTCTATAGGCGGGTGGTTTTGGTGGATAATTATATTCTAATGTTATTCCATTTCGGATAGATACTGCTCAATTTGGGCTTTGAGAGGCGGGAGGTCAACTTCTATCCATTCCAAATCCCTTCTTCGTCAATTTGGTAATAGTCGTGTACGAGCACATGACGCATGCCTATGACACCGCGCCAATTGGTACCGGGATGAGCAGAAATAAACTCCTTGGACAATTTGTTAGATGCTTCACCAATGACTTGAATGTTCCAAGTTACAGCATGACGTAGAATTTTATCGGTAACAAAATCCTCAAACACTTTTCCTGCCATATATTCCTCAATGGTAATAATGGCGTTCTGAATATGCTCCAATCTGGCCTTGTCGTTAAGCGGACTTCTCATAAATCAACAGTTTATCATGGTTTGCTGTTTGAACGGCAAAAGGTAAAAGCGTGCCCTCTTTCACCAAATCTATTTTTTTGTTTAACAAATCCTCCAAATCCAACATCATCGTTGCCTGACCAATAATGGATACTCTTGCCTTCTTATCAAATACCACCAGTATGTCCACATCGCTGTCGGGGGTTTCTTCGCCACGGGCATACGAACCGAACAGCCAAGCCTTCAGCACGGGCTGGGTCTTGAAATAATCCTGAATGATTTTGATCATTGCGGCATCCATAAACACGTGTTTTTCAATCGGCAAAGATACAATAAAAACTGAAAATTGAAAGGTGAAAACGGAAAAGTTTTTTGTGGATACGGGGATTCGATTATGCGGGAATACAAACCAGAAACCGCCCTTATCTTGCGATAAAGGCGGTTTTTGGTGGTGATACCGGTCACGGAATTATTCCATTGCGCGATATTCGTCAACGATGGTTTTTACATCGGCGGGGGTCAAACGGCCATAGACCTTGTCGCCAACCATAGCAACAGGAGCCAGACCGCAAGCGCCAACGCAACGGAGGGTGTTCAGTGAGAACGTACCCGTTGCATCGGTTTCACCCGACTTGATGCCGAGCTGGCGTTCGAATTCTTCGAGCACCTTTTCAGCACCACGCACGTAGCAAGCAGTACCCAAGCATACGGAAACAGCGTATTTGCCCTTCGGAGTCATCGTGAAGAAGGCGTAGAAAGTAACAACACCGTAAACCTTTGATGCGGGAATATGCAGGCATTCAGCGATAACTTGTTGAACTTCAATAGGAAGATAACCAATCTTGCCCTGAACCTGGTGCAAAACATTGATCAAGTTGCAAGGATCGTTGTTGAATGAATTGCAAATCTCAACGATTTGATCTTTTAATTGTTTTTGTATTTTCATAATTCAATTTTTGCTTTTAGGTGATTATTCTTCGTCAACGCGGGTTTTCTTGTCGAAATAAATCGTGTGCAATTGTTCGTGTGACAAATGTCCGCACGGTTCTTTGTAGTATTCCTTGTAAATTGCCTGAATTGACGGGTTTTCGTGAGATTTACGAATCGGGAGTTCGCGGTCGGCACGGTAAGTAGCTTCCCAACGAGCTTTGATGATGCTGGAATCTCCGTGGTGATAGGGCTGACCAGCGCCGTCGATACAGCCGCCGGGGCAAGCCATCACTTCGATAGCGTGATATTTGCATTCACCCTTTTCGATAAGTTCGAGCATCTTGCGAGCGTTACCCAAACCATAAACAACAGCGAGGTTGAGTTTGAGGCCGTCGATGTCAACAACTGCTTCGCGAACGCCTTCCAAACCGCGGAGTTCTTCGAAGTCGATCTTCGGAAGAGTCTTGCCGGTGAGGATTTCGTAAGCGGTACGAACAGCAGCTTCCATAACACCGCCAGTAGCACCGAAGATAACAGCAGCACCGGTGGATTCGCCGAGCGGGCTGTCGAATTCGATGGGTTCGAGGGTGTTGAAGTCGATGTTGAACATCTTGATCAAGCGAGCCAATTCGCGGGTTGAGATGGAATAATCAACATCCGGATTGCCGTTTTTCTTGAATTCTTCACGACCGGTTTCGTATTTCTTAGCCAAGCAGGGCATTACGGAAACGCAAACCATATCTTCGCGTTTGCAGTTGATCTTTTCTGCGAAGTAGTTCTTGGCTACTGCGCCGAACATCTGCTGCGGAGATTTTGCTGATGAAGGATATTCACGCAACTGCGGGAAATGTTTTTCATAGAAGTTAACCCAAGCGGGGCAGCAAGAGGTCATCAACGGAATCTTAACGTCCTTGTCGCCGGCCAGGAATTTCTTCAAACGGCCGATGAGCTCGGTACCTTCTTCCATAATGGTCAAGTCAGCTGACCAGTCGGTATCGAATACATAGTCGAAGCCGATGGCTTTGAGAGCAGCTGCGAGCTTGCCGGTAACGATTTCGCCGGGTTTCATACCGAATTCTTCGCCGAGGGCAACACGAACAGCGGGAGCCACCTGAACGACGGTTTTCTTGTTCGGGTCTGCGAGGTCGCGGAGAACTTGGTAATTGTTGTCAACTTCGGTAAGGGCGCCGACGGGGCAAACTGCAACGCACTGGCCGCAGAATACGCACGGTGATTCGGTGAGGGTGTTGCCGAAAGCGGTGGAAACAACTGCCGGGAAGCCACGTTCGATAGCGGAGAGTGCGCCAACGGTCTGAACCTTGTTACACATTTCTTCGCAACGACGGCACATCACGCACTTGTTCATATCGCGGATGATGGAGGGAGAAACCTCAACTTTGTATTCCGACTGAACGTGGTTGCCGCCAACGTAGGGATTTTCGCGAACGCCGAAGCGGATGGCGAGGTCTTGCAATTCGCAAGAACCGCATTTTGAGCAGTTCAAGCAATCTGCCGGATGGTCGGAAAGGATGAGTTCGAGGACGGTTTTGCGGGCATTGAGAACGCGCGGGCTGTTGGTATAGACAACCATATCGGGCATGCATTCGGTAACGCAGGCGGGAGCGAGGGTTCTACGGCCAGGAACTTCGACAACGCAAATACGGCATCCGCCGGGACGGTTGTGGAAATTCAAACCTTCCAATTCGAAATGACACAAAGTGGGGATTTCGATTCCTAATTGTTGAGCTGCTTTCAAGATGGTGGTACCTTTTGCAACTTCAACGGTTCTATTATCTATGGTAACTTTAATTTTATCCATTATATATTGTCTTAAAATTATTGAATACTGATTGCGTTAAATTTGCAAGTGTCGATACAGGTACCGCACTTGATACAGGTAGCTTGGTCGATTTCGTGCGGGTTCTTGACGGTGCCGTGGATAGCGCCAACCGGGCATTTTCTTGCGCAAGCGGTACAGCCCTTACACTTGTCAGGATCGATGACATATTTCTTGAGTGCCTTGCACTGACCAGCGGGACATTTCTTGTCAACAACGTGGGCAACGTATTCATCCCAGAAGTTGTCGATGGTAGAAAGAACCGGGTTCGGTGAGGTCTGACCTAAGCCGCAGAGTGCGCTGTCTTTGATGACTTTGGCGAGGTTGCGCAAAGTGTCGAGATCTTCCATGGTGCCTTGGCCTTTGGTGATCTTGTCGAGAATTTCGCACATTCTCTTGTTACCGATACGGCAGGGTGAGCACTTACCGCAGGATTCTTCAACGGTGAAGTCGAGGTAGAACTTGGCAACAGAAACCATACAGCTGGTTTCGTCCATAACGATCATACCGCCAGAGCCCATCATTGAACCAGCAGCCACGAGGTTTTCGTAATCGATCGGGGTGTCGAGGAACTTCTCGGTCAAGCAGCCGCCTGAAGGACCACCGGTCTGAACAGCTTTGAACTGTTTGCCGCCCTTGATACCGCCACCGATTTCGTAAATGATTTCACGAAGGGTGATGCCCATAGGAACTTCGATCAAACCTACATTGTTGATTTGGCCAGCCAATGCAAATACTTTCGTACCTTTTGACTTTTCGGTACCGATGGATGAGAACCATTCCCAACCCTTGTTGATGATAACCGGGATGTTGGCGAGGGTTTCAACGTTGTTCACGTTAGAGGGTTTCTTCATAAATCCTTCGACTGCCGGGAACGGGGGTTTGAAGGTGGGTTCGCCACGCTGACCTTCCATAGAGTGGATCAAAGCGGTTTCCTCACCGCAAACGAATGCGCCAGCACCGTAGCGGAGTTCGATATCGAAATCGAAGTCGGTGCCGAAGATGTTCTTGCCGAGGAGGCCGTATTCGCGGGCCTGGCCAATAGCGACCTGCAAGCGGTGGATAGCGAGCGGGTATTCAGCACGGATGTAGATCAAACCCTTGGTAGCGCCGATACAGAAACCGCCGATAGCCATAGCTTCGATGATGCTGTGCGGGTCACCTTCGAGGATGGAACGGTCCATAAATGCGCCCGGGTCACCTTCGTCGGCGTTACAGATCATATATTTCTGGTCTGCCTTGTTGGGACGGCAGAGACCCCATTTCACGCCGGTGGGGAAGCCAGCGCCGCCACGACCGCGGAGACCTGATTTCTTGATGTCTTCGATGGTGGCTTCGGGATCGTTCTGTTCGAGAACGGAAGCGAGAGCTTTGTAACCGTCGCGGGCGATGTATTCGTCGATGTTTTCAGGATTGATGAAACCGCAGTTACGCAAAGCGATACGCATCTGTTTCTTGTAGAAACCCATATGCTTGGAGTCGCTCTTGTGTTCTTGGGTTTTCGGATCCAAATAGAGCAGGCGTTCCACTTTTCTACCCTTGATGATGTGCTCGTCGATGATTTCGCGGCAATCTTCAGGTTTCACCTGGGTGTAGAAAGTGTTGTCGGGCAACATCTTGACGATGGGGCCTTTTTCGCAGAAACCGAAGCAGCCGGTACCTACGATTTGAACGTCGTTCTCTAAGTTTTTCTCCTTGAGGAGCTGTTCGAAATTCTCTTTAATCTTGGCGCTCTGGGAAGCGTGGCAACCCGTACCGCCACAAATCAAGATATGGTATTTGTAATTAGCCATTCTGTTATTGTTTTATTGGTTATTTATCAATTTTTTCATAGTTAACGGGGATGACGCCATCCAGCATTTCGTTGCCGGCGAGGTATTTCTCAACCAGTTCGACTGCCTTGGCGGGAGTGATGTAACCGAACACGATGGGATCCTGGCCGGGTTTCTTCACTTCCACGGTGGGTTCAGCGTAGCAGTAGCCCATACAGCCGGTTTGAGTAACGACAACGGGGAGTTTGCGTTTCTCGCTTTCGGTGAGGATGGTTTCCATTACTTGCTTTGCACCAGAAGCGATACCACAAGTGGCCATTGCAACCTTGACTTGAATCATATTGTCAACGTTGTCGCCCATTTCGCGCAACTGTAAGGAGGATTGAAGCTCTTCTCTTTTCTTCTTCAAGTCCGCTAATGATTTGATTTTTTCCATAGTTACCTTGTTTTTGTTTATGAATAAATTATGGTGTTCAATTTCTTGAAAATCGCTGCAAAGTTAATAAATATTATACATATAGTGGCAGTTTGACAAAAATAATTTTCGCGGGCGGAATAAACGCGAATCAAGGCGAAAAAAAAGCGGAAAACCTGCCGATTTCCGCCCTGACTTCTTGAAAGCCGCCGCATTCTCACACCACCGGGTCAGGTGCAGAGCACATAGAGGTCGTCGCGCTCGTTGATGCAGAGCACGGGCAATTGCTCGCGGTTGGCGACCCACTGCTGCTCGCGCGTGCCGAAAAGCACGTCCACCCAGGTGCGGTACTTGGTTGTCATCGCCACCAACAGCGCCCCCTGATAGTCGCGGGCGTGCGCGATGGCATACGCCTCCAAATCGTCGGTGCGGGGCGGCACTTCGCATTTCACGCAATTGATTTCCAGATTCTTGTACAACTTATCAATAAATTCCAAGCCATCCTCCAACTTATCGGCGAGCAGCTGCTCACGATAGGTGGCGTGCAACAATCGCACGGTGGCGCCGCCGAAACGGCTGAAATAGCCAGCCCACAAGGCCTTTTCCTTCGCCTGACGGTCGGGATCAACGGCCAGCAGCACGTTCTGCCAGCGTTCGTCGCGCGGAGGTTCCTTGCCCACCGTGAGCACGGGAAGCCGCGAGGGCTGAATGAACCGCATCGCCCGGCGCGGCGTGAAAAAGGTGTCTCCTCCCCTGCGCCCTACCGCTATCACGTACATAATGGTGTTCTTCCGGTCGGCAAAATGATGCAAATGATGAGGGTGATAGAAATAATCCATCACATTGACTTCCAAATGACGGGAAGTCTCCGCAACCCACTGCCGGAATGCATCGGTAGGCACGGGCGCGGGCGTCTTTCTTTGAAAAGAAAAATGATAAACAATGGTAAGGGAAGACTGAAAAAACGATGCCAACGATGCTGCGTGCCGACAAGCCGACATCCCATATTCGGAAAAGTCGGTCAGGACAATGATGTTGGTTTTCTTTTTTTCGTTCATTTAACGCAAGCCCTTCACGTGGGGTTTGGCGGCCACATATTCTTTCCCGTAAAGCGGTTCGAAATATGCGACATCCACAAATTGTTGTTTTTCAAATTGTTGATACGCGAGAGGTATCATATTTTGGGCCGAAAGCGTTTCCGAGCAGAAATGAGCGTGCGGAGAAGCCGACAGCAGCGAGCGGCATTTCTCCATTCCGTTTCCGCAGAAAATCACTTCGTTCTCAGCCAGCAGCCGGGCAAAAGTTTCTTCCCCGACGATTTGAGCCGACACTGACTCAACTTCCTGCAAACCAGCATTGTAAACAGCGGTAAAAACCTCCATTCGGCGAGCATCGAGCAAAGGACAGAACACGCCACTGAAGCCGCCAGACTGTTGAGCCGCACCCGCCGCAATGATTTGCAAAGTTGAAACTGCCATCAACGGAATCCCCAACGAATAGCACAATCCTTTCGCGGTTGACGCGCCAATGCGCAAACCCGTGTACGAGCCGGGGCCCATTCCCACCGCTACCGCGCTCAAGCCAGAGGGCTGTATGCGCGCCTCTTTCAAAACCTCGTCGATATAGGGCAACAAAGTCTTCGCGTGCGACTGCCCGTCGGCGTTTTCACGCATCGCCAGCAGTTCTCCATTACGGGCCAGCGCAACCGTACACACTTCGGTGGCGGTGTCAAGGCAAAGAATATTCACGTTCTCTTTCTCCATTTTTGCAATTTCAAATAAAAAAGCAGAGGCCGACAAGCGACCTCTGCGCAAAGAATATTATTCAGCTTTGATAGCTCTCCAGCAAAGTGCGGCCAAGCCAGCACCAACGAGAGGAGCCAGGATGAATACCCACAGGTCGGTCAGACCGGCATTGGCGTTGCAGTCGAGAACGGCAACCGCGATAGAACGAGCCGGATTGACGGAAGTATTGGTAACCGGAATCGACACGAGGTGAATGAGGGCCAATGAAAGACCAATCGCGATACCAGCGAAGCCAGCAGGGGCTTTGTCGTCGGTAGCACCGAAAATCACCATCAAGAAGATGAAGGTCATAACGACTTCGCAAACAACAGCTGCGGTAAGGGTGAAGCCCATTCCGTAGGGGTCAACGGCGTTCACTGCCAAGCCGTCGGCGTGGCCAGCGATGAGAGCAAGAATGCCAGCACCGATGAAACCACCAATCAATTGGAAAAGAACGTACATAGCGGCATCTTTCCCAGAGATTTTCTTATTGATCCACATTGCGAAAGTGATGGCGGGATTGATGTGGCAGCCCGAAACGGGTCCGATGGCGTAAACCATTGCCAAGACAGAAAGACCGAAAGCCAGGGAAACACCCAGCCAACCGATAGTACCGCCAGCCAATGCAGCGGAACCGCAACCCATCAGAACGAGAACCATCGTTCCAATTAATTCAGCAAAATACTTTTTCATTGTTTAAAATTTTTAGTTAGTAAAATAATTTGCGGCAAAGATACAATTATTTGTTGAATTGTTGAATCGTTGATTTGCTGAATTGTTGATTTGTTGAACTGTGAACTGTGAGCTGTGAACTGTGAACTGTGAACTGTGAACTGTGAACTGTGAACTGTGAGCTGTTGAACTGTTGATTTGTTGAATTGTTGATTAGTGAACTGTGATCTGTGAATTGTGATCTGAGTTGTTGAGATAAGCAGGAAAAGTCTCAAGTCCATTAACCCATTAACCCATTCACCCTTTCGTCCATTTTTTGTATTTTTGCACCGATTTTCAATCCGAGCCAATGCGTCAATATTTTTTCATCGGTACGATTCTCGTGTGGCTGCCCTTGCTGGCGGGGCTTCTTTCGGCGTGCGAGCCCAAGGAAACGCCTCACGCCACCACGCCGTACGACCTCGTGATTCCACGCTATTTTCCCACAGCCGTCAACATTCCTTCCGACAATCCGCTCACAGAAGAGGGAGTCGCCTTGGGACGGAAACTGTTTTACGATACGCGAATCCGCGGCTACGTCGGTTCCGACAGCGACTCGGCGATGTGCTGCGCCAGCTGCCACGTGCAGTCGGCCGGCTTCGACCTGGGACCGCAAAACCCACACCTCCGCGGCGGGAAGGGAGGGGGTGTAACGGGCGAGAGCACCCGCCACAACGCAATGCCGCTCTGCAACCTGGTGTTCAACAACGAGGGCTATTTCTGGAACGGTGCGGTGCATAACGGCAACGAAAACGCGACCGCCCGCAACTTGGAAGACATCGTGAAAATGGCCATCACCGCAGCCGACGAGTTGAACGCCCAACCCGACAAAGTAGTGGCCACATTATCAAAAGATGATGAATACAAGGAACTGTTTTTCAAGGCATTTGGTGACGAAGACATCACAATTGACCGTGTAGCGAAAGCCGTAGCACAATTCCTGCGAACGCTCATCAGTGCAGACTCCAAGTTCGACCAATACCTCCGCGGCGAAACACAACTCTCCGATGCGGAATGGCGCGGCTACGTGCTGTTCACCACGGAAGAAGGAGCCGACTGTTTCCACTGCCACGGCAGCGCAGGAACTCCGCTCTTTACCACCAACTTATTCTACAACAATGCCTTAGATGCGAATCCGAACGATCCGGGCGACCGCTTTACCGTGACGGGCGATCCTTACGACCGCGGCGCTTTCCGAGCCCCCTCACTGCGCAACATCACGGTAACCGCCCCCTATATGCACGACGGCCGATTCAACACCCTCGACGAGGTGCTGGAATTTTACAACTGCGGCCTGCAAAACTCGCCGTATGTCAGCCCGCTGATGCACAAAATCGGCGACGGCGGCGCCTGTTTGACACCTTCGCAACTTTCTGATTTGAAAGCATTTCTGTTTACCTTGACGGATGACCATTTTCTCACAAATCCCGATTTCGGGAAACCAAAATGAAACTTGAGACAGCTAAACCAGAATGGGCAATGAGCAATTTTCAATGAGCAATGAGCAATGAGCAATGAACAATTTTCAATGAACAATTTACAATGAGCAATTTTCAATGAGTAATGAGTAATGAGCAATGAGCAATTTTCAATGAGCAATTTTCAATGAGCAATTTTCGATGGGATTGTTCGGTTAAACGGAATCAACAGCTCAACAATTAAACAGCTCAACAATTAAACAACTCAACAATTAAACAGCTAAACAACTAAACAGCTAAACAACTAAACAACTCAACAGCTCAACAATTAAACAACTCAACATACAATGAAGATTTATACAAAAACGGGAGATGGCGGGAGCACTTCTTTGGTAGGGGGCAAGCGCATTGAGAAAAGTTCTGACTTGCTGGACGCGTACGGCACGATTGACGAGCTGAACGCGGCGGCGGGGATGGCGTTGGAGGAGCTCAGAGCGGCGGAGGCGGCGCCGGGGCAGGAACGCGCGAAGGCGGAGGCGGAGGAGTCGATGCTGCGCATTATCAACCAGTTGTTCACCGTTGGCGGGATGCTGGCGACGGAGCCGGCCGACTGGGAAAAATACTGGGGTGCCGTGCCGTTGGCGGCGTGGACGGAGGCGTGGGAACGACAGATTGACGAGTGGGCGGCGGGCTTCCCGAAGCAGGATGGATTCATTCTGCCGTGCGGCTCGCGGTCAATCGCAGTGGTGCAGTGGGTGCGCACGGTATGCCGCCGGGCGGAGCGCGCGATTTGCAAAACGGAGGTTAACGGCGCGGCAGAAAACGGCGCATACACAGAGGTGAAAAAGTATGTGAATCGGCTCTCCGATTTTTTCTTTATTTTGGCCAGAAAAATGCACCAAATTGAAAACATTCGTGAAACCTATTGGAAATCAGTAAAATAAAATTTTCACAAGGCCATACGTACCTATTAAAAAAAGTGTATTTTTGCCGCTCAAAAATTCAGGGTAAAATAAGTCAAATTTAACGTTATGTATTGGACATTAGAATTAGCCTCAAAATTGGAGGATGCGCCGTGGCCGGCAACGAAAGACGAACTGATTGATTTTGCAACGCGTTCGGGCGCGCCGATGGAAGTGATCGAGAACCTCAACGAGATTGAAGACGAGGGCGAGGTTTACGATTCCATTGAGGACATCTGGCCCGACTATCCGACAACGGAAGACTTCTTCTTCCACGAAGACGAATACTAATCGAGATTTAGTTAGAGAATCAAGGTTATCACATTGATAATCAAGAAAAAGCGGCAAGCAGAAATGTTCGCCGCTTTTCGTTTTAGCGCAAAAAAAATCAAAATAAAATGGCATAAAAGTGTAATTTTTGAACATTTTTTTATTATTAAAGGTTATAAACGAGGTACTAAAAATTTGTCCTCCTAATACTAACTAACATTAAAAATAATGGGAAGAAAAGCACGATTATTTCCGACCGCAACATTAGTGTTGCACTCACCGAAAAAGATTGATGAAGACAAATCCTACCCAATCTTTATCCAATACAATTGGCATAGCGACAAAGTGACCCGCCAGACAGGGTACTAGCCAAAGTCGCCGATTGGGACGAAAAAGCAGGCAAAGTCCGTAGGCAGTATGGGCAAGATTACACGTACGTAAACAATCAGTTGCAAAACAAAGTCAAGAAGGCATTTACATTGTAATTTTTTGTATTTTTGCACACAGTTTAACAAAAATATTTATTATGAAAAAAACATTATTTTTTCTTGCAATCGCACTTTGTTTTTGCGGATGCAGTAGTCACCAATCAAATGAAAACAAGTTAGAAAACACACTCAAGAATGACGAAGTATCTTTTGAAAAAGCAGCATATTTCGCACAAAAATTTGTTGAGCAAAATGTTGGAGGCACGTGCATATTTAAGGATGATGATATACGAGGTGAAGAAATGAGTTTAGTTAAAAATCGCTATGAGGTCAGACAAATGTTCTCAAGCGATGCAGATGGGAGCAGAAAAGATTATGCATATAAAATTTACGTTCAATATTTCGGAGGCGATTGTAATAATATTGGGAATTGGGACTATGGAGTATTAACTGTTGAAAAGGCAGAAACAGGCGAACAAAAAGTTTATAATGGGAAAATGAAAGAACGTGATTTGGCAAAAAATTCATCAGGAGGTATTACTGCCAATGGAATAGTTTTTGATATTATAAAACAAAATCCAGGTACATACATTAATTTGTCATACACGGGTGACTTGTCAAGAGAAGAAATTGCTTCAGCATTAACAGATATGCACAAGCAACTTGGGTATTGGAAATATCAATTGTTCAAATATCCAGAGACCCAAAATCCAACGATAATGTATATGACAGGTGATATGGCAGGTGTATGGGATTATTCAAACAAACGGGTTCATAATTCTGTTGAAGATTATCTTGCGAATAAAGGAACCGATTTAGACTATACAGATTAACAAAGATTGTTATTCATCTTCATTTTACGCCATTTTACCGCAAAATAAAACGGCACAAATGCTCGTCCAAACTGTAAAATAACTAATTTTCAACTACTTATAACCGCTTCCACGAAGACGAATACTAATCGGAATTCAGTTAGAAAATCAAGGTTATCTTATTGATAATCCGCAAAAAACGGCGAGCAGGAATGTTCGCCGTTTTTTCGTTTTCGGAATTATCCCCTTTAATCTTGTAAATATCACAATGATTGGAGCGAGATGTTCGCATCATAATGGGAATTATCCGCACTGCGGGATATCCACTCAGCACATCGCAAGTCTCGAATTGT
>JAZQOJ010000009.1:0-14765 GCA_045627805.1 Bacteroidales bacterium
CGAAACCGCGAACGGTGGCGTTTTGCGCAAATGAAAATATAGATAAAACACTTAGTATCAGTGTGATAACATACCGCAATGTCGTCATTTTCATACCTTAAGATTAAGGCGGCAAATATACGACTAATTTTTAATATAGGGGCGTGTCACACTCCGCTCGCAGGACAATATTTCGGCAGGTGTTCCCGCAAAAAGCAGCTCACCGCCGGCCGCACCTCCCTCGGGTCCCAGCTCTATGATGTAATCGGCCTGCTTGATCACGTCAATGCTGTGTTCGATCAGGATCATCGTGTTGCCCGCGTCGGTCATTTCATTGAAAAGTGTCAGCAATTTCCGCACATCGTCCAGGTGCAGTCCATCGGTCGGCTCGTCAATGATGAAAATCTCGCCACGACGATGCAGGTACGATGCCAGCTTCACGCGTTGCAACTCGCCGCCCGACAGCGTCGTCATCGCCTGGTTCAGATGCAAATAGCCCAATCCCACCTTCTCCAACGCTTGCAGTTGCGGTTGGAACGGCTGCCCTTCAAAAAACGCAATCGCCTCTTCCACCGACAGATCCATCACCTCCGCAATATTTTTTCCTTTGTAATGGTAATTCAAAACCTCCTGATTGTAACGGGTTCCGTGACACACGTCGCACACCGTTTCAATCGACTCCATAAAAGCCATATCGGAGACGATGACGCCCTTGCCTCCGCAAGCCGGGCAAGCGCCCTTCGAATTGAAAGAGAAGTGTTGTACCGTGGTGTGGTTGGCCTGCGCAAACAGTTTGCGGATGGTGTCGGAGATGTCGAGATAGGTGGCCGGCGTTGACCGCAAATTGATGCCAATATTTTTCTGTCCAATAAAAATCGTTTCCCTATCACATTGATTTTGAAATACTTCCATCAGCGAACTTTTTCCAGAGCCAGCCACGCCCGCCACCACTGTCAGCACGCCGAGAGGCACTTTCACCGAAAGATTCTTCAAATTGTGCAGGGTGGCATTCTCAATGGAAAGGAATTCCTTCGGCTGACGCACGGAAGTCTTCAACTCACTATGACTGCGCAACATACGCCCCGTGATGGTGTCCGATTGCAGTAGTTCCTGATAAGTGCCCTGGAACATAATCTCGCCGCCACGGCTGCCCGCCTCAGGCCCCATATCCACGATGTGCTCCGCCATCGCGATGATTTCGCGGTGATGTTCCACAATCAGCAGAGTGTTGCCGTGATCGCGCAAGTGCTGCAACGACTTTTTCAAGCGGCTGATGTCTTGCGGATGCAAGCCGACGCTGGGCTCGTCAAGCACGTAAGCCATATCAGTGAGCGGCGAGTTGATGTATTTGGCAATCTTGATTCGCTGCGCCTCTCCACCCGACAGCGTTCCCGTGCCACGGCTCAGCGACAAATAGCCGAGCCCGATGTCGCAAAGCGCCTGCAAACGTTTCACCAATTCGCGCTTCAGGTCGGCGGCCAGCGGTTCGTCAATCCGCGCGATGAAACGCACCGCCTCCGAGATGGGCATTTCCACCACGTCGGCGATGTTGCATCTATTGATTTTGCAACTGCGCACACGCTCGTTCACACGCATTCCGTGGCACTCAGGGCACTCGAAAGTGCTCACCATCTGGTCGAGAACCTTCTGCTGGCGCTTGCCCTCCTTGGTGGTGATGATGCTGCGGTACATCCGAGGGAACATTCCTTCAAACTTCGCTGATTTCGGCCAGTTCGCGGGCGGATTCTTCAAGCGGATTTGCGGCGAATAAAGGAACAGGTCCAGTTCTTCCTTGCTGTAATCCTTGATTTTCTTGTCCAAATCAAAAAGCCCGCTGTAAGCATAGCGTTTCCAGCGCCAGGCGCCCGTGGTAAAAGTCGGAAAATGAATCACATCCTCGTCGTTCAAGCACTTGTTGAAGTCCACCAGCTTGTGGATGTCGAGTTCGGTGACGGTGCCCAAGCCATCGCAGCGCGGACAACTTCCCGACGGATGGTTGAACGAGAATGTGTCGGAATATCCCACGAACGGTTTTCCCACACGCGAAAAAAGCAGTCGCAGCAACGCGTAAATGTCGGTGTAGGTTCCCACCGTTGAGCGGTTGTTGGCTGCCGGTTTCTTCTGGTCAATCACAATTGTAACAGGCATATTCTCAATGCGTTCCACATCTGGACGACCATACTTGGGAAGATACTGCTGAATAAAGGTGGGAAAAGTCTCGTTCAGTTCACGCCGGCTTTCTGCCGCAATAGTATCCAAGCACAAAGAGGATTTTCCCGAACCCGAAACACCCGTGAAAACCGTGATTTTCCGTTTCGGAATCTGCAAAGACACATTCTTCAGATTGTTCTCGTTCGCGTGCGATATTGTTATCATAAAATATTGATTTTCAATTTAATAATAATTCATTTCCTCACAAAAAAACACACACCTTCGTCCATTCGCCCATTAACCCTTTCGTCTATTAATCCAATTAACCGCTCAACCGATTTTAACCGTTTAACCGAGCAATCCCATTCACCCAAAATCACTCCCACTCGATGGTCGCGGGCGGCTTAGAGCTGATGTCGTAAACCACTCGGTTGATTCCCTTCACCTTGTTGATAATCTCGTTGGAAACGGCGCGCAGAAAATCGTTGGGCAGGTCGGCCCAGTCGGCCGTCATTCCGTCGGTAGAGCACACCGCGCGCAAGGCGACCGCCCGCTCATAGGTACGCTCGTCGCCCATCACGCCCACCGACTGAACGGGCAGCAGAATCACGCCCGCCTGCCACACTTTATCGTAAAGCCCGTTGTTTTTCAGCCCTTCAATGAAAATGTGGTCGGCTTCTTGCAAGATGCGCACTTTTTCAGGGGTGATGTCACCCAAAATGCGCACGCCCAGCCCGGGGCCCGGGAAAGGATGCCGCGCAATGAACGATTCAGGGATTCCGAGCTTGCGGCCCACTTCGCGCACTTCGTCCTTGAACAGCAGTTTCAGCGGCTCCACCACCCGCATCTTCATCCTTTCGGGCAGTCCGCCCACATTGTGGTGCGACTTGATGACCATTCCCGTAATCGACAACGACTCAATGCGATCCGGATAAATCGTACCCTGCGCCAGCCATTTCACATTGTGCATTTTCTTGGCTTCCTCCTCAAAAACCTCCACGAAACCCTTGCCGATGATTTTGCGTTTTTTCTCCGGGTCGGTCTCGCCGCGCAACGCATCATAGAAACGCTGCGACGCGTCAACGCCCAACACATTCAATCCCAGTAATTTATAATGTTCCAAAACGGATTGAAACTCATTATATCGCAACAATCCATTATCCACAAAAATGCAATGAAGTTGCGTTCCAATGGCCCTGTGCAGCAACATAGCGGCAACGGTGGAATCCACGCCGCCGGAAAGTCCCAAGACCACCTCGTCGCGGCCCAGCTGCTGACGCAGTTCGTCCACTGTGGCCTCAATAAACGAGTCGGGAGTCCAGTCGGTGGCGCAGCCGCAAATGCCGACCGCGAAATTACGCAGCAACACACTTCCGTCTTCCGAATGGAAGACTTCCGGATGGAACTGGACCGCCCAAGTCGGCTCATTATCAATACGATAAGCAGCCACAGGCACATCGTGGGTGCTGGCGATGATATGAAAATGGGAAGGGATTTCCTGAATGGTGTCTCCGTGCGACATCCACACCTGCGACTGCACGCGGACGCCGTCCATCAGCGGATCGCCGCTCTCAACGTGCGACAAGCGGGCACGGCCGTACTCGCGGGTGGCACTGCTCCCCACTCGTCCGCCGGAAGTGGCGGCCAAGTACTGCGCGCCGTAGCAGATTCCCAACAACGGAAACTTTCCACGAATCGCCGTCAAGTCGGGACGGAAAGCGTCGGGCTGGTTCACGGAAAACGGGCTTCCCGACAGAATCACGCCCCGCACGCCATCGGTGTTAGAAGGGAACTTGTTGTACGGAAGAATCTCGCTGTAAATGTGCATCTCACGCACGCGGCGCGCAATCAGCTGGGTGTACTGCGAGCCGAAATCTAAAATAATAATTTTGTCCATAATGATTTTTTAATTTTAAATCACTGGGAATCAGCAATTTTATCTTTTTGTTTTCAATTTACAAAGATACGATTTTAATTGAAAATGAAGCATTAAAAAATTCAAATTTCGCAACAGAATAATTATAACTGACTTAGGACTTGGGACTTTGGACTTTTTGCCTGAAATTATTCGAAAACTGACGAATGAGTGAGTGCAAAGCCAAACTTGTTTGAGCTTTGCCGAACGAAAAGGAAGAAAAGAAGCGCAGCTTCTTAACTGACGAATGAGTGAGTGCAAAGCCAAACTTGAAAAGTAGTAAGTCATTTAAATACAAGACGGAAAGTGATAATTTCTCACTTTTTTATGCGAAAATGAACTTTTACACGTTTTCAAGTGTTATAAAAAAGAATTTACCATCATCATTATAAAAAATTTTTAGCAAGAAATATGCAGACGATTGAAAGCAAGATTATTAGCGCACTCTCAACAAGCAAAAACGACAAATACAACTACAAGCAGATTGCTGCAAAAGTCAACGTGTTCGACAAGGAAGGCCGGGAGGAAGTGCTCCGCATCATTGATAAGTTACTGAATGCCAAAATCTTATTGAAAGCAGGAAGAGGCAAATACCGGCTCAACAAGAAATTTCTCACCAAAGAGACAACAGGCCAGAATTTTGTCACGGGCCGACTGGAGGTGAAGTACAGTGGCGCGGCTTTCGTGCGACAAGACGGAGACGACGAGGACATTTTCATAGCGGAGCGCAATATGAGCAATGCGCTGCACAACGACCTGGTGAAGGTGCTGGTCTTTCCACCGAGAGCTGACAAAAGGCCAGAGGGGCAAGTGGTGGAAGTGCTGGAAAGAAGCCAGAAACAACTTGTCGGCATCATCAAGATTGACAAGGGAATCGCCTTCTTCCTTCCCGACAGTGCCAGCTACCACCGCGACATCCTTATTCCCGGACGGCTGCTCAGAAAAGCGAAAGACGGCTACAAAGTGGTGGTGAAAATCGTGGACTGGACACCCGGCAGCAAGAACCCCATTGGCGAGGTGACCGAGGTGCTGGGCAAGCCCGGCGACAACAACGTGGAAATGCAGTCGATACTGGCCGAGAACGACTTCCCGCTCTCCTTCCCGAAAGAGGTGGAGGCCGAAGCGTGCGAAATCTCCGCTGAAATTCCGCAAAGCGAGATCAAAAAGAGAAAGGACTTCCGCAACATCACGACCTTCACCATTGACCCCGCCGACGCAAAAGACTTCGACGACGCGCTCTCTTATGAGCGGCTGCCCAATGGCTTGCACCGCGTTGGCGTTCACATCGCCGACGTCTCCTACTATGTAAAGCCGGGATCGCTCATCGACAAGGAGGCCTACGAGCGCGGCACCTCCGTCTATCTCGTTGACCGCACCATCCCGATGCTCCCGGAAATCCTTTCCAACAACCTCTGCTCGCTGCGCCCGCACGAAGACAAACTCTGCTTCAGCGCGGTCTTCGACCTCGACGACGACGCCAAAGTGGTGAAGGAATGGTTCGGACACACCATCATCAACTCCGACGAGCGCTTCGCCTACGAAGAAGTGCAGAATACCATTGACACGGGCGAAGGAAAACTCGCCACTGAAATTCTCGCAATCAACAAGTTAGCACAAATCCTCCGCAAGAAACGTTTCGACAACAACGCCATCAACTTCGAGACCGAAGAGGTGAAGTTCAAACTCGACGAGAATGCGAAACCCATCGGCGTTTACCTCAAAGTCTCCACCGAAGCCAACTTTATGATTGAGGAATTTATGCTGCTCACCAACAAGCGTGTGGCAGAAAAGGTGGGCAAGAAAACCGCGCACAACAAAGAGCCCCACACCTTCGTTTATCGAATCCACGACAAACCGCTGGACGAGAAGATTCAGACTTTCAAGACTTTTGTGAAAAAATTGGGATACGAATTGAAGACCGGAACGGCGAAAGCGCTATCGGGTTCCTTCAACGAGATGTTTGCGCAAGCGAAAGGCACTAAAGAGTACGATATGCTCAGCAAGCTGTCGATCCGCACGATGGCGCGCGCGGTCTATTCCACCGAAAACATTGGGCACTACGGACTTGCGTTCCCCTACTATGCGCAGTTCACCTCGCCCATCCGCCGTTATCCCGACCTGATGGTTCACCGCTTGCTCGACGGATTCCTCCTTCGAGAGCCGTCAGTCAACGCCGCGGAGTACGAGGAATACTGCCAGCACTGCTCTCAGATGGAGCAGAAAGCCACCGAAGCAGAACGCACCTCCGTCAAGTACAAGCAGGCCGAGTATATGGCCGACCAGATCGGACAAGTGTTCGATGCAACGGTGAGCGGCGTGTGCAAGTGGGGCGTCTTCGCCGAACTCAAGGAATCAAAATGCGAAGGTCTGATCACAATGCGCAAATTCAACGACGACTTCTATTACATCGACGAAGAGAACTATGCGTTGGTGGGACTGCACCACGGAAAGAGCTACCGTTTCGGCGACGAGCTCAAAGTGAAAGTGGTGGCCGTTGACTTACAAAAGCGGCAACTGGATTTCGATCTCGTATAAATCAGTCGTCAAGCTCAAGATACTCGTGTGCGTAGTGGAAGCCGAGTTTCCCGGTGACCGAGCCGCGCACCAGTTCGTCTTGCGCGGTGGGTGAGAATCCGTGCCAGGAAACGGCGGAAGCGCGAGAGCCGAAAACGCCGCGCACCAGTCCGTCTTCCGCCTCAATGTTGGTGTAAACCTGCCTGTCCATCACCACGCTGCCGGTTGTCTGCATCGACTGCACATAGTAGGCGACGGGCTCGTTGACGGCCCACACTTCGAACTTCACGCAGGAATCGACGGAAATATAACGGTCAACCGTCGGGTCGGGCTTCACGTTGGCGGCGATGGCGGTATAGAGCTGCGAAGGGGTGTACTTCGTGGAGAGTCCGCTGATGGGCGCGTTGTTCACACGACGGCGGACACACTTCACCACCTCCTCGTGAGTGGTTTTGTTGCGTTCGATATAGTAAAAATTCTGGAAAATCTCGTAAGAAACGGCATTGGCAGCCGCCGACACCTTGAACGGGTTGGGCGTGGCGTTGGCAATGTTGAGCAGTCGGGCACTCGGTGAATTGATCATAAATTCGCCAACGATGCGAGTGCGCGCCGTAATGGTGCGGCCGGTTTCGTTGTTCACGATCACGATTTTGTATTCCGCCTCGGGGTTCAGCGTGCGCGAGAACGCATAGACTTTCTGTTTGGGAGAAGCGAAATCGCCCTCCTCGACCGGGATTTCGGTAATCGTGTCGAGCGGCCACGACGCGGAAAGATGCCCGTTCACATATTCCTCCATCGTCACGGTCAACTCGTCGCGATAGTACAAACTATCGTAAACCTGAGCGGCCACTTCGGCATCGCCGGAAGTGAGAAATCCTTTGTAAATTTTTACATAATGTGTTGATTCATCGCCATTTAGCACAGCATAAACGATGGTAGCATCTTTATAATCGGCATTGGAATCGAAATCCTTGCTGCAAGAGATGCAAAGCGCCACCATCAAACAGCAGAGCACGAGACCTAAACATTTGAATTTCATCATTTTTCAAATTAAAAAACAGGGCGCAAATATACGACAAATAAAACGAAAATATTCACACATTTTCACGGCAGACTTATCTTTATTTTTTTATAAATTTGCAGATTGATGCAATTAGCGCGTCAACTTCGTAAATTATTAATTCACAATAGATTATAAAATACAAATAAAATCATAAATTATCACAATACTTAAAAAAGCAACCGTAATGACTAAAAATTACAAGTTAATCAACAACATTTTGGGTTGGCTCATCGGCATCTTTGCGTGTGCTGTCTATGTTATGACGGCGGAGCCGACTGCATCTTGGTGGGATTGCGGTGAGTACATCTCCACTGGCTACAAACTCTTAGTGGGGCATCCGCCTGGAGCACCCACCTTCCAGCTTCTCACGCGCGTGTTCACGATGTTTGCCGGCGGCGACGTCACCAAGATCGCCTTCTGCGCCAACTGTCTCTCCGCCCTTGCGAGCGGGCTGACCATTATGTTCCTGTTCTGGACAATCACGATGCTGGGGCGCAAGCTGGTGGCCAAGACGGGCGAGATGACGACGGGAAAGGCGATTGCCGTTTTCGGTTCCGCTCTCGTGGGCGGTCTCACTTACACCTTCACCGACACCTTCTGGTTCTCGGCGGTGGAAGGCGAAGTATATGCGCTGTCATCGTTCTTCACAGCCCTCGTCTTCTGGTGCATTCTGAAATGGGATTTCGAGTACGATGATCCCAAAGCGAATGTCAATCCGAACCGATGGATTATCTTAATTGCTTATCTGATAGGACTTTCCATTGGAGTTCACTTGTTGAACTTGCTGACCATTCCGGCCGTTGTTCTCATCGTTTATTTCAAGCTCTCGAAGCAGGCAACTGGCTGGGGCGTTGCCCTGTCGATGGCCATCATCTCGTTTGTGGCGGGATTCTTCTGTCCCACCTGGGCGATGTTCGCCATCTGGCTTCTCATCACCCTTCCTCTTACCGTGATGTGCTACAAGAGAGGCGTGTTCGGCTCGAAGGCCGAATGGGGCGTGTTTCTCTCCATCTGCGGAGGATTCGTGCTCGTCGGCGTCATCCTTTGGGGCATCATCCCGATGATCGTCAACCTCGCTGGCAAGTTCGAGATTTTCTTTGTCAACAGTTTCCATCTGCCGTTCCACAGCGGAAGCATCATCTTCTTCCTCATTCTGGCGGCCATCATTTTCTTAGGGCTGTATTTCGGCTACAAACGTCAGAAATCGCTGCTGTTAGCCACTACCTACAGCTTCCTTTTCCTGCTCATCGGCTATTCCACCTTCTTCATTCTCGTCATCCGTTCCAATGCGAACCCCACCATTGACGAGAACAATCCGGAAGATGCCGTGTCGCTCCTCGCCTACCTCAACCGCGAGCAGTACGGCGAAACTCCCTTCCTCTACGGAGCCACCTGCAACTCGCTGCCTTACGAATACAAAGAAGGCGATGCCGTTTATGCAAGAGACAATGAATCAGGAAGATACATTGAAACCGAACGTCATCTGGATCCTCAGTACAAAGGCGACCAGAAACGCTTTATGCCCCGCCTTTACAGTCCGGACCCGAAGCACAAGCGCAACTACGCCGACTGGATTTACTCCGACTCTCCGGAGAAGGCGAACCGGATGGTGAACTCCACGAAGATACCCACTTACGAAGAGAACATCACCTTTATGCACCGTTACCAGTTCTACTATATGTATTTCCGTTACTTTATGTGGAACTTCTCGGGCCGCCAGAACGACTTCCAGGGCACGGGCGGCGAGCTGGAAGGCAACTGGATCACCGGCATTCCCGCCATCGACCGCGCTTTCCTCGGCGACCAGCCCGACGGAGTGGCCTCAATGGCGAGCAAGGGCACCAACAAGTACTACCTGCTTCCGCTCATCCTGGGGCTTATCGGAGCCATCTTCTACACCACCCGCGACACGCAGAACTCTTTCATCGTGTTCCTGCTTTTCATTATGACCGGTCTGGCCATCGGCTTCTACCTCAATATGTACGCCTATCAGCCGCGTGAGCGCGACTATGCGTTTGCGGCCTCGTTCTACGCCTTCTCCATCTGGATCGGCTTTGGCGTTTACGCTCTCTATTCTTTCTTTGAAAAAATGAAGAGCAAAGCGGTACAGGTTGCTGCGCCCGTGCTCATCACGCTCATCTGCGTCGGCCTCGTGCCCGGCATTATGGCCAACCAGAACTGGGACGACCACAACCGCGCCAACCGTTACACCGCCCTGGCCACGGCAAAGGCGTACCTCGACTCGTGCGAGCCCAACGCCATCATCTTCACGATGGGCGACAACGACACCTTCCCTTTGTGGTACGCACAGGAAGTGGAAGGATACCGCACCGACGTGCGCGTCTGCAACCTCAGCTTGCTCAACGCCGGCTGGTACGTTGACCAGATGAAACGAAAGGCCTACGACTCCGAACCGCTGCCCATCTCGATGTCGTGGGAACAGTACCGCGACGGCAGCCGCAACGAGGTTTACCTGCGCCAAGCCACCGGGAGCGATCCCGCAATGGACATCAAGGCCGTGATGGAAATCATCAAGAAACCCGACCTCGACGGACAGCCACGCATCAGCGGCGACAACCGTATGGTGAACCGCTACTACGCTTACCTCGGCCAAGACATCAGCAACCGTTTCAGCATCAAGGTTGACAAAGAAAAAGTGCTGAAAACGGGAACCGTGAAGCCCGAAAACGAGAAATTCATCGTCAATGAGATGAACTGGATCTCGAAGGACAACCGCATCTCGCGCAGCTTCCTCATTATGATGGACATCCTGGCTACCAACGACTGGAACCGTCCCATCTACTTTGCGAAAACAACTGACGAGTTCTTCGGTTTGGACGACTACCTGCAAGACGAGGGTTTCGCCTACCGACTGGTGCCGATGATCCGCAAGAAAAACGCTGACACCGACATCCTGTACGACCGCGTGATGAACGTTTTCGACGACCACAGCCGTCCCGACCGTTTCAAGAATCCGGAGGCCTACAAAAACCACACTCCCTACGAGTACCAGTGGGGCGGCCTGAACGACCCGCGCGTTTACAATCCGGAAGACAACCTCCGCGTTTGCCTTACCATTCAGGGAATGCACAACGGGCTGGCTCGCCAACTCATTCACGAGTACCAGCAGTTAGACTCCAACGCGACCGGTGGAATCGAGAAACTGCAACACGCCGAAAACGTGCTCGACCATCTCCAGAAACTCCTGCCCGACAACGTGCTGCCATACAAAAACAATTTCTATCACTACTACACTATGCGTATGATTGAGGTCGCCGACCTTTACGACGAAATCCGCGAGGCCGACAAGCAGCACCAGTTGAACGATGCCGAACTGGCAAAGAAAGCCAAAGACGTGCGCAACATCATCGCGGCACACATCAAGGCCGAGCTTGACTTCTACAACCGCTCAAGCGAAAAGACGAGAGAAGTTCATAAAGAAGATATTGACTTGATTTACAACCAGTTCCTACCTGCGTTGGCGGAAGGAGACCCGGAATGTGTGCAGGGACTTCCGCTCGCCAAGACGGCGAAGTCGTACTTCACCAAAATCCGTACCATCATTGAGCAGTACTCCTCTCAGTTGGTGCAGATGATTGACAACTACCAGCCCTACGTTCGCGAAATCTACAGCGACCCGAACCTTGAGCAGGTACAGAAAGAGGCCAAGAAAGCCGAATACGACGACAACATTGGCAAACTTTACAGCGAACTGCAACAACAGGTAGGGATGTTCAACCAGATGACGAAAGCGATTGCCGGCTGCGGCGACCGAGCCCTTGAGGAGGAAGCGCTCCAAATCAAGGCCAGCGCCGACAAGCATTTGGCCACCATCCGACAGAAACTGAACATTCAATAACAAAGTTTCGCCAACCCAGAAGGGTGTCGCCTGCCAAGCAAGCGACACCCTTTTTCGTATCGGAATTGTCCCCTTTCATCTTGTATTATAATTAGTGAACTGTGAGCTGTGAACTGTGATGTTGAATTGTTGAATTGTTGAATCGACGAACGAAGCGAGTGCAAAGACAAAATTCATTTTGGGCTTTGCCGAGCAAGGAGGAGAAAAGCGAGCGCAGCGAGATAGTCGACGAACGAAGCGAGAGCAAAGACAAAATTCATTTTGGGCTTTGCCGAGCAAGGAGGAGAAAAGCGAGCGCAGCAAGATAATCGACGAACGAAGCGAGTGCAAAGACAAAATTCATTTTGGGCTTTGCCGAGCAAGGAGGAGAAAAGCGAGCGCAGCGAGATAATCGACGAACGAAGCGAGTGCAAAGACAAAATTCATTTTGGGCTTTGCCGAGCAAGGAGGTGAAAAGCGAGCGCAGCGAGATAATCGACGAATTCCTGAAACTTTTATTTGAAATTTTCGGAAAAACGACGTAATTTTGCACCGCTTTTTGTGAAAATTCACACAGAAGCCATCCACCCATTGTAGAACTAATTTTAACAAAAGACCAACAGGATAAAAAACACACTATAACATATTGACATAAAAGCGTTTTCGCTTTTCTTTGTGCACGGAAATCGCCAAATTTTCTAAACTGTCACAGAAAGAAAGCAGAAACGCTCACGAGCAATCGTGGGCTTTCTTATTTGTGACATAGGTTTTGGCGAACCTCCGTGCGAATAAAAAGTTCCACGATTTTTTTATGTCTTTTTGGAACTGCGAAAACTGTTGATGGAAAAGAACCAAAAAGAACCTAACATCCTGATATAAAAGAATATAATTTTGTAAACCTAAAAATAAAAGTATGAGTACATTTAATGAGTTTATTGACACCTACTTGGAGCGGGGCTTCGGCTCGATGAACAAGAATGATTTTGAAGTGGCTATCTTCAATTATTTGATTACTGAAAGAGATGAATACAAAAAGAAAAGCAACTACGAAATCAGCATTTTGCTTCGTATTCCAGAGACAAAAGTAAAAAGACTTCGTTATGAAGCCGCTTTGAAAAAAGGGAACAATAATGAAGCCGACTTGAAAGCACGTGTGGTGGAACAGATTAAACAAGCGAGAATTAGAGAAGATGGTAAAAAGATAATCTTCCAAGTGGAGGACGTTCTTCTCAAAACCTATATCTCTTCTTTGTTAAAGAAACACGGATGTGCTTGCGACGGCTCGTTCAGCCCAGAAATTGTGGCTATTAATGCGGATGACTACCCATATTTGTTAGAGGAAATCTATTCTAAAGAGGAGTATGCGAAACTGAAGAAACAGATGTATACTACAAAGGCCTATAAAACAATGGGGAAACTTCTTGAAGGGGTGGCACAGGGCTTTATGGGAGAAGCGGGAGCAAACTTGTGCAATCTAACAATAAGTGGTGTAACAGAATTATTGAAAAAACTTAATACCAAATAATTATGAAAAGAATTGCATACATTTTTTTGATGACAATGGCGATTTTGCCAGCAACAATTTTTGCCCAAACCGACGTATGGGATGGTAGTGCGGAGCAGTGGACGCAAGGCTCTGGCACGGAAGCCGACCCGTATCTGATTGAAACTGCCGAAAACCTCGCGTGGATTGCCGAAATGGTGAACAGTGGTGTGACCACCTACGCAGGAGTATATTTTAAATTGACTTCTAATTTGGATATGAACAGCATTGCCTGGGTGCCCATTGGCAACAGCACTACCCGATTGTTTCGCGGAAAATTTGATGGCCATCACCACTTTATTGACAATCTTTCCATTACGGGTAGCTATGACTATACGGGGTTGTTTGGCATTACGGGAAACGGATTTCGATGCCGAAACTTAGGCGTAACGACCACTGCCTCTTCTACAGGAATATATTGTGGCGGTATTGTAGGATATATTAATGGGAGTAACACCGTAGTGGAGAACTGTTACCACACGGGATCTGTGTCTTCTACTTCTACTGGTGCTTCTTCGGGTGGAATAGTCGGTTATATTAATGCAACCACTAATATTGCAAACTGCTACAACACGGGAACTGTATCTTCTCGTTATGCATCGGGCGGAATAGTCAGTTATATTAATGCGACCACTAATATTACAAACTGCTACAACTTTGGTGCTGTGTCAACTTCTGATACAGCCTCTAATGCAGCCTCAAACAGTCATTCGGGTGGAATAGTAGGTATTATTAGAGGGAGTAGCGGGAGTAACTCTATCGTAGAGAACTGCTATAACACTGGAACTGTAACTGCTATTAGTAATTCTTCTTCTTCTAGTTTTTCTGCTTATTCTTTTTCGGGCGGAATTGTAGGTCGTATCAGAGTGACTAACACTATAGTGGAGAACTGCTACAACACTGGCACTGTGCTTGCTACTACTTATAATCGTAATGGTTATGCTGGTTATTCCTATTCGGGAGGAATGGTAGGTCGTACTGAAGCCCCGACGACTATAACAAAGTGTTATAATAAATCTAGTATAACTTCTACCACTCATTGCAACAGTAGTTCTGTGGCTGCTTCTTCCTATATTAATGCATATTCCGGTGGTTTAGTCGGCATCAGCCAAAATATAATTACACTCAACAATAGCTATAACAGGGGAACTGTACATGCAAATGGTCATGGTGGTAGTAGTAGCAAAACCGTACTTGGTACCCGGCAAGCGGGCGGGTTGATTGGTCTCATCGATAATGTGTCATCAGCAATTGAGAACTGCTATAATACAGGGATCCTTAATGGTGCCACATTAGGTGGCATTCGCGGCAACACCACAGGAAGCGTGTCCAACTGCTACTATTTGGAAACTTGTGGTGGCTCCGTGGCAGGTGGTACATCCAAAACCGAAGCAGCGATGAAATCCACCTCATTTCCTATCCTGCTCAATGCAGATAGCACCGTCTTCGTAATGGATGTCACGCCCAATGTCAATGACGGTTATCCCATCTTTGGGAGTGACATTATTGCCATCACTACAAAAGCGGCTACCAATTTAAATTTCACATCCGCAACACTAAATGGTCTTTACGAAACGCAACCCTCATGGCCAGGAGGCGAGGCAGATGTTGTGGGCTTTGAATACAAGGAAACTACAGCTGCCAACTATACCACCGTTTATACCAATGTGGGCACACCGGCCTCGTACAATCTTACGGGGTTGCAGTCGGGCACCAACTATCAGTACCGTTTGTTTGTGCAGAAAGACGGCGTTACCTATTA
>JAZQOJ010000010.1:0-3314 GCA_045627805.1 Bacteroidales bacterium
GACAAAACAATTTTCTTTAAATAAGCTGCTTTCTTTTTCTCAAGTGATTCCGAAAAATATTGTATATTTGCAACGTTGAAATGAGAATGCATTTCAACGCTTATTTTATTGTTTTATAAAGCGTTTTTCGCTTTTCTTTAAATGTGGGAATCTCGACAATTCTGACGTGCAACGAAGAAAGCAGAAACGCTCACGAGTGATCGTGAGCTTTCTATTTGTTGTACAAGGTAGTCGAGAACCTCCACATTGAATACAAAGTTCACGATTTTTTTGTGCAATTTTGTGTAGAAAAGCGAAGCCGAATGTTGGGATAATTGTACATTTAACACATATTAAATTAATATTTTATGAAGAAAAAAAGAATTGTGAACAATGCAAGCCCCTGGTTTTGCATCCGTAATGGTGTGAGATTGTTCGGTCTGATTTTGCTGTGGCTCTGTGCGGGAAACACATTTGCGCAAAACAGTATTCAGGGAAATCCGGAGAATGCTCGCTATTACATTGACGGCTATTTGGTAACAGAAATCAAAAACGGCGAGTTCGTGTACAAGTTGCAGCGCGTGACCTCCCAAGGAATTCATTTCCAACCTGAAGTTGCTGGCTATCACACCGGTATGCAGCAGCCAAACGAGGAAATCGGCTATACCTTTTCGCATTGCACAACCGATTATCCCGGCGGCATTGACGCCACGCTGAAATTTTGGAAACAAGACACATTGACCGGCGTTTGGCAATACGATGGCGAGGTCACTCAGGGTTCGGAACAGTACAAGCAGTCGAGGAATATGCTTGTAATGCTGGTGTTAGACTGCACCAATTCGTTGAAGAACGACTTCAGCAAGGTGCAGACCAGTGCGAAGCAGTTCATCCACACCATTCTCTCAAAATGTCCTGACGGGAACGTTTGCATTGGCATCATCGGTTTTAACAATATTTCCAATACCGACAAGACGGTTTTTGACATTCTTCCCCTGACCGCTGCCAATGAAAAGAAGATGATTGCTTTTATTGATAATGAATTGCAGCTGGAAAATAACACGGCCCTTTATTATGCGATGGACAAGGGTTGCGATATTCTTGAAAACTATGTTCAGCATTTGACGGCCTCCGAATGTGCGAAATACGATAATGTCAGTATGGTTGTATTCACGGATGGTTTGGACAACCACTCGAAGAACGCTCGCAAGGGGCTGAAAAACGCCGACGAGTACAACCTGTACCTTGCCGACAGGGTTGACAAAATGCGTTTGATGAACCTGCCATTGACGCGCCAAGTGATTTGTGTGCCGGGCAACGACCTTTCAGATACTTTGAAGTTCTATACGGCTCTCAAGAGTGTGGCCTCCACGACCAACGGGAAACAGGATTTCTATCTCGTAAGGGAGTATTCTCAATTGCAAGGACAGTTTGAGAATATCGCCAACGACCTCATCTCTCGGTGGCGCGACCTGGTGTGCTATGTGCCGGGCGGCATTGAGACGCGTGTGCGCTGGACATTGGGCGAATTGACTCCGCCCCCGCCAGTGAAAGAGCCAAAACCAGCGCTCGGCTACCTGCGTCTTCCATTGCTGAGCTTCAATATCGGAACGGGTGGCTCCCCTGTTAAGCGCTTCCATTTTCTTGATCTTTCAGTGGGAGTAGATGTTGCGCTGGCTCTTAAGGAAAACTTCGCAATAGGTGTGTATGGCTCTTACAAAACCACGTTCCAGACTTTGCGTCAGGTCTCTTTCGGATTGTCAACCCTCATTGGCCCTCAGAGTAAAAACTTCTTATTGGGGGTGGGTTTGAACTACCGTACACGTTCAAAAGTGCTTTTTGAACAAAATAAAGGCGGTTATATAGTTGACATTAGGCGCCAATCGAATCCGGGTTTCGATTTCGATCTGCGCCTTGGCGGAGTCTTCAATGTGGTTTATTTCTTCTTCGATTTCACAGTGGGAAGATATTTTACCTGGGACGAGTTTTATCCATCACACGAATTTATCCGCAACGATTTCAACGTGTTGCCACAAGTGAATTTCAATTTTGGTGTTAATTTTATTCGTATTAAAAAGAAAAATAATAAATAGTAATATGAGAAGTTTGATTATGCAATTCAGTAAGTGTTTGATTTCTGTTGTTTTTTTGTCATTGATGTTTGTTCAGTGCGAGAAAGACAGGTATCTTTTAGATGATAAGGGTAGCAGAGAGGATGGGATTTGCGGAGAAGTTACCGATTATGATGGGAATACCTATAGGGCCTTGAGACTTGGAAAGCAAGTGTGGATGGCAGAGAACCTGCGCGCCACACACTATGCCGACGGCTCTCCCATTTCTGGATGGACGTATCCTGACAACAATTCAGACAATAAGGACACATACGGACTTTTGTACGACTGGTGGTCGGTAACACGTTGTGAATCTTCGTGGGACAATCCGAGCCACGTGCAGGGCATCTGCCCCGATGGTTGGCACGTGCCCTCGGATGACGAATGGGATGAACTTATTGACTACGTGGGTAGTAAGAGTCAGTATCATTGGGGACACGGTTCCGATTGTATTGCCAAGGCGCTCGCCTCCACTCACGGTTGGTCTGTTAGTCGTTGGGGTAATGATGGTACGGTCGGTTCTGATCAGACTATGAATAATGCCACCGGCTTTAGTGCGCTACCCGCTGGCGGCTGGCCCAACGGCGACTTCAATTTCGGCTACTTCGCCGCCTTTTGGAGCGCTACCGAGATCAGTAGCGACCACGCGTACTCCCGCTACCTGGACTACAGTAACGCCGGAGTGAACAGCTTCGACACCCATGAGCTCGTCGGTTATTCGGTTCGCTGTGTGCGCGATTAATCAAGGTGAGAGGGAAGAAGTGAGAGGTGAGAGTTTACTTTTCACCTCTCACTTCCCACTTTTCACTTAAATTATGTGATACAAAGAAAGAGTACGTGTTGAGTAAGCAGGTTTTGCGAAGTAGCACGAGCATTGGTGCCAATATTCGTGAATGTAAAAATGCGCAGAGCAATGCAGCAATGCGGATTTTGTGAGCAAACTATCCATTGCTCTTAAGGAGGCAGATGAAACCCAGTACTGGCTTGAAGTTCTTACGCTGTCGGATTACATAACAAAAACAGAGTTTGCAAGTATCAACCAAGATGTGGATGAACTAATCGCAATGTTAGTCTCCGCTATCAAAACCTCAAAACGCAAACTCCCCTCCTAATAACTCTCACCTTTCACTTTACTTCTCGGGGACAAAGACAACAATTCAGCGGCTGCCCATACACAGCCGCGGCTTTTCATTTCAGAATTATCCCCTTTCATCTTGTAAATGCAGC
>JAZQOJ010000011.1:0-49405 GCA_045627805.1 Bacteroidales bacterium
CACACCGCAGGTGGCATTCCACCATTCGTCCAAATTAACCGTTTAACCGACGTTAACCGTTTCCACGTCTCACAATTCCCATTATCGGAAGATCCTGAATTTTCAGCGTATAAATCAACAAGACTAAATGGGATAATTCTGTTTTTTTTACCCCGCCCTATCTAATTGTATCTCATTGATTATCAGAAAGTCAAAGAACTGCAGCTGGTGATTGTTCCTCCCGCGCACAAGAAATTCGGTGAGGAAGTCCAGACCATAGCGGAAGATGCTTTTCCGCCTTGCGCCCGCAACTTGCACAGAGCCATCATAAACAGCGAAATGAGCTTGATACGGGCAAGGTTGACATTTTTCCCAAAGAAGACGCTCAGTGCGTCGGATAATTGTTTATCTTTGCAGCGTCGTTCCTATTTTACGACTCACTACTTAATGCTCTTTATCACAATCAGTTCAACAAGACCTGCGACATACGGCTTTTGCCCGCTCAACTAAATCAACAACTCAACAGGAGACGGACAGACCGTCCGTCTCTACAGCCCTCCGACTAAATTATCTCGCAGCGCTCACTAATCAACAATTCAACAACTCAACACTTCAACAACTCAACAGATCAACAATGAAAAGAAGCATCATCATATTAGCAATCAGCTTATTATGCGTCAGCGGGTTCGCACAGCAAATCGCTTTGTTGAAATACCGTGGGGGCGGCGACTGGTACGGCAATCCGACCTCTCTGCCCAATCTGGTGGCGTTTTGCAATCAAAACCTGTCGATGTCGCTGGACCCCAAACCCGCAACGGTGGAGGTGGGCAGCACCGACATATTCCAGTATCCTTTCGTGCATATGACGGGACACGGCAACGTGGTGTTCTCGCCCGAAGAGGCGCAAAATCTCCGGATGTATTTGCTCTCGGGCGGCTTTTTGCACATTGACGACAATTACGGACTGAATAATTTTGTTCGCAGCCAGATGAAACTGGTTTTCCCTGAACTCGATTTTGTAGAATTACCGTATAATCATCCCATTTTTCATCAGAAATATCCGTTCCCGAACGGCTTGCCAAAGATTCACGAGCACGATGGCAAGGCGCCGCAGGCCTTCGGCTTGCTCTGGGAAGGACGGCTGGTGTGTCTGTTCACCTACGAATGCGACTTGGGCGATGGCTGGGAAGACACCGCCGTGCATCACGACAGCGAGGCCACGCACCAGAAGGCGTTGAAGATGGGCGCCAACATTATACAGTATGTTTTTACAGTAAGATAAAGAAAAACAGCAGTTGTTCCGTCGCTGCCCGAAAGGGGAGAGGAAAGTCCGGGCAACACAGAGCACCGTGCTTCCTAACAGGAAGGGGTTTCGCAAGAAGCCACGGAAAGTGCCACAGAAAAAATACCGCCCGCTTGCGGGTAAGGGTGAAAACGCGAGGTAAGAGCTCACGACACCGCGCAGTGATGCCGGTGATGGTAAACCCCACGGGTTGAAAAACCAAATAAACCGAGGCCTGAGGGTGGCTCGCCTGACTCGGAGGGTAGGTCGATTGAGCCGGCTGGCAACAGACGGCCTAGATAGATGACGGAACTCGACAGAACCCGGCTTACAGACTGCTGTTTTTTCTTTTTATTTCGATTTCACCCACTTCCACAAGTCTCTCCACGTCACTTTCTTTCCGTAGGTTAGCAGCCCGATGCGGTAGATTTTGCCCGCTCCCCACACGCACACCACGAAAGTGCCTACCATCAGCACAATCGACAGGATCACTTCCCACAACGGAACCCCTGACGGAATGCGGTAGAGCATCGCGATGGGCGAGGTGAACGGAATAATCGACAGACAACGCATCAGCGGACTTTGCGGGCTCACCTGCATTGAAATGGCAATAATGGAGAGTATGAGGGGCAAGCTGATGGGCATTACCAGCTGCGAGGAGTCGGTTTCGTTGTCGGTGGCGGAACCCACTGCGGCATAGAGCGTTGCGTAAATAAGATAGCCGAATAGGAAGTAGAAGAAGAAGAGTCCGAGAATGGTGGTGAACGGGAAACTGTAGAAGGCGGAAATGTCGCCGAACACGTTGCTGTCGGAGAGCGCCACGGTGCTGTCGGTGCTCAACGCGGCTCCTGCGTTCATCGTGGTGATTTCGGTAGTGATGTCTGTGGTATTGGTGAAAATCTTCGGCGCCGACAACTGGATGCCGAAAATGAGTAGCATTACCAGGGCGATTTGCAGGAAGAATTGCAGTACGCCGACCAATGCCACGCCCACGATTTTGCCCATCATAAACTGAAATGGCTTTACCGAAGAGATGATGATTTCGATGATGCGGTTCGATTTCTCCTCAATGGAACTGCGCATCACCTGGCCTGCGTACATAAAGATGAAGAAATAGATGATGACGCCGCACAAAAGTCCCACAATGCGGTTCAACTCCACCATCTGCGCCTGCGCTTGCCCCGTTTCGTCAATCTGAAGCGTCGCTACCGAGCAGCGTGATGTTTCTTTTATGATTGCAAATTTCTGTAAATCAATGTTTAATGAATCTACCAATGTTTTATCGAACAGGATTTTGTTCATCTGTTCTTCCAAATTTCCGTGCAGCGACATTGGGGGCTCTTCGAAATAGTAAAGGTTGGCCAGATTGCTTTGTGAGCCCTCCAAAATATGAAGTACGGCATCGCAATCGCCGTTCACACAGTGCTGTTTCATCGCGTCAAGCGTCTCTCCAGGGTACTGGAAGTGAAGTTTGCGTGTGTCTTGGAATTTATGAACGAAGTAGTCGTTATCGTCTAAAACGTACACCGTACACTCTTTTTCCGACTTGTTGGCGATATAGACTGGCAGCAGAATGAGCACCGTCATCATAAGGGGAAACAGGATCGTGGTGATGATGAAAGACTTTTTCCTGGCGCGCGTCAGGAATTCGCGGGCAATGATGACGGGGATTTTATTCATTTCCATTCGAATTTTGAGATTGCACTGTTTGAATGAAAATATCGTTCATAGAAGGAAGTATTTCATTGAAAGACAATACATTGACTTTCCTTATGTAAAAATCGAGGAATGAATTGGGCGTGAGTCCTTCAGAAAGTTGAACGGAGAGCTGCCACTGGCTGTTGTCGGAGTGGCTGTTGATGAGTTGGCAGCCGTCGGGGAGGAGTGGGGACGATTCGCCGCTGTTGGTTTCGTAGCAGATGCGGAAACGGTTTTGGCGGAATCTGCGCCGCACGTCGTTGAGTTCGCCCGAAAGCACGTTCTGTCCGTGATTCACGAGCGCGATTTCATCGCAAATCTCTTCCACCGAAGCCATATTGTGGGTGGAGAGAATGATGGTGGCACCCTTCTGCTTGAGTTCCAGAATCTCCTTCTTCAGCATTTCGGCATTCACGGGGTCGAAACCGGAAAAGGGTTCGTCAAAAATCAGGAAGTCAGGATTGTGTACCACCGTGATGACGAACTGGATTTTCTGTTGCATTCCTTTTGAAAGTTCTTCCACTTTTCGGTTCCACCACGATTCGATTCCGAATTTCTCGAACCAGGATTTCAGCCGGCGGGTGGCCTCCTGCTTGGTAAGCCCGCGCAGTTGGGCCAGATAGACGCACTGCTCCGAGATTTTCATTTTCTTGTACAGGCCTCGTTCTTCGGGCAGGTAGCCGATGTTTTCCACGTCGTCGGTGCAGAGCTCGTGCCCATTGAACAGCAGCGTGCCGCTGTCGGGCAGGTACATACGGGTGAGAAGTCGGATGAGCGTGGTTTTTCCTGCTCCGTTCGGACCGAGCAAGCCGAAAACCTTGCCTTGCGGGATGGAAATCGACAGGTCGTTCAAAGCAGTGTGATTGGAAAACCGCTTTGTAACATTCTTTACTTCAACGATGTTCATACGGTAGGCGTATTGGTTGCGGCGTTGGAAGATTTCTTTTTCTTCTTTTTCCGTTTCTTTTTGGCTTTTGTGGGAGGTGCAACAATGGTGGGAAGCGAGTCTTTGGAAACTTCAATCACAAAGTCGGAAGGAAGAGAGAGCTTTCCCTGAGATAATTCGTGTAATTGATTGATTATTAATGAGTCTTCAACGGTATCGCGGTTCCAAGTGAGATAGAGTTTCTTCATTTGGATGGCGATGTCGCGGGTGATGTTTTCTTTTTCCGGTCCATCGGGATAATTGGCCACGGTGCGGATGATTTTCTCCATATAACGGCCGTAAGTGCGCACTCGGATGCCTCCTTTTTTGTAGGCGCCGTGCTGTGGGGCAAGTGCCTCCACTTTGGGTTGCGGGGCCGGAAATGGCGAGTCCACGTCGAGACGGTAGTCGGAAATGATGATGAGGTGGTCCCACAGTTTGCGCCAATAGTCTTGCGACTCCTTCTCCTTCTGTTTTTTCACTTCGGGGTTGGCGTTGTTGCTGTTCTGGTTGTTGGACGGGGTGGGGTTGATGAACGACATCGACTTGACGATGGCCTTGGCGGCTTCGTTGCGTTTTTTGCGGTCCTCAATGAGGACGGCCTCCTCGATCATCTTTTGGATGTTTCTTCCGTACTCTCTGATAATCAGTTTGTTGCGAGAAGTGTTGTATTCAAGCATAGATTCTGTTATTTCTGAGCTTCTTCCTCTTCCTTTTTGTCGTCGTGTTTTTCGGGCTTCATTTGCGGGAACAGCAAAACGTCTTGGATGGAGGGCGAGTTGGTCATAATCATTGCGAGGCGGTCGATGCCGATGCCGAGGCCGGCGGTCGGAGGCATACCGAATTCAAGTGCGCGGAGGAAGTCCTCGTCGAGCACCATTGACTCGGTATCGCCGCGCTTGCCCAGTTCGAGTTGTGCTTCAAAGCGTTCGCGCTGGTCAATCGGGTCGTTCAATTCCGAGTAAGCGTTGCACAATTCCTTGCCGTTGCACATCGCTTCAAAACGCTCGGTCATACCGGGTTTGCTGCGGTGCATTTTGGTAAGTGGCGACATTTCAACAGGATAGTCGTAAATGAAGGTCGGCTGAATGCACTTCGATTCGCAGGTTTCGCCGAAAATCTCATCCACCAACTTGCCTTTGCCCATCGTGCTGTCAACGGCCACGCCCACGCTCTTGGCGAAAGCGGCCAGTTGTGCCTCGTCCATTTGCGACACATCGGTTCCGGTGTAATGTTCAATGGCTTCAAACATCGTATAGCGTTTCCACGGGCGTTTGAAATCAATAACGTTCTCACCTACTTGCACTTTCGTGGTTCCGTGCAGCGCAATGGCGACGGCTTCCACCATCTCTTCCACCAGGTTCATCATCCATTCGTAATCCTTGTAGGCGACGTAAAGTTCCATCTGCGTGAATTCCGGATTGTGGAAACGGTCCATTCCCTCGTTGCGGAAGTCTTTCGAGAATTCGTAAACACCATCGAAACCGCCCACAATCAGGCGCTTCAGGTACAATTCGTCGGCGATACGCAGATAAAGCGTCATATCAAGCTTGTTGTGGTGCGTTTTGAACGGACGTGCCGCCGCGCCACCATAAAGGGGCTGCAAAATCGGGGTCTCAACTTCCAAATAACCCTTCTCGTTCAAGAAGTTACGCATCGTGTTCACCAGTTTGGTGCGCTTGATGAACGTGTCTTTCACCTGCGGATTCACAATCAGGTCGAGGTAACGCTGACGATAGCGCTGTTCCGGATCTGAAAAGGCGTCGTAAGTGGTGCCGTCCTTTTCTTTCACGATGGGCAGCGGGCGAATCGACTTGCTCAACAGCGTGAATTCCTTCACGTGGATGCTGATGGCACCCGTTTGCGTAGTGAAAACGAAACCCTTCACACCGATAATGTCGCCAATGTCGAGTTTCTTGAATACGGAGTTGTACATCGATTTGTCTTCGCCGGGACAAACCTCGTCGCGCTTAACATATATCTGGATTCTCCCCACGGAGTCCTGCAATTCGTAGAAGGAGACAGCACCCATAATGCGCTGGCTCATAATACGTCCTGCGAGACTTACGTTCTGAAAAAGAGTGTTGTCGGTAGGATATTTTTCGTGAATTTCTTTAGAAGTGGCGTTCACCTCAAACAAAGGGGCCGGGTATGAGTTGATGCCTAAATTAGCGAAATCTTCTAATTTTTTTCTTCTAATAACTTCTTGTTCTGATAATTCAATTGCCATAATTCTTTCGTATAAAATTCGGGTGCAAAGTTACGATTTTTTTATGAGTTTTTTGAATTAAGTTTTTTTAATAAATCAATTAAAAATGCCAGCTCATTTTATCGTAAGTTTGCAAAAATCTATTAATATGGAATTTAAAGTCTCTCAAATCGCTGAACTGCTTAATGCTGAGATAGTTGGTGATAAGGATGCGGTAATTAATACTGTATGTAAAATTGAAGAAGGAGTCAAAGGAGGTCTGACTTTCCTTGCAAACCCGAAATACACTCCCTATATTTATGAAACATCGGCGACGGCTGCCATCGTGAATGTCGGTTTCGAGCCGGAAAAAGCGGTTCCTTGTACGCTGATCAAGGTTCCCGACGCATACGTGGCATTTGCAAAATTGCTGGATTTCTACAACCAGGCGAAGCGCCCGAAAAGTGGTATCTCGAAGCACGCCTGCATTGCCGAAAGTGCGAAAATCGGTCAGAATGTCTATATCGGTGAGTTCGTCAGCATCGGCGAAAACGTGGTGATTGGCGACAACACGCTGATTTATCCGCACGTTTGTTTGTACGACGGCGTGCGCGTGGGCAGCGACACCGTGCTCAATTCCGGCGTGAAGGTCTATTCCGATTGCGTGATTGGCAACCACTGCATCTTGCACGCCGGCTGCGTGATCGGTGCCGACGGTTTCGGATTCGCCCCCAAGGACGGCGATTTCATTAAAGTGCCGCAAATCGGAAATGTGCGCATTGAAGATTGCGTGGAAATCGGTGCCAACACCTGCATCGACCGTTCCACGATGGGCTCAACCATCATTCATAAGAACGTGAAGCTGGATAATCTGATTCAGATTGCGCACAACGTGGAGATTGGCGAGGCGTCGGCGTTTGCCGCACAGGCGGGCGTGGCCGGTTCCGCAAAGATTGGGGCTCATTGCATTTTCGGCGGACAAACCGCTGTGGCTGGGCATATTACGGTTGAAGATGGCGTGATGGTGGGCGCTCAATCAGGCGTCACCCATTCGCTCAAAGGCAACCAGATTGTGCTGGGCTCTCCCGCCATCCCCGTCGGCGAAGAGCGCCGTTTGATTATTTATCGCAAACAGTTACCCGAATTGAACAAGCGCGTCGCCGCCATCGAAAAAAAACTTTCCGAGAATGAATAGACAGGTCACCATCGCAAATCCCGCCCGACTTTCGGGAAAAGGTCTTCATACTGGCAAGCAGGTTTCCGTAACGCTGCAGCCCGCTCCTATCCATCACGGCATTGTCTTTCAACGTGTTGACTTGCCAGGCAAGCCGATGGTACGCGCCATCGGAAGCAATGTCTTCGACACGTCGCGCGGCACTTCCATCAAGGACGGGGCTGCCGAAGTGCGTACCATCGAGCATCTGATGGCGGCGCTCGCTGGACTCCAAATCGACAATGCGCTCGTGGAGATTGATGCCGAGGAAACGCCCATTCTCGACGGAAGTTCGCGCCTTTATGTGGAGGCGATTTTGGAAGCCGGACTATGCGAACAGGACGCGGAACGCTCCTATTTTACGCTGAGTCAGCCGGCCGATTTTTCTGTTCCCGACAAGGGTATCACGTTGCGCATCGAGCCCGCCGACGATTTCCAACTTTTTGTGGATGTGGACTACGGAACCGATATTCTTGCGAAACAACACGCTGAATTACAGGATGTTAAAAGGTTTTATCCAGAAATTTACAATTGCCGTACCTTTGTGTTTTTGCACGAATTGCAATTCCTGATCGCCAATAATCTGGTGCGTGGCGGCGACGTGGACAATGCCATCGTATTTGTGGCTCAAATGCCTTCCAAGGAAACTTTGCAGCAACTGGCCGCGTTTTTCCACAAAACCGACCTGACGGTTACGGAAAACGGCGTGCTCAACAATGTCGAGCTGCACCACGAAAACGAGCCCGCCCGGCACAAACTTCTTGACCTGGTGGGTGATTTGTATCTGCTGGGAAAACCGCTCAAAGCGCACGTTTATGCCTCACGTCCAGGCCATTTCGCCAATACGGAATTGGTAAAAAAATTGTTGAGTTGTTGAGTTGTTGAGTTGTTGAGTTGTTGAATTGTTGAGTTGTTGAATTGTTGGATTGTTGGAGCGTATCTCTACGATCCTCACCATTTGACACCAGCTCACAGATCACAGATCACAGCTCACCACTTTTTCACCACCAGCTCGCTGGTCTCCACTTCGTTGCTTTCGTGCAGGGCGCGGTCCACAATGCGGCAGCGGAACTTGATGGTGTCTTTCCGCGTGCTGAAGTCGTAACTGTTGATGTCCAGGTCTAAGTGGATGTCGCCCTCAATGGATTCGGGCACGCTGTTGCTTAGGCGCGGTATCCGCTGATTGAACGAAACTCCTTCAAAATCAATCTTTTGAAATTCTCCGTTCACTTTTTTATAATAATCAATGAAAAAATTGAAATAATAAACCGACGAGGTGTCGAATGGGGGCTCAATGTCGCTTTCGTTCAGTCCGATGTCGCCGTCACCATCCTGGAAATGTAGTGTCAGTGTGGCTCGCTGGTCGTAGCCCGTCGCATTCTGAATTTTCTCCAGACTGACAAACTCGATGTGCGGTTCCACTGGGAATTTCTCTTTTTTCTGGCACGCTCCCAGCGCAAGTACGATGGCGAAAATGACGAGCAGTTTTTTCATTTTGTTGAACATTATGCGGCAAAGCTGTTTTACAGGTGCAAAAATACGATTTTTAACGGAATTAGCCCTCTTCGTCCTGCTGATTTATGAAACGGTTATACGGTTAATCAGTGGAATGGACTGAATGCCGCCTGACGGCGGAGACAAGAAATGCGCAGGAAATTTCAAGGAAATCACAAGGAAATTTTCTTTTTCTTACTGTTTCATAATGATTCAAGTTTCGCAAGTAATAAAATAATTATAACAGACTTAATACTTAGGAAAGAGAAACGAGAACTGACGAATGAAAGGGTGGGCAGTTCCGAAAAAAATCGGGTGCAACGTTCGTCACACCCGATTTTCTATTGGTTGCGTTCGGTTCAATTTTGTCCGAACAGTTGTTCATTAGCATTCTTCCATCACGACGTTCACGTTCTGGATGAACTCGCGCGACTTAGCCATCAGCTTGTACATAATCGTGTCGTTTTCAACGAACGGAACGAAACGGCGGTATTGAGCGATGAAGTCTTCGATGAATTCGGAAGATTTGAGCGGGCGACGGAATTCGAGGGCCTGTGCGGCATTGAGCAGCTCAATGGCCAGGATTTTCTCCACGTTTTCCACCACGCGGTAGGCCTTCGTGGCGGCATTGGCACCCATACTCACGTGGTCTTCCTGGCCCTGCGACGACTCGATGGAGTCGGAGGAGGAGGGCATCGTGAAGGTCTTGTTCTGGTTTACGATGGAGGCGGCGGTGTACTGCGGGATCATAAAGCCGGAGTTGAGGCCGGGGTTCTTCACGAGGAAGGAGGGCAGTTCGCGCTTGCCACCGATGAGCTGGTAAATTCTTCTTTCAGAGATGTTTCCGAGTTCTGACATAGCCAGTGAGAGGAAGTCAAGAACGAGGGCGAGCGGCTGTCCGTGGAAGTTGCCGGCAGAGATGATCAGGTCTTCGTCGGGGAACACCGTCGGGTTGTCGGTCACCGAGTTGATTTCGGTTTCCACCACGTTGGTGATGTGCGCCAGCGAGTCCTTGGTGGCGCCGTGAACCTGCGGCATACAGCGGAACGAGTACGGATCCTGGACGTGCTTCTTGGGACGGGAAATGATTTCAGAGCCCATCAGCAGGTTGTTGATGTGCGTGGCGGTGAGAATCTGGCCGACGTGAGGACGCACGAAGTGAACCGACAGGTTGAACGGCTCGATGCGGCCGTCGAATGCCTCCAGAGAGATGGCGCCGATGATGTCGGCGAGCCAGGAGAGTTTGCGCGATTTCATCAGCAGCCAAACGGCGTATGAACTCATAAACTGTGTGCCGTTGAGCAGCGCCAGACCCTCTTTCGACTGAAGGGTGATGGGTTCCCAGCCGAATTTCTCGTTGATTTCGGCGGCCGGATATTTCTTGTTGCGATAGTAAACCTCGCCTTCGTTGAGCAGCGGCAGACACAGATGTGCCAGCGGTGCCAGGTCGCCCGAAGCGCCGAGTGAACCTTGCTGATACACAACGGGATATACTCCCTTGTTGAAAAATTCAATCAAACGCTCGATGGTTTTCAGCTGAACGCCGGAGTTGCCGTATGAGAGCGATTGCACTTTCATCAGCAGCATCAGGCGTACGATTTCCTGCGGTACTTCGTCGCCGATGCCGCAGGCGTGCGACTTCACGAGGTTGCTTTGCAGCGTGGAGAGGTCTTCCTTCGATACGGAGGTGTTGCACAGCGAGCCGAAGCCCGTGGTTACGCCGTAAACGGGAACGCTGCTGTTCTCCATCTTCTCGTCCAAATATTGGCGGCACTTGACTACTGCGGCTTTTGATTCTTCGGAAAGCACTAATTTCGCTTTCGATTCAATGATTTTTTCAATTTTGTCAATGCCCAGAAACTGGGTAGAAATGGTGTGCGTTTTCATATTATTAGTTTATGGATTATTTTCAATAAGAACTTGCAAAAATACACAAATTTGGGGAAATGTGCGCAGCAATATGTCAATGTGTCAATTCCGTTAATTCCTTTTTTCTAAAATATGTAGGTATTCTGTAGTGTAGCTCGCTTTATGGTTTCTATTTTCAGTCTTGTCGGCTTTGAATCGTTGATACTTTTGTTCAACCAAATCATAACGTCCATAATTCTCCATAATGTGTTTTATATCTTCTAATGACATCAGCCCCTCATTATTATATGACAAAAATAGATATTGAAATCGTGCATTTCTAATCAATTCCTCAAATTGCTGGCGAACCTGTCTCGCATTGCAATACAATGATTTTGTGTAATCACGCAAACCTGTTTTCCCCTTTGGCACAAATGTTTTGTACTCGGCAATGGTGTTCAGTAAATGATAGTTTGCTCCATACTGGCGTGCATTATATGGGGGATCCATATATAAGATGTCACCTTCGATTTCTTTTATGAGCTGGTTCGCATCACATTGGAACACTTGATGGCTGTTGCAATTCAGTTCGAATTTGGCAGGTTCAAGAATGAGTGTTTTTTGTGCTGTTGTTTTAAGATGTTTGAGATATGCGCCATAAACGGATGCCGTGTTGGCAAGCTTGTCGGCACTTTCCAATAAGCTGCACAACAGGAAATAATACAAGTCTTCAGAGATTTCCTCTTTTACTTTCCATCGTTCAATCTGCTTCCGGATGGTGTCGATTCTCATTCCGTTGTCATCTGAAAAATACTGGCGTTCCCCGTGCCCGCCGATGCAGTAGTTGCGATAGATGAAGCCATCGTTTATTAGTGGAAGCGAATTGAGTTGGGAAACATAATCCTCTTTATGGGAAATCTCCTTATGATTCCCTATGTAATTTCTATTCAAAACGTAACTATAGTATTCGCAATCGTTTGAGATTACTTTTTTTACAGAAGTTTTGAATAATCGTCCTACAATTCCCGTTCCAGCAAAAATGTCACAAAAAACCTTTTGAGAGAGGTCGTCGCCTGCAACCTCCTTAATGTTTTTTGTCAGGAAGTTTGCTAACTTATATTTTGATCCTATGTAATTCACTAATAATTAATTCAAGCTTCGCAGTTTTTTCTTGCTGTAATGGAGACCTGTGCCTTTTGACTTACGACTTTTCAAGTCGGAATTGGAAATATAATAGAAAATTTATTCCCATTGTTTTCGCCGTTCTTGTTTCTCGCCGTTAAGAAGCTTCGCTTCTTTTCTTCCTCATCGCTCGGCAAATCTCAAACAGGTTTGGCTTTGCGCTCACTCATTCGTCAGTTCTCGTTGTCCTCGTTTCTCTTTCATAAGTCCTAAGTCTCAAGTCTTAAGTCTGTTATAATTATTTTGTTAACTTGCGAAACTTGAATTAGTAAAACATTTCTTCCCCAATCAGCGTGGCCGCGGTACACGATTTCACCGTCACGTTCACATAGTCGCCCGGCTTGTGGTCGCCTTTCGGGAAAATAACGACCTTGTTCTGGCTGTTTCTTCCAAATAATTGTGAATCAGACCGCTTTGAAGTTCCTTCCACCAGCACTTCAAAGGTTTTGCCCACGTCGCGCTGGTTGCTTTCCAGCGAGAGTTGCTGTTGCAGGTCGATGATTTCGTTCAGTCGTTTCAGTTTGAGCTCCTCGGGCACGTCGTCAACGAAATGGCGTGTGGCGTAAGTGTTCTCGCGCACCGAGTATTTGAACATATAGGCGGAAGCGTAGCCCACTTCGCGCATCAGCGAAAGCGTGGCCTGGTGCTCCTCTTCCGTTTCACCGCAGAAGCCGGCGATCACATCGGTGGCGATGGCGCAATCCGGAATCTCGCGCTTGATGGTGGCGATGCGCTCCAGGTATTGCTCGCGGGTGTAAACGCGATTCATCCGCTTGAGCATTGTGGTGCTGCCGGCCTGCACGGGCAGGTGGATGAACTTGCAAATGTTGGGATATTGCGCGATGGTGTGGATCAGTTCGTCGGAAATGTCCTTGGGATGGGAGGTTGCGAAACGCACGCGCAGGGTGGGGGAGAGCAGCGCCACCATTTCCATCAGTTTGGCAAAAGTGACCACCGTACCATCTTCATTTTCAAACCGATACGAGTTTACATTCTGCCCAAGCAAGGTCACTTCCTTGTATCCGTCGGCCAGCAGTTGGCGGGCTTCGGCGAGGATGGTTTGGGGGTTCCGGCTGCGCTCTCTTCCGCGGGTGTACGGCACCACGCAGTAGGAACAGAAATTGTTGCATCCGCGCATAATGGAGATGAATCCCGACACGCCGTTCGCCGCATAGCGAATCGGCATAATATCGTCGTAAGTTTCTGTTTTCGACAACGTTACATTGTAAGCTTCCTCGCCATTGGCGGCTTTCTCAATGAGCTCCGGGAGGGAACGGTATGCGTCGGGACCGGCGATGAAGTCGAGTGCCGGCTCGTCGCGGAGCAACTGGTCTTTCAACCTTTCGGCCATACAGCCCAGAAGTCCGATTTGCATTCCCGCACGGCGCTTCTTGATGAAGCCGAGTTCGCGCAAGCGCTTGTGAATGCGCTGCTCGGCGTTGTCGCGCACCGAGCAGGTGTTGATGAGAATCAGGTCGGCTTCCGCCTCTGTGTCAGTGATTTTGTATCGGTCGGATAAAATGGACGCAACCACCTCGCTGTCAGCTACATTCATCTGACATCCGTAAGTTTCTATAAAGAGTTTTTTCAAATCGTTCATCTGCGTTTCTTCTACTTGGTCAATATGGACTCGCATTCGTCGTATGATTTTGCGAGCATCAGTTTCATTTTTTTCTCTTTGAAATGGGGAATTCCTTTGAAATAGCCGGCGTATTGGCGGCGCATTTCGAGCACGCCGGTGCGCTCGCCTTTGATTTCGATGGCGTCGCGGAGGTGTTGCAGGCACACGTCCACGCGCTCTTCGTACGAATAGATGTGGAGCGGCCTTCCTTGCAGATAATCTTTTATCTCTTTGAAAATAAAAGGATTGCCGATGGCGGCACGCCCAATCATCACACCATCCACGCCATAACGATTGCGGTATTCGGCCACTTTTTCGCCCGAATCAAGGTCGCCGTTCCCGATGATGGGAATGTGCATCCGCGGGTTGTTTTTCACTTCCCCGATGAGGGTCCAGTCGGCGGAGCCCTGGTACATCTGTGAGCGCGTGCGCCCGTGAATCGACAGCATCCTGACACCCACATCTTGCAGTCGTTCAGCTACTTCCACAATGGGTTTGTTGCCCTCTTCCCATCCGAGTCGCGTTTTCACGGTCACGGGCAGCCCGACGGCTTTCACCACGGCTTCGGTGAGCCGCACCATCTTGGGCACGTCTTTGAGAATGGCAGAGCCCGCCCCTTTTGATACCACTTTCTTGACGGGACAACCCCAGTTAATATCCACGAAATCAGGATTTTGTGCGGCTGCGATTTCGGCAGCGCCGCGCAGCGAGTCGATGTCGTGGCCGAAAATCTGGATGCCGAAGGGCCGTTCCATCTCACTGAAGGCCATCTTTTTCTGGCTTTTCTCCACGTCGCGGATGAGGGCTTCGGAGGAAACAAATTCCGAAATCAGCACATCGGCGCCGAACCGCTTGCAAATCCGGCGGAACGACGCGTCGCTCACCTCCTCCATCGGGGCGAGGAACACGGGAAAATCGGTCGTTGTAAATGGAAATTCTGCCATAATTGCTTCAACGTGCAAAATTACGTCATTTTTTGGAAATATTTTTTCTTTTCGTGGAAATGTGTAACTTTGCACCCTCTTTTTTGCAAATTATGACTTTAGAAGAACGCATTACCCGACTGGAGGATATCGAGGCCATACGATATCTTCAGGCCAAATACCAGCGGTGCCTCGACACGCGCGATTTTGACGGATTGGCCGAATGCTTTGCCGACGATGTGGTGTCATCGTACGGAAACGGCTCAATGTCGTACAATGGAAAGACAGCCGTGCTTGATTTCCTGCGGCGCGTGATGACGCTCGATATGCCTTCCACCCACCTGATTCACGGGGGCGAAATTGACATTCTCAGCCCTTGCACCGCTTCCGCAAAATGGTATCTCGAGGATTTCCTACTTCACAAAAAATACAAGGTGAAGTTGCACGGCGCCGCCATTTATCAGGTTGATTATCAGAAATATGATGAACAATGGAAAATTCAATCCATCGGCTACGAACGTTGCTACGAATATGTGGAGCGACGGAGCATCCTCAATCTGATAACGCTCAAAAAGACCACTTTTTTGGATCGTTTGAAAAAAAAGAAGGGGAAATAGAACTTGTGCGATTCTTTTCTTTGCAAAATGAAAATCTTATTCTAAATATTGCATAATGCGCTGTCTATTAATATATTTCACGGGAACTTTCAACACACGATACGTCTCTCAGCGGTTGAAGGAGCGTTTGGAACAGGTGGATTACGAAGTTGATTTGTACGAAATCGACCCGTTGAAAACCGAGCGGCTCGACTTGTCGAAGTACGATTTGGTTGGGCTGGGCTATCCGATTTACGGTTACAATGCGCCGTGGCCTTTCCTGAAGTTCGTACGTCACCAGAAGTTCCCGAAAGGCATCCGCACTTTCATTTATAAAAATTCCGGTGAAACGGAAAAAGTCAACGATGCTTCGTCGCTGTTTGTGTGGCGCAAACTGAGGCGGAGCGGCGCCATCATTGAAAACGAGTACCATTTCCTGATGCCGTACAACATTCACTTTCGCTTCAACGAGCGGCTGGTGAAGGAAATCCTGACGATGGACGACAAACTGTACGATATTCTGATTTATGAAATCACGCATCGCATTCCCAACATCAAGCGGTATAAATTGTGGCACAAAATTGTCACGCGGGTGGTTTCCATCCAGTTTATTGGCGGCGATGTGAACTCGTTTTTCTACAAGGTAGATGCGGAAAAATGCAGCCATTGCGGGCTTTGCATCCGTCAGTGCCCCACGCAAAACATTGAGCGAAAGCAGGATGGACGGATTGTGTTCCATCACAACTGTTTGATGTGTATGCGTTGTTCGTTCTGTTGTCCCACGGCGGCCATCGATATTGGAATTTTGCAGGGATGGAAGGTGAACAAGCCGTACAACTTTGAGAAAATCAAGCAGATAGAATTAACAGAGCCGTACATTACGGATGCCACTACCGGTTTTTTTCATTGCTATATCGACACTTATCGGTACATCAACGAGCGGCACAGGGAGTTGTTTGGCTGTTGAGTTGTTGAATTGTTGAATTGTTGAGTTGTTGAGTTGTTGAACTGTTGAGTTGTTGAACTGATGAGTTGTTGAATGTAAAGACAAAATTTATTTTAAATAAAAAAGGAGAGACATTGCACGCAACATCTCTCCTTTCATCTTTTAAGTTCTAAGTAAGAAGCTGAGCTTCTTTTCTTCCTCTTCGCTTGGCAAAGCTCAAACAAGTTTGGCTTTGCACTCGCTCATTCGTCAGTTCTCAAGTCTTAGAAAGTGTAACGGCAGCTGAGGTTCAGGCCCCAATCGAAGTAGCTCCAATTCCAGTCGCGGTTGAAAAGCAGTCCGTAGCCGGGACGGAAGTCGAACTGAAGGGTGACGGGAGCGTTGAATTTGTATTCGAGGCCCATAATGGCGTTGGCGCCGAACTTACCGTTGTCGCAAGTTCTTGAGCCCCAATGATGGCCTACCCAATTATAATGGGCACCCCAGATGTTCCAGTTATAGCCGAGCGAAACACCGCCGCCGATGAAGCCGTACAAACCTTTGGTGAAATGGCCTTCGTACATAAAGTTCGGGTTCAATTCTAAGTCCCAGATTTCAGCGTTCCAGTGTCTGCCAGCGCCGAGGGTGATTTTGGTGCCGAGGTCCACCTGGATGGCGAAGTGGTTGGTAATGAAAGTTTTGTAGGAAACGGCTTGCATATTGCCAACATTGCCACCGATGCTGTGGGTGTAAGCTTGTGCGTTGACTTTTGAGCAGAGTCCCATTGTGACGGCTAAAATGGCCACAATCAATAAGTTCCTTTTCATAGTGAATATTTTTTGGTTAATGAAATGTGTGATAAATTTCGTTGATTTTTCAGCGTGCAAAATTACACAAAATTGAGCCAATTCTGTTCTCTTTTTTTGCAGAAAAAATAGAAAAGTTATTTCCGCGGAAACATTTCGTTTTCAACGAGTTGGCAGATGATATGGCCGATAAGAATGTGACATTCCTGGATGCGCGGCGTATCGGTGGAGGGCACATTGAGCAGGATATCCGACAAATCTTTCATTTTGCCGCCGGTAGCGCCGGTGAGTGAAATGATTTTGACATTCATCTCACGGGCAGTTTCGTATGCTTTGAGAATGTTTTTGGAGTTGCCGGAAGTTGAAATTCCCACCAGCACATCACCTTTTTTTGCAGTGCCTTGGATAAGTCGGGCGAAGACGGCATCATAGCCATAATCGTTGCCGACAGCGGTGAGGTAGGAAGTGTTACAGTGAAGGGCTTCCGCGTTGAGCGGCGGACGGTCGTAAGCGAAGCGGCCGGAGAGTTCGGCGGCGAGGTGTTGCGCGTCGGCGGCGCTACCTCCGTTGCCGCAGAAGTGGATTTTTCCACCGGCACGAAGCGAGGCGACAATGAGGTCAACGGCCTCCTGAATGCGGGCGACGAAGCCGGCATCGTTGAGAATCTGCTGTTTGACAGCGATGCTGTCGGAAATGGAGAGGGTGATATGCTTGTTCATAATGTTCAAAACATAGATACAATTGACTTGCAAAAATACACTATTTTTTGTTGCGAAAATAATCAGCAAAACAACTCCTAATTTCTAATTATATTGTATTTTTGCAGATTAAAAAAAATTGGAAAAAAATGGCCAAAGACCTCCGTTTATCTATAATTGTCCCCGTTTATAATCGTCCCGACGAAGTCAAAGAATTGTTAGAAAGCTTGGCGAATCAGACCGACAAGGATTTTGAGGTGTTGATAATGGAAGGTGACTCTTCACAGCGTTGTGACGATGTTTGCAAGCAATATGCGGGGAATGTGAATGTATATCACCATTTTTATCCAGAATACAGCCGAAGTCAGCGCCGAAACAAAGGAATGGAACTTGCCAGCGGCAATTATTTTCTTTTCTTTGATTCGGATTGCATATTACCTTCAACTTACATCGAAGTGGTAAAGAAAACTTTGGCGACTGATTATGTCGATTGCTTTGGCGGTCCCGACAGCGCCGAACAGAACTTTTCCGACGAACAACTCGCCATCAACTATTCAATGACCTCATTTATGACTACCGGAGGAATCCGCGGTGGCACTAAAAAGGTAAACAAATTCAATCCGAGAACTTTCAATATGGGGTTTTCGAAAGAAGTCTATGAAAAAGTTGGTGGCTTTAAAGATATCATCGGTGAAGATATTGACCAAAGTTTGCGCATCCGAGAAGCAGGTTTTCGCATCCGGTTGATTAAAGAGGCTTTCCTTTATCATAAAAGAAAAATCAATTTCAAGAAATTCTACAAGCAGGTGAACACATTTGGGAAGGCACGAATTCTGCTTTCCGCTTTGCATCCCGGCTCATTCAAAATCGTTTACTTATTGCCCACTTGCTTCTTTTTAGGCAACGCATTCCTTTTGCTGATGGCTCTAATATCGCTTCTGGGGCTGGCTTGCTGCGACTGCGCATTAGGTGCTTGGTGGTGGATTTGGCTGCTGCCCATCGCGCTTTATGTTTGCGCCATCTTTTTGGAATCGTTAATTAAGAATAAAAAAATAAAAATTGCAATATTATCAATATTAACAAGTTACATACAACTTTGCGGCTACGGCATCGGCTTTATCGATGAATGGATAACCCGTCGCGCCTCAAAGAAAAGTATGGAAGCGGTATATTTGCAATCTTAATTTGAATTTAATTACATTAAAATATGAAAGTTGTTCTATTAGCAGGCGGTTTTGGCACGCGATTGAGTGAAGCCACGAATTTGATTCCCAAACCTATGGTGGAAATCGGTGGAAAACCTATACTATGGCACATTATGAAATATTACAGCCAATTTGGTTTTAATGAGTTCATCATCTGCTGCGGATATAAGCAATACGTCATCAAAGAATATTTTGCCAACTATTTCACTCACAATTGCGACATTACCGTCGATTTGTCGGACAATAGTTTGGAGGTTCTGGACAATCATTCCGAAAATTGGAAGGTGACAATGGTAGATACCGGACTTAACACAATGACGGGCGGACGTATCAATCGCATAAAAAAATACGTGGGCCACGAACCATTCCTGCTGAATTATGGAGATGGGCTTTCCGATGTCAACATTTTGGATACTATTGAAGCCCATAAAAAATCGGGGAAGGTACTTTCTATGATGGCTTACCAGCCGAGCGGTAAATTGGGGGTTTTGGAAATCAATGACGCCGACAACTCCGTTCTGTCTTTTAAGGAAAAGCCCGATCAAGGTGGGGCTTGGATTAATGCCGGATTTTTTGTCTGCGAACCTCAATTATTTGATTATTTGGGAGATGATACTGAAATGTTTGAGCGCCAACCGATGGAACGTATTATGGCAGATCAGCAGTTGCACGCCTTCAAGCACGATGGTTTTTGGAAAGCTATGGACACTTTGCGTGACAATAAAGAATTGAACGATCTTTGGAATGCAGGCAATGCGCCTTGGAAAATATGGTAAATAATTGATTATGAATGCTTCTTTAGATATTTTCCAAGATTTCTACAAAGGGAAAAAAGTATTGGTCACAGGACACACCGGATTCAAAGGTTCTTGGTTGTCCATTTGGCTACGCGAATTAGGCGCGGAAGTCATCGGATTTTCTTTGGATCCTGCCACAGAAAAAGATAATTTCGTTTTGGCCGATTTGTCAAACAAAATCATTGATGTTCGCGGTGACATTCGTGATGCGAAATCGGTGAATGCTGTTCTCGACAAATATCAGCCCGACATCGTTTTTCACCTCGCAGCGCAACCCATTGTTCGGCTTTCTTACGAACAACCGGTAGAGACATACCAAACCAACGTGATGGGAACCATCAACGTAATGGAGGCCTTTCGTCATTGCAAATCTGCGAAAGTGGCGGTAATGATTACGACCGACAAATGCTATGAAAACCGTGAGCAGATTTGGGGTTACCGAGAAAACGAGCCGATGGGCGGTTACGACCCTTATTCATCTTCAAAGGGAGCAGCGGAAATCGCCATTTCTTCGTGGCGTCGTTCGTTTATGAATCCCGAAAAATACAGTCAACACGGCAAAGCCATTGCCAGCGTGCGTGCGGGTAATGTAATCGGCGGCGGCGACTGGGCAAAAGACCGTATCATTCCCGACTGCATTCGCGCTTTGGAAGGAAATTTGCCGATTGAAATACGGAATCGTACCGCAGTGCGCCCTTGGCAGCACGTACTTGAGCCACTTAGTGGCTATATGTTGTTGGCACAAAAGATGTGGAACGAACCCACAAAATACTGCGAGGGGTGGAATTTCGGTCCCAATGCCGAATCCATCGCCACAGTGTGGGATATCGCTTCGTTGCTCATCAACAGTTATGGAAAAGGAAGTTTGAAAGATGCTTCTGACCCTAACGCCTTACACGAAGCCAACTTACTGATGCTCGACATCAGCAAAGCACGTACCTTGTTACATTGGAATCCGCGGCTCAACTTGGCGCAAACTGCCCAATTGGTTGCCGAATGGTATTTGAAATATAAAACGAATAGTGTTTACGACCTTTGTGTCGAACAAATCAAACAATATCTACGCTAATGGAATTTGTAAAAACTAACATTGAAGGATTATATCTTATTCATATAAAACCATTTAACGATTTGCGCGGTCAGCTCTACAAACCGTTTAACGCCTATACTTTTGCTGCTAATGCACCTGCGGAAATCAATACCGACATTAAAGAGGTTTGGTTCACGAAGTCAAAGTTAAATGTGATTCGTGCTATGCACCTGCAGGTCGGTCCGTTGGCTTGCGAAAAAGTAGTGTCCATCATTCGTGGGAAAGTACACGACGTGATTTTAGACATTCGGGAAGATTCTCCTACTTACGGACAAGTATTTGATTATGTTATGGACGAACAAGAACCTGTGGCACTATATATTCCGATTGGCTGTGCGCACGGTTATCGTGTAATGCAAGACGAATCCATCGTGATGTATATGTCAACGCAAGACCACGACGGACAAAATGATGTGGGTATCAAATACGATTCTTTCGGCTTCGACTGGGGCATCGCAGACCCGATTTTGTCAGAAAAAGACAAAAATCTTCCTCCGTTTGGCGCTTACAAATACAAAAAATAATTGATTTAGTTTTGCAAAGATGAGAATCGTAATTACAGGTGCAACCGGTTTTATTGGTCAGAATTTCATTCCTGCCCTGATTAAGGCAGAACCAGCCATAGAGATTCTTACCGTCAATCGTTCCGTAGAAAAAGCCCAAAAACTATTTCCTCAGCCCCAATGTTTGCATATTTCGGTAGAAGAAATGCCGAAAATGGTGGATTTCAACCCTGAAATGGTATATCATTTGGCCACACTTTCCACCAGTCGCAACGATTATGAAATCATTGAGCCGATGATGGAAGCCAATATAACTTTTGGCGTGCAGTTATTGCATTACGTGGCGCAGTGCAAGGCACTGAAATTATTTGTGAACATTGGCACTTTCGCACAGTATCGTTTGGGAACGCAACAGGTAAGCGATGCCTATCTTTATTCTGCGACAAAAACGGCGTTCCGCCAATTTGTAGAGTACTATTCCCATCTTTACAGATTCAAATATGTGCAACTGGTGCCATACACTATTTATGGTGGAAAAGACACCGCAAAAAAACTGATAGACTACATAGTAGAGGCCACTTCGGCCGAAACGCCTGTGGATATGACAATGGGCGAACAGATTCTGGATTTCACACACGTGAACGATGTAGTTGACTTTTTCATCCATATCTTACAGAATAAAGATAAATTTGACAAAATCCGCAATGGCGAAGAATTTCACCTTGGCACTGGCGTAGGCAGTACGCCACGCGATGTGGCTGCCATCGTTGAAAAGGTTTCCGGCAAGAAGTGCAACATCAACTGGGGCGGTCGCCCCTATCGTCCTATGGACACGATGCACTCCGTAGCACCCATTGCCAAGAACTTGGAATTATTGCAGTGGAAAGCGAAAGTCTCCGTGGAAGAAGGGGTAAAGATGTTGTGGGAGAAACTGGGAAAATAGCGGTTCGTCTGTTTTTATGACACTTTTTTTTTGAAAATCATTTAAGAAATAAATAAAACATCATAATATGAAAAAAGAAATTTTCAAGAAATACCTGCCCTACCTTGTGGCACTGGTTGTTTTTATTGTACTAACTTTGATTTATGTTTCACCGATTTTGGATGGGAAAGTCATATATGCTAGCGATACCAAAAGTTGGCAAGGAATGTATCAAGAATGCAAGGAATACAATGATGCAGGAAATTATAGTTGGTGGACTGGTTCAATGTTTGGAGGTATGCCTACCTACCAAATTGGCGGTGGCAAATACCCAAGTCCAGCAGTTACACTACCGTTTTGGCAGTTGGTTCGCTTATGGTTTTCAGGAACAATAGCATACGTATTATGCTATTTCTTAGGTTTCTTCATTTTATTCCGTTCATTCAAAGTCAGTCCGTGGCTATCCATTGTCGCAGCCATTGCCACAGCACTATCCTCATACTTTTTCGTAATCATTCCAGCTGGACACAATATGAAAGCAGAGGCAATTGCTTTAGTTGCGCCTTTAATCGGTTCTTTTTATCTAATATTTCAAAAAAAATACGGCTGGGGATGTGTTTTAACATTAATCTACACTTCTATGGGAATTATGAGACACCCTCAGATGACCTACTACATTTTTATGCTGATTGCCATATTGGTTTGTGCGGAACTTGTCATTCATATTAAAGAAAAAAGATGGAAAGACTTTATTGTGGGTACGTTTGCATTCGGTATTTGCTTTGCCATTGGATTAGGTACTCAAATTACTCCTTTTTTGGTAAATAAAGAATACGCTCAAGAGACTATGCGTGGAGGCCATTCCGAATTGGTAAAAGAAGGTGAAGAAGCTAATAAGACAGAAGGCCTTGACTTAACTTATATGACGCAATATAGCTATGGGATTGGTGAAACTGCAACATTACTTATTCCTGGGGCAAAAGGTTATGCATCAGCTTATAACGTTGGTGCGAATTCTAAAATTTATGAAGCGATGGTTCATAATGGAATGCCTAAAAAACAAGCAGCTGAATATTGCAAGGGAATGCCTACGTATTGGGGCGGCAATGAAGGAACATCTGGTCCTGTTTATGTGGGCGCTATCGTTTGTTTCTTGTTCGTTTTAGGATTGTTTATCGTCAAAGGTCCATATAAGTGGGCGCTTCTCATTGCCACCATTTTCTCCGTTCTGCTCTCTTGGGGTTATAACTTCTTACCATTTACAGAATTATTTGCAAAATATTTCCCAATGTACACCAAATTCCGTGCAGTTGAATCTATTTTGGTTGTAGTTGAAATTACGATTCCGTTACTGGGATTTTTAGCTATCAAAGAGATTATGGATTTGAAAGCGGCAGAAAAATTTGACAAGAAGAAACTTGGAAAGCAAGTTCTCATTGCCGGTGGAATCACTGCTGGAATTTGCCTCGTGGCCATCATCGCCAGCTACTTCCTCAACTACTCTTGGGGGCGCGACGCTGACATTTTTGCCCAATGGCCGGAATGGTTGAGCGATGCTGTATTGGCTGAGCGTGCTGCTATTTTACGGGGTAGTGCATTTCGTTCTATGATTTTCGTATTGCTTGGTGCTGGCCTTGTATCTCTTTATGTTAAAGACAAACTTAAGTTCGGCTATTTTGTAGGGATACTTGGTGTCTTGATTCTTGCAGATATGTGGCCCATCGACCGCAAATTTTTCAATGATGATAATTTTGTAAAAGAAAAACAAGATAAAGCTTATTTCGCTGAACAAGCTTGGGAAACCGATATTTTGGCTCGTGAAAAGGGGAACCCGAGTTATCGTATTTTCAATTTGACAGATCCGCAAGGGCCATTTAATGATTCTCGAACCTCATATCGTTTCAAATCCATTGGAGGATATAGTGCTGCGAAATTGCGCCGTTACCAGGATTTAATTGATGCTCATATTTCACAAGAAGCCAATCCGATGTTGCAATCTATAGGACAAGTTGGCGATAAACTAGTGTTGCGTCAGAGTGATTCCACTTCTTATCCTGTACTTAATATGTTGAATATGAAATATGCTGTAGTTGGTAATGGGCAGCCAATGGTAGTTGAGAATCCAAATGCTATGGGCAATGCTTGGTTTGTTGACAATGTGGTGATTGCCAATACACCTAATGAAGAATCTGATGCCTTGAATACGATTGACTTGCATAATACTTTGGTTACAGATGTGAAATATCAGGATTTCGTTAAGGATTTCAAATCACATCATGATAGTACAGCTGCCATTAAACTCACCAAATATGCTCCAGATTATGTTGAATACGATTGTCAGGCCGCTGCTGACGGCTTGGTAGTATTTTCAGAAATCTATTATCCGTATGGATGGAACGCTTACATTGATGGCAAGCCGGCCGACCATTTCCGCGCCAACTATACTTTGCGTGCGATGAATGTGCCAGCGGGCAAGCACCATATTCGTTTTGAGTTCCGTCCGGCTACGGTGGAGAAATGGGGCAAAGTGGCTGTGGCAAGTACTTATGCAATGTACTTGATTGTATTGGGAATTGCCGGATTGGGAATATTTAGAACAATGAAAAGAAAAAAAGAGACTGTCAAGTAGTTGCCATGATTTCCGTTATCATTCCGATTTATAATGCCGAAAAATATATCCGTAAATGTCTGCAATCTTTATTAGAACAGACATTTACAGATATAGAAATTATTGCTGTGGATGACAAAGGGCCAGACCAAAGTATGCAAGTGGTAACGGAGATACATCAGCGACATCCTAACGGCAATAAAATTCGGATTGTGGAAATGGAACGCAATTCAGGGGCAGCGGCTGCACGAAACAAAGGTTTGGAAGTCGCCCAAGGTGATTATGTGGCTTTTGTTGATAGTGACGACTGGTGTGAGCCAACTATGTACGAAGAACTATATGCTACCGCCAAAGCTAACGACTGCGATTGGTGCTACTCCAACGCTGTAAAAGAGTATGCTGATGGACGGCAAGTTATTCTATCCCAACCTTCAGTGAAAAACGGAGAGTTAACACCTGCCGTCCGCAAGCAGATGCTTTCTCAATTTGTTGCATATTTCTGGACTTCTATCTACAAAAGAGAGTTTTTGCTTGAAAACAACATCAACTTCCCTTTATATCGTTTCTCAGAAGATAGCTACTTCGTTTGGATGGTTGTTATGCACGCAAAAAGATTCGCAGCCATAAACAAAGTCTTTTACCACTATCTTGTACAGCCCAATTCGGTCTCCAATATTTATGATGGTACCAAGCACAAACAGAAGATAGAAGTTTTTTCATTATTGCTCAACAATTTGCGTGCAGAAGGATTGTACAATGAGTACAACCAAGAGTTAGACTTTCTCTTTATCAAAAAGGGATTTTTCATTCCGCTTTCCATATATGCCATTTACGCAGAAAAAATCTCAAAAGAGGAAATCCGACAAATCTTCAATAAAATTGAGAATCTGATTCCCGACTTTAAGAAGAATGGCTATTTACAAAAAAACATTCCATTGAGATTTCTTTTATTTTTAGCTCAAACCTGTCCCAATGGATTTGCTGCAATGATGAAAATGTATTCAAAAAATAAGAGAGAGAGTTTCTAATAATCGCTATTCTATCCCCGCCACTTCCAACATTTGTTTCACGCGAGAAAGGAAGGCATTATTCTGTCTCCTACTTTCCAATCGCATTTTGCTTTTATGCAGAAGGGTATAATCGTCAGTTTTTACGGATAGATTTTGCAAATCAAAAATGCAATTTTCAATTTGCAAAGACACCTTCGCCGGTTGGCAGATCCTCCAATGACAGTGTTTGGTACTCTATTTGATAATCGGCATATTGTGGAAATTGAGCCAAAAGCGAGGAAGCCTTTTCCTTTAGGACGTTTATTTTGATATGTTCGGCTGTTCGCTTTACTTCCGCAAATACCAATTGTTTAGAGAGTTCGTTCAAGGCTACGATGTCTATTTCAGTGGTGCCTTTCCTATCCCAGAATCCTCCTATTTTCGTATAGGAGCCACTCTCTTGCAGTTGCTGTCTGAAGTATTTCTCCAAAAAATGCCCGCTGAAAGTTTTGTAGTCTCTCCTTATAAGATTGCGCAGATTTTCGTATTGCCCAATTTGCAGAAATGAATCATATTTATATATGAACCTGAACCAAAATGAGAGGAAATTATCGGCAATTTGGTACCGCATATTTTTCGTGAGAGAATGCGAGAAAATAGGTATCATTTTCTGAATCAGGTTGAAATCCTTTTCAAGTCGAGTAAGATAGCCCCCAATCTCACGATTCAATTCGGCTTCTATTTCGCCACGACTGGTTTTGCCTTCCGAAATGCTGCTGAGAATGGAAAAATAGAGACCATAGTCTTTCCCGAATTCTCCAATGAGCATGTTTTTGCCTTCATATAAGAACGGCGAATCCTCACGGACAATGAAGTTCAACATTTCATCAAAAGTATAGGCCTGATTGTCCATCAATAGCTGGATATATTTAGGCACGCCCCCAGTGAAAATATACAGTGCCAATAAATCTTCTGGCTGGTAATTAGGATTGAAATCGCCTAAAATATGTTGCAGGACATCCAATTTGAATGGATGGACGTGCATTTGAGCAGTAGCACGGCCGAACAGCGGTTCCTGCTGATTTTCAAAAATACGGCACATAAGCGAGAACACCGAACCGCAAAGCAAAAGGTTCATCCGGCTGCCATTGTGATACAGGTCCCAATAGTGCTGAATTTCGCTGTATATAGATGGATTAACATTGTAGAATTCCTGAAATTCATCAATAATAATGTTCACTTGCTGAGTTTGTGATAGTTTCATCAAAAACTCAAAAAGCGGGGCGAAGGAACGGCTCTTGCCTAAAACCGGCACTTTCAGTTTTTCCTCAATTTCACGTTCAAAATCTCCACACAATAGTTCTTCTGCTTTTCGTGCAACGAAAAAGTACAGTGTGTTTTCCTGTCCCATAGCCCTAAGCAGTAGCATTGTTTTCCCAATTCTCCGCCGTCCGACCACAAACGTCATTTGTGCGTTTTCAAACGATTTGCTGTGGATGTTCATCAGCCGTTCAGTTTCCGTTTCTCTATCGTAAAATTTCATATTCCAATAATAAGTTCAATATTCCGAAATGCACAGTTCCGAAATACCCATTTCGGAACTGCAAAAATACAAAAATATATTTACAGAGATACTGATTTATTTTTAACGTAGGAATTTTACATTTATCAATTTATTCCCGCCGTTTCCAACATTTGCTTCACGCGAGAAAGGAAGGTGTTATCCTTTAGAATAATCTCCTGTGCGGTCTTGGCTCTGCGTTCACGCTCCTGCTCGTTTGCCGGATCCAGAGCCCAACGAATCTGCTCTACCATTTCTTCTTCGTTGTGATATAAACCAACTTCTCCGTTAGGAAACAGAGATTCTATGTATGGATTGGCATCGCAAACTTGGTAGGCGCCGGAACCAGAAATTTCAAACACTTTTGGGTTGGCACCATTCTTTTGTTGCTCGTGATGAACATTCAACACAACTTTAGACAGATTATAATCTTCATTAAGCTGTTGAGGAGATGTGTTGCAATTAGCATAGACATCCCGTCTTTCACGGGTTAACCATTTCCAAAATCCTTTATACCAAGGTTTGTACCTTCCCCAAACTCTTATCTTACAAGTTGAAAAAGTAGAAACAACTTTCTGAATGTATTGTTTTCTTTTGGTTGATTGCCAGATATCTGCGGCGAAAACAACATCCCATTTCTTATTCCTATTATCTATGGAAAAATACAGTGCCGGATCAACAGCTTGAGGAATAAAACCACTTTCTATGGATAGTTTTTTATGAATTAAAGGAATATCTTCTTGCTCGTAGCAAAAAACACTGGAACAATACGGCAAAATATTCCAACATTGCGGCAATCTTGTAATACTGTCAAATAACCAAACGATGACCGGACATTGTTTCCTCATATATTCAACAACTTCTGGAGTAAGCATTTCTCCATTAAGCAAAAAAACGAACTGTGGTCTCAATGAATCGAAAAAATCTTTAACTGTTTTAGAAAAAGAATTTCGTGACAGTGACTTTAAATGTTCTTTGTCTTGAGATAATTTATATCTGATTTTATTTGATAAAGTATATGGAGAAATAGGCGTGTCGTACGCTAGCAAAGACACTTTCCATCCCAATTCTTCAAAAGCGCTTTGCACACTCTGATTGAAATGGTGAAAATTAGGACCAATAAGAAGAAGCGATTTAGTCATAATCAATAAAAGAAAAAGAATGTTCTAAAACTTGAGGCATTTTTTTTACATTATCCGCATAAACATCACTATATTTTGACAAAAATCGGGCATAACTATAACACGTTCCTTTCCACAAGAACGAGTATAGAGCTACAGATGATAAATCAGTATAAAAATCTATAGGATAGGCATTCAAAATGTTTTCTATTGAAGAATTATTTTGTAGTTCAAAGATAGAATCACCAAAACATTGATGAAGTAGATCTCTATATTGCTGCATTAATTCAGGTTTCTTACAAAAATCAGGATGAAACTTATATGCTATCTTCTGGTAACCCTTTTCATCAAAAATCTTCGCCAACATTTGATAAAGTTTTGTAGCCACATCTATATCAAAATAGATATTCAAGGATGCATCAATAGACAAAATCGCTTGCGGAACTTCAGAAAGTATTTCCTTGAAAAAAGGATTTGAAACAACTATCTTCTCTCCAGGAACATCAAAAAAAGCTTTTGAAGTGGTCGCTATTGTTCCTCTATATTTAGGATGATCTGTCGAATAAAAATCACCTCGAAGACAATAATAACGGTTTAGGATAAGACGCAAAACATAATAAATAGGCCGTTTCCAACCTGAAAACAATTTCGGTAATTTTTCGTGAGAAACATACGAAGCAGTCCCCTCCTCTACTATGTAAAAACACTTACAATGCGGCATTGTAACAATAGCACTTGAAAAATCACTCGCAAAAGCATTAGGAAGATAATAAACAAAATCACTTTCTCCAAAAAACTCTTGAATAATAGATTCTAACTTTTTAATGTTTTTACGTCCCTTGAATGGATTGTTATTCTGCAATAATCTTGTATTTCCCTTATCTAATACCTCATCTGGATATGCTTTGATATTATGAAAAACTTTTGCCATTTGGTCAGGCAATTGATAATTTCTTGTACACAAAAATAAACAATCATCAGGATTTATACCTTGGTCAAAAACATACTGTTTTGAGACCAAGAAAGTTATATGGCTATGAACGTAAAAAAGATGTTTCATTGCTTTTATTCCTAAATTATTTTATTTCTCAAACCCCTGTTCCCACCCCATCAGTCGTATTCTTTCCAACCAATCGCAAACCAGCCGCTCTGTATATTTCGGGGTGCCATCCGGAGACTTCATTTGATAATTATATAATGACATTTGGGGCAGAACAAACATTCATATATTATTAAGGTTTAAAACATCCACCATCTGTTCCAATTCATATACCATATTACTTTGATGACGATTATTGAATTGTTTTTTTAGTAATGAATATTCCATTTTCAATCGTTTCTCAAGTTCATTCCGAGTTTCTTCTTGAATCCGAATAGTACCCTTCGATAGAATTGTCAGCAGTGAGTATAAATTATCATAATTATTTATTAGCTCTCGTTCGAAAAATATTTCCATATTTGTAGATATTTGATTGGAAACCGAATACAACATTTGTAATGGAAATTGATAGTATTTTGAATTATCAATACAAGAAAACCGATCTTGCTCTAATATAAAATACAACAACCTTTTAAATAACTCTTCTTTTTCACTAATAGCACTAAACGCACAATCGTTTTCAAACAAATTTATCACACCAGACAAAATAAATACTTCTTTTACCAATGGTCTATAATCAATCTCAACTGGATTCCACCCTTGATGGTTAACTTTAAATGTGTTAATTAGGTTTATTGACCTTTCAATTGGATTATCGTGTAGCCCCAATAAATACCCCATTCCTTTTAATGTCGAGCAATAAGGTTCTGTACAAGTAACATTCCAGTAGAAGTCATTAGATGATATATGGTTAATCAACATATCTAATAACTCTATTCCAATTGCATTGTCACTTTTTTCTTTGATGACACCAATATAGAAGTTGAATTTTTGCAAATTAAACGATTGAATATTTAAACTTGAAAGTTCAACAGGATGACCTTTGTATGCTGTTGCCAACAATTTAATTTCTGAATCATATATTTTATTTGATTTATTTTCAACACAATTTGTTCGAGGTTTATAACTAAAAATCCAATTCTCAATTTCTTCATTACTCAATTGTTTAGTTAAAGTTTGTATTAGCGTTTTGTAATTCGTTACTTTTGTGGCAAGCCATTGTTTTTGCAAGTTAAATCCCTCTTCAAAAAAAGATTTATTTTCATCAGATTTTCTCTCTGTTTCGCTATATACTGAAAAGCGTTCTGTAAGTTTAATTGAGATTTTAAAGTAATTTTGCGCAATAATAAGCAAAAGAACTTTTTTGTCAGAGACTACGGCAGTACTATCATCGGCAAGCATATTTGCCAATTCTATATATGTCTGTGGTATAAAATCAAATGCAGATGTAAATACACAATCTTGAATTATAGGATATTTTAGATTATCCCAAAATTCAATCCAAAGCGTGAGTCTTTTTTTGATAAGGACAGATGAAATAAAACTAACGTCATCTTTTAAAGACAAATAATCAGAATTTCGAGTTGCGTCCTGCACAAATTGCCAAAGATTCGTCCGAGATAAGTTTAATACATAGTCACTATAACTATTAACCAAATCAACATCAAATGTCCTAATTCCATCAAGTATTTTATTTGAATCAAAAAAAATGTTTGTCCATTTTTCCTGCGAGCCAAGGACCCAACTTTCGGGAATATTCTCAACTAAATCACAATAAAATTCATGATGCAGCATCTCTGTTTTATCCAATAATGATTTTAGTACTTCCAAAGAATCAAATCTATCATCCCGTGCAATGCTACGTGCTAAGCGTCTCTCCAACCACGCCTGAAGATAATCCTGGATAATATGTGTCTCATCATTAAATCCATCCTTTTGAAAAATCCGTTTTACAAATTTTTCAAATACAATTCGACTTAAGCTATTATCAAATTGAGATTTATACGAATGATAAACATTATTCCCTTTTAATACATCTTCAAATGTAGCATCTAATTCCGGAAATGAAAACGATTCCAATTTTATAGTTTCATCTTTTGAAATTGAATTGTACAGCGAGTCGGTAATTGAGATTAAAAAAGGGTCTATAGATTCGCAAAGTTGCGAACTATTTTCTAACACTTGAACAAATTCTTGTTTGGGAAATTCTTGTTCAATTGCATAGAGATCATATTGGTAAAACATTTCGTTTTTTATCATAGATGTAAATATGTTAATGGGATTTCGTATTTACTGGAATTATTCCAATATTCTTGAAAAATTGACACAATAAACTTGCTTGTTTCTGGGTTGACAACTCTGTAGATTCCTGTTGATTGTTTTGCTCCAATATGAAAACCAATAGAACCGCCGACCAAATAAACATTAATGTTATCAATAATTAAAAACCTATCATGGAAAAAAAATCCACCTTGATTCGCAGAATCTCCTTTATTGATCACTCTCAAGGCAAATCTACAATCCTTTGATGGAGGAATCTCATTTTTCATAGCATTAAGCACTTTGGTTAAATAGGAATGCGTACAATCTAATCCTTTGAATGTTAAAATCTTAATAGTAATGTCTTTTTTTATATTTGAAAATATCTGTTGGTCAGAATTTCCATTATCAACATTAAAGTATGGATCCCAAATGATAATTTCTCGAGTAGCGTTATTAATCAATTTTTGATACAACAAAGGATTATCATTAGTATAAGACCCCTTGTGGTAAAACCAATACTCATTCTCTCCATCTCCATGCATCTTAAGCATAGAATCTTGGGAATCTTTCAAAAAAACATTACTCATGGTTCATATCATTAACATATTCAACAATATCTTGGCTAAACTTATCCGAATAATACCATTTCTCAATCTCTTTAATAATACGTTTGTCAGAAGATTTTGGAACTTTCGCGATACAAGTCGCTCTATTGCCAAATTCATTGAATGAACTTCCTATAAACCAAACATTTGTATCAGCAATGATAAATCTATCGTGCAAAATACTGTCTCCTCTTAAAACTTTGACCTGTATTTCTCCTAATCGCTTTTTGTTGTATTCATCAATAAGATCACTTATTGTTTTTGCTTCTGCTTTTGTTATATTTTCTTTAGAATTAAGGATATTTATTTTAACTCCAATATTTTGACTTCTAAAAGCAAAATCAACAATATCCAAACTATTAAAGTAGGGATCACACAAATAGCAAGTATCTTTAGCTCCGTTTATAATTTCTCGAATTGTTGCTCTCGCTTCCTCCTTCAGCTTCTCCTTTTCATCAGGAAGTTTTGCACCCGGATAAAAAATAAACTCTTTTTGTTCAGCAAGTCTGATGTATTGTTTATCGATATTTGCTTTATCAAAATAACATTCTGAATTAAATCGCGTTTGTGTATCACCCGCGGAAACTATATCTTCAGAAAACTTCTCCACATCAAACTCTCGTGGATTTTTTTCATCATTTACTAAAACATGAAGATTTGCTTGTTTAACAGATAAACCAATTTGTGTACTTCGGATAAAGGTAGTTGGTTCTTGAATTGCCACCAAATCATCTTCTTGATTATAAATTCTGAGTTCAAACAAATGAGGTTCATGGGGTAATTCAATAAATCCAACTTGTTTTTCTATTGTAAACACTTTATCATAAGTGATTGCAGATCCATGCTTGTCTATGACTCTAAATTTCAAAGTTTCAAAAACATTTTTGCGAGTTAGTATTTTATAAATCACACCTAACGGGTCTATACAGAGAGACATTTTGACATCTCTAAAATAAGGATTTGGTGCAGATAGATAAATGTTTCCAAAATGTTCTCTTTTTTGCAAAATATCAAATCCCAACCATTTAGTTGTAAGTTCTTGGATTGCCTGCATTTCCTTGGTTAGAGATTGGGATAAAAATTTTTCGTCAGTTTTTCTTTCGTTATCTATTTGACTCCATACAAGCATCCCCGATCCCCTTTTCGGCAGTATTGATGCAACACCGTTCTCTGTATATAAATTTGAGGCAAAGACCATAGGATATCCTCCAGATGGTTCTTTAATAAATGACGAATTAGCAAATGATATTGCATTCCCTCCAATAACATAATTTTCATTCGGGGACTCAAAAGCCATTATTGCCTTATCAACAGAATCTATTTCATCTATTGATAAGTAAAAACAATATTCCCGTAATTTTATTATTGTTGTTCTCACGCAATCGTCTTTCCATTCTTCATTGGGAATGTTGTACTTATATTCGTCATCCATTTGCAATTCAATTACTGAAAACAAATGATACCATTTTTTAGACAATTTCTCGTATGCTAATAGTGTTGTTCGAATGGCTTTACTATATTTACTTTTTATTTTCTCTATCATCTCCTATTGTCTTTATTACCTCAAAGTTGTCTTCATTACCATTTACAAATTACTCGGCACTGGGACTAACAAATCCCCTGCCACTTCAAAGTCATCCGTTCTCTGATTACAACGGTCACACAATGGAACTATATACCACCTCTTATCTGTTGAATTTGCTTTTTGAACATGGCAGCCATCAAAATGTTCTTTCGTAATACTTTTACCACATGCTGGACATTTATACTCCGTACTTTCTTCAAACTTAAATCCAACTTCACCAGCCCAATAATCACGCCAGCAAGTATATGATGCGGGAATGTTCTTAGATATCTTACTTGATCCTATTACATTTTTGATTTTCATACGATTTAGCATTACTTTAAATAATAAATCTTCCTTACCGATTTTCACGTTTGCATTATTTGATATACAAAAAATGAATTCTGCTATAAAGATGTGTCAATTATTCCCCAACCACTGGATTAGAAAAAAAGCTAATCATTCTTTTCCATTCTTCATACAATGTAGAAGTGTCAGCATATTGCACCAACTCGTAAAAAGATGTTTCAACATCAAATATAGGCAGACAGCCATTCTTTTGCAATACTGCATTGATAATATCCGACACATTTTGTTTTTGAGCTATACGAGCTATGAACTGGTTTTTATAAAAATCTTGCAGCTGATGCGCCAAATCAATATCATTAATCTTGATTTTGATTTGAAGACGATTTTCCATTTTCTCCAAATATTGTCCCTTATACTGCTGAATAAAATTATTGTCAAGGTTACTCAACTCCATTTTAATTGCGCTACAACATTTTTCGCTTTCTATTTGTAAATCACTTGCAACTTTTTCCACAGTACTTTCCAACCTGTATCTTTTGCACAAAAGCGTTGCAGTGACGATAAAATCAGAAAGAAGAACAGATTCTTGAGTATAAAGATTGGCTGAAAAAGAAGCTATTGACATTTTGCCATACAACTTTTCCATCAACATTTGAGCATGTTCATCAGTCATTCTGTCTCTGTCAAAAAAAAGAATTGACTTATCCCATAATGATTTTCTGTTTTTTATTTCACTAAAGAAGATTTTATAGGATTCGACTTTATCTAACATTTTGGATACTCCTCCCAACACCCAAAACATCATTTTCTTATTCACATTGGCCGGGTTAGTATTGAACAGTTTATACAAAAGTCTCGCATCATCATCGCCTTCCACAAAGACAATTTGATCAGCTTCAATGGCACTTACAAAATCCAGTCCCAAACAATCATTGCCCAAAGACTTGATGATTGGAGATACAGAAGTGGGATAGATTCCGCAAAAATGAGCGACATTCAGTTTCGGAAGCTCTCCTTTGTATAGGCAACGACATCTTCCCTTCCCGCTTCCATCAATATGAAACAGGTTGGAAAGCGCTGTGCTTTTAATTAAAGATTCATTATGAGAAGTTAAGATAATTTGATTGTTTTCCGTCGTTCTTTTTAAGATTTCCAACAATCTATTCTGAATATCTCTATGAATGTGGCTGTCTGGTTCATCCAATAGAATGAGATTCAAATCTTTCTTTTCGTCAACAATATGATACAAATTCAACAGGATTTCTATCGTTTGCAATGTTCCGCTTCCAAGCAAAGCAAGGTCTTTTTCCACAACATCCTTTCCTATTTGATAATTAATGACCACTCGTTGATCCTTATTCATATCAGACGGACTTGAAAAAGTGATTGTGGAAGCAGCAGTTTTCCCAAATAAGATATAAGAAAGGTCTTGTTGGAATTGAGAAAAAGCAGTTGTATGATATAGTTTATACAATCTGTTTCGAATAACCGCATACGATTTTCGCTGACGGATTTTTTCTTGAATATTCGGTATCGTTGTAAAATATTCAATCTGTTCAACATTAGCTACGGGAGACGCAAAATACGACTCAACTGCACTTGGAAGATTGCGAAACAATTGATTGAACCGAGAGTAGTCAAAAGTCTTTTCGTTTTCTAATTGAATAATATACCGAGAAGATGTTGAATTAGTGATTGAAAAAGGAATTTCTATTGTCTCACTTGCCTTTGAAGATACAAGAACGGCCGTAAGAATGATTTTGTTTTTCAAATTTCTATCTCTGAAAATATCCTCAAAATTAGGACTGCGAACACTTACGATATCGTTACCTCCAAAATACTTGTTTGTACTTGGTCCAAAAACATAATCTCCCTGTGTATAGCGCCCCTTAACTGCACGCTTCGCCAAATGTATAAGTTTGTCAAAGCACTCCACCCACAGCGCAATTGCTTCCAAAATTGTAGTCTTTCCACAATTGTTCACACCGGTAAGCACATTCAAATTCTCATCCAAGACAATCTCCAAATCCTCTATGGACTTAAAATTCCGTATTCTAAACGATTGAATTTTCATATCAAAAATTATTAATTCAAAAGACCTTGCAAAGATACAATTTTTACCCCACCACCTCCCAACTCATCCTATCACCCACTTCCAAATCGCAGTTCACCTTCTTCCCCAAAATCTCCGGCAAATATTTTGGGTGCAAGCCAAGGCCCGCAAAATGGTGGCTTCTTGTAATTTCGTTCATTTTATTCAACATTTTTTTCAAATCTTAAATGCTTTTCATCGGGCGAAGCAAATGCGTTGCAAAAGTACAAATAATCTGTCATTTGTTGGAATGTGCGACCATACAATGTGCTACTAAAATGATGCAAGGTCTCCATCACCTTTATAAACGTTTGTGGCTCGCCATTTCTACTCAATTGGCGCAACGACAAAAGATAATCCTCGCGATAGACGTTTGGAACGATGATTTTGGCTTCGCACGCCCGAAACAGCTCCGCATTCATCATCACCCGTGCAATACGACCGTTGCCATCACAGAAAGGATGTACTTCGCTAATTAGAAACATCATATAAATGGCTTTCGCCAAAGGGGAAGTGAGGGCGACATAATAACGGAAGCCCGCATCCAATGTTCCCACAACTCGCTCCGCATCTACAAAAACAGTGTTGCCCGCGCGATTGTTCTTTTCCTTTAAGTGCCCCGGATTCAAATCAGGCCGACCCGCCAGTAAAAGCGAATGTCGATGACACAACAATTGTATTAGTTCTTGCGAATCAGTAGGATAACGCATCATCTCGCTGCGGTTGGAAAGCACATTGAAAGTTCCCAAAATATCGTGGGAATCTTCGCGGCGCATTGTTATCGGCAGCCCTGTTTCCACGATTTGTCTGGCTTCTTCCAATGCAAATTCCGTCCCTTCTATATAATTGGAAAAATAACTTTCAAAAAATGCGATATTCCGTTCTTCATCCTCGGACAAAACCTTCACCGAACGTGGCACGAAATAGCATTCACGCAAAGCGTCATACAAAGTTTCAAATAATCGCAGTCTGCGTTCATCGTATGGCATTCCCGCAGCGGTTGCTTTTGCAGAAGACGACGTGAGGGAATCCATAGAATGCGTAGATAACAAAGCGGAAATCAGCAGGTTGATTTTCTCAAACTCTTTCATCATCCCCAATCTTTGCGCCGTCTTTCGCAAGGTGTCGCGATAATCGTTCAATGCTTTTTCGCCACCAGCAACCAACACATTCTCCAACCTGCGTTCAATTACAGCCACATCCATCACTTTCGATTCATCGCTGGACTTACGCGACGACTGCATATTTTCCAGCATCCAACGATATTCGCCCGCGATGTACATTTTTCCATATTTCATATCCTTTTCATCGGGATCTGGACCCTGCAAAATGGTTATCACAACACCCGGCAAATCCGTAATTTTCCGGCTTGACTTACCTGTCAAAAAGAAATGGCCGGAAGAGGTCAGTCGCATTTCGCTGGCACTTCGATGACTGATAACCATATTCGGGAACCGCCACGCCAGAATGCTCAATATATTTCGTCGAACAATACTTTCTGGACTATCCAGCAAGTTGGTTGTATATATGCGCGGAGCAATTTTTCGTAATTGACCCTTTCTCAACAACTTACCAATCAGATGCGAAGCACCACTGTCGGAACTTGCAAAAACGATTTCCTTATTTAGGTCAACTATGGATTCCATACAAATTTCTTACAATAAGCGCTGCAAAATTACAAATTTTCGCGATTAAGAATACAGATTTCGCAAATTTCTGCGATTAATGTCCTATTCCACCACCTCCCAGCTCATCCTATCGCCCACTTCCAAATCGCGGTTCACCTTCTTCCCCAAAATCTCTGGCAAATATTTCGGGTGCAAGCCGAATCCAGGACGCACGGAGCGGACGTTCTCTTCTGTAATTACATCACCGACTTTCATCGGTTGAGCCACATAAAGGGAACGACAGAAATCGCGTCCCTTGATTTGAGAAAGGTCGGTAGGATAAACCACGCTGCCCAGAGCGGTTTCCACGTTGCGGATGCTTTGCACCATCTGCTCAAATTCGGGAGCAGTCATAGAAAACGCTGCATCGGGGCCGCCAATGGCTCTGTCGAGAATGAAATGCTTTTCAATCATTTCAGCGCCTAACGCAGTAGCAGCAATAGCCACATCGCTGCCCATCGTATGGTCGGAAAGACCAACTTTTACGCCGAAACGCTCTTTCATATCCAGCATCGTACGCAGGTTCACATTTCCCAATGGAGCCGGATATGCCGAAACGCAGCGCAAGAGCGTAATATCGTTGTTGCCCACTTTTCGGCAGGTATCCACCGCCAGCTGTATATCTTCTTCCGTTGCAATGCCAGTCGAAATCACCATTGGCTTGCCTTTTCGGGCGGCGTATTCAATCAATGGGATATCGGTAATCTCAAAGGAGGCGATTTTATAAATAGGATTGCCCAACTCCTCTAAAAAATCTACTGCTGTCTTGTCAAAAGGCGTTGAGAAACAGACCAATCCTTCCTTGCGGGCTGCTTCAAAAAGTTCTGCGTGCCATTCCCAAGGGGTGTAGGCCTGTTGGTATAAATCGTACAGATTCATTCCGTCCCACAAAGAGTTTTTCTCGCAAAGGAATTCTGGTTTTCTGCAATTTAAGGTGATGGTGTCAGCAGTATAAGTCTGCAATTTTATAGCATTAGCGCCAACTCTTTTAGCAGCTTTTATTGTATCAAGAGCCGTTTGTTTACTGCCGTTATGGTTGGCGGAAAGTTCCGCAACGATAAAAGTAAGATTGTTCATATCAGTCTTCAATTAATTTAACAATAGCACTGCCTTCTACCGCAATTTTACCATTTTCTTTTGTACATATCGTATTTAAAAAAACGATTGATTTTTCCTTTTCAATCTTTTCAATCGTAACGGTCGCAGTAATCATTTCATTATGGAATACTGGCCTGATAAAATTCAAATCTTGTTTCAAATATATGGAACCAAAACCTGGTAATTTTGTACCAATAATTGCGCTAAACAATGAAGTCGTCAAATATCCATGAACAATCCTTTTCCCAAAAAGATTTTTGGTAGCGAAATCCTCATCCAAGTGCAAGGGATTATTGTCCATACTCAACTCAGCGAAGCGTTGAACATCTTCCAAACTGAATTTCTTTGAAAGTGAATAAGATTGACCGACACGTAAATTTTCAATTTTCATTGTCTATCTATTATAAATTCTATTGTAATGATAGTCCTTTAATGCATTCCAATCTCGTTTGAGCATAGCCAATCCAACAACATCGTAATAATCATCTTTCTTCTTAACGTGTTCTCTATAGTATGCTTCCCTACGAAATCCAAATTTTTCGTGCATTTGAATTACTTTTTCATTAGAAGTGAGCACTTCGCAACGGAGCTTATTAAGATGAAGTGTATCAAAAACATAAGTTAAGACATTATATTCAACTTTGGCTCCAATCCCAGCGCCTCTTACAGAAGAATCTCCCAGATAAAAGGCCCAAAAACAGCTGTCAAATATTTTGCTGATTTCCGTAATGGAAACTAATCCTAACGACTTCCCTTCGTATTCAATGATCCAATATTTGCAATCGGGGTCATTAGAGATCCTATTAAACCAAGCAATTTGTTCTTCCGCCGAAATGTGTTTTTCCGTATACATATATTGACTTACTTCTGGAGAGTTACGCCAGTTCCGAACCATCTCCAAATCCTCATTTGTTATAGGACGAAGTTTGATATCATTTTCCATAGTTAAATGCTTTTGTTACGTTTAATCTTATATTTTTTGCACGTTTATTCCCAATATTATTAAGCAGAATTTTGTGCTGTTTATTTAAGTTAACTATGCTTTGTGCATAATTCTTTTGAATTAAATATTCGTAAAAATCTTTCTGATTCTCCACATACCATCCGGCATATACAGGACATTGGCACGCCAAAGCTTCAATGCAGGTAGTACTGGCCGAAAGTACGGCAAATTGCACAGTACAAAACAGATTTGCCATTTGTTGTGCAGTCAGATTCCGCAAAATCTGCACTTTGGGAACATTTTCCAGCTCATTGGTAAACTGGAAAGCATCGCCCACAATAGCCGTTATTTTGTTGATGTCGTCTCGTTGCGAAAGAATTTGGGCGTATTTTGTCGTCAAGTTGTTGGCATCGCTTCCGCCAAAAGCCACCACCACGTGTCCTTGTTCCCGGGCGGCTGCAGGTTCTGCTTCTAAGAATGGCTTGCGCAATAAAGCGTAATCCAGCCCTAAACATAAACGGGTGTAGGGCTCCACATCAAACAAATCGGGATTATCACAACCGTGGTTTATCACCACATCCGCCACGTAATGTTTGTCGTGCATATCGTCGATGCACACCAACTTGCATCCTTTTTCTTTGATTTTTCGTTGATAATCAGTCGTATAGAAGTAGTTGTCCAGCACAACGATTTCATCTCCGGAAAGTTGGTTGAGGAAAAGGTCAAAACGAGAGTCATCAGCGGGAAGAGATACTAACGGACAAACAGTTGCGGCTTCCCTTTTCTGATAGTCAGTAGGTGTTTGGGTATAGAACACACAGTCAAAATCCTCCTTCAGCATATCGGCCAGGGCCAATGTGCGAATGAAATGCCCATACCCGATTTCGGGACCGGCATCAGCGCGGAAGAAGATTTTGCGGCGGTTTGTATTCATATTCATTATTTATTACAAAGGAAACTCTTACCCAATTCTGTAATAACGTACTTGTTATTAGGAGATGTCGGCTTATCTGGATTTGTTGACTTAATAAATTGCACCTGTCTTAAAGGGTTCAAATAATTATCCCGGAAGGACTTTTCATTTTTATATTGAAAATATTTCAACATCTGATTAAAGGATATTGGCACCACACTTAATGCAAGAATAGAGATAATATACCACATTTTTTTGCCCAGCAGCTGGATACCGTTTTTCTGCCAACTGGGTACCCGCACTATTGATTCTATTGTAAGTGTCTGTTTTCCATGTATTTCAAATTCCGGCAACTGGCTACCTTTTTCAAGCCAAGAAGGTACCAACGATAACAACAACTGCTCCCAAGACGCATTCCGTAATTGGGGTGTAAGTTCCAAATTTGCTAATCCTTCGACAAAATTTTCCAGTGGTGATTCCGGCAGGTTCAACCACTCGGAAAACTGCTGAATATATGTTCCAAAAGTACACTTCAACAGTGGAATCTTTGCCGTGAAGATTTCATTTTCCTCAAAAATCGGATGTGCTCCATCACTATAAATCGGGACATATCTATTCGTATTTCTAACACCGGAGCCAATCTCTTCCGTCCATCCCAAAGCGGTGAAGAATTTTCGCAAATTCGGATTCTTTGGATAGGGATTAAAGTTGTCTTTGTCTATTACGCCATGAAATAATGGCTTGTTTGGATTGGTTATCGTGACTTCAGCATCCGTTATAAGCAATTCCGTTGCATAAGCACTTGTATATTCACGGTGCACAATGGCATTCGCTATCACTTCCCTGAAAATCTTATCTCGCAAATCCACACGCTGGTCACCTTCCAAATAAAATTTTTCAGGCAAATGTTTATTTATAAACTGTTTTAACGACAAATACGTATCAATAAGATTTGTTCGAAGAGGAGGAATAATGCGATCATCCCAACGCTCCTGATTTTCAATACGCACCAATGCCTCCACTTTATAGGCTGGTAACAACGACTGTATTGTAACATCTTTACCAAAAATCAGAGCAGCCGCCAAAGTCAGTCCCTCTTTCCCCGTTTGAAAATCTTTGGCATACAAAGAAGAACTTCTCAGTAAATCTTCGTTGTTCATAAAAAGCCAGGGATGATCGCTTCGATAACCTCTTATAATAGACCTGGCTTTATCAAACAGTGCATTATCCAGATCGGACATCTGCAAATAAGGATATATTGTAGATTCCGAGAAAGTGTTTCTTTTACGAAGATATAAATCACCGACACGTTGTTGATTATCCGATATTTTGATATCTGCTTCAAATTCACGAACATAAATGTCATTTTTATATCGATGTACCTGACTGCTGGCAGGAACCTGAATCACAACGACATTTCCTTCCGAAGAATCCACAACAAATGGTTGAACAAAAATTGGGGGAAACACACAAGCTTCAGTATTCAGCGCAGAGACCAAATCTTTTTGCAATTTCTGCACATATTCTTTCTTCACCCCCGAAATCTTGCCACAATCATCAACGCCTAATAACACTACGCCGCCATCAGTATTGGAAAAAGCAACAACTGTTTCATATAAAGAAGATGGGACGGCCGTCTCTGCCTCTTTAAACTCAACATTGGCATTCTCGCCTTTTTGGATAATATGAAACAATTGTTCAGTTGTCATATAATTCAATAAATAACAGTCGTCGTGGCTAAATTTCACTCATTTCCAATCAACAACTTATATTTCATCTCTGCCAATTTCCAGTCGGTCTCGGTATCAATATCCTGCACGGCGGTTTCATCGACAATAATGGCGCCCAACTTCACATTTCCAGCCAACCATCCTTTGGTTTTATACCAGTAAAAAGTTCCGGTATCGTGATATTCTTTTGGGAGATCTTGGCTCCGACTGTTTTCATATTCCGTCCAGTGACGCTTCATTGAACCGTCTTCCGCCACATCCAAGCAACGCCAAATCGGATATGAAAATTCAACTACGGGATAAACTGCCGTAAATTCGGAATTTTGCAACAATTGGAATGCGTCTGTGATATTTTTGCTGCTGATGAGCGGCGCCGTGGCATAAATGCAACAGAAATTATCAAATTCCAAGCCAAGAGATTTGTAATTGGAAATGACTTCGTTCAGCACGTCAGCAGTAGAAGCGAAATCATTGGCTGTTTCCGCAGAACGCATAAACGGAACTTTAGCACCATATTGCTTCGCAATTTCGGCAATCTCTTTATCATCGGTAGAAACCATTACTTCGTCAAACAAACCAGATTGAAGCGCAGATTCAATGGAATAGGCAATAATCGGTTTGCCAAGAAAATTTTTTATATTTTTTCTCGGTATTCGTTTACTTCCTCCGCGAGCCGGTATGATAGCAAGGTTTTTCATATTTATCCAATAAACTCTTTCACTTTATACTTAATATACTTTCAATCCATTGATTAAAATGCGCGCATTCTTTTCGCAAAGCATCAATGCCTTTATTTTTAGTTGTTACAACAGCCATTTGCGGTTTGTTGTATTTATATTTATCCATCAAAGCATTAATTATGCGCTTGCTCGGTGCGGTTTCGCGCTTCGAATTCACCAATTCAGCATTATCATTACATTCTTTCCGCCAAGAAAGATCCAACGCTTCTATCTTTTTTGCACCTAATGGATATTCCTCTTTTAACTTATTAAGGTTACATAAGACCAATGTTTCAAATTCGTGCAACTCGATGTACGGAATGAAATTGTGATGATTGATATCAGCAGCAAATGCTTGCTCAATATTCTTCACGCGACCATAGCAGTCGGAGGACGGCATGGAATATCCAGGAAAATCGTTGGGTAAAGCATATAAATCAATCATTGTTGTAAAATAATTCTCTTGATAATCCGTATTTTTGGCTGATTTAATCAGATTTTTTAGATCGCGCTTCACTTGCTGATAACTGATTATTCCACCTTGAGCATTTAGCTTATGGTTAGTAATGAGGAGTGTTGGTTTGACAATAATTTTTTCACCAAGCAAATATGGATTCAATACCTTTGAAACAAATTGTTGTTCCGATTGCCCTTCGCAAAGAACATTTAATATCTTCGTTTTCATAAGGGTTGTCCTCCTATAACGTTTTTAGTCCACAATTCACTGATTGAATAATCTTCCAACCAAGATTTCAACTGTTCAACATCTAATTTACGAGCTGTTGTATAGTTTTCCGTTTCGCTATTCTCAATGACAGTCACATATTCTGCTGGGAATTCATCAATAAGCATAGCAGATTGTGTGCTTAAAATGATTTGTGCATGTAATGAAGCATCTTTTATCATTTCAGCAAGCTGACCAATTGCAAACGGATGCAAGCCCAATTCTGGCTCATCTATAATGATTACACTCGGCATTGTTTGCTCTGGTTGTAAAAGCAACGTTGACAGAGCAATATACCTTATGGTTCCATCTGAAAATTGATCAGATGTAAATACATAATCATTTGCTGAATTATCTATCCAATTAAGTGCCACATACCCATTGTTTGGTTCAAGATAAAAATCTCCAAATGATGGCATTATCATTTGTATGGAAGTTACTATGCGTTTATAAGAATCCACAAAATTATCGCGTAAAAAGAGCAGGAAAGAGGCAAGATTATTCCCCTCCGATTGTAGATATTGCGCGGCTCCAACTGTTGAAGCTTGACGAAGATAGCCATTAGAAGAAGAATCGTGAAATTGATAGGCTTTGCATTGTGCCAATAATTTTCGAATGATTATAGCTGTTGTATTCTTGCTTTGGACCAATGCGGATTCCATAAAATTAGATGATAAGTGTGTAGCAAAAGGGCTGTCATTATTTGTTTTTTCCCATCTAATGGCTTCATCAGTAATAATTAATTGCTGAGCTGCCGCCGCCGTTAGAATGAAGTCATAATAATCTTTCCCATTTTTATTCTCAAAAGACAAATGGCCCTCTATTTGAGGAGTACATTTGGAACCATAATGAAGTAACGCCGCACTGGTTCCTTTTTCAGCAATGTATTTTTGTAAAGCCCCACTCATCATAAAATTGAGCATCCTAAAAAAGCCAATAATATTACTTTTCCCTGAACCATTCGCTCCGAGTAGAATGTTAATGTCTCCTAAATGGAGTTTCAACGGGTGAGAATAAGATATTGATTTATATCCCATAATCTCAACGGATGTCAATTTTGTCCTTACTGTTTTTTTCATATTTATCCAATAAACTCTTTCACTTTTTCAATCACATAGTCTTGTTCCTCTTCCGTCAATGTCGGGTACATCGGCAGGGCCAAGCAGCGACTATAATATTCTTCTGCCACGGGCATATCACCTTTCTTCCATCCGAACTGACGATAATAGGGCATCGTGTGTGCGGGGATGTATAGAACCTGACAGAAAATTCTATTGGCACGCAAATGGTCGAAGAGCCCTTTGCGCTTTTCCGCATCCACTTGAATCATATACAGATGAAATGCGTGAGTGAGATTTTTCGCACGATATGGAGTTTTGATATTCATATCAGCAAATGCCTCATCATATTTTTTTGCAATCTCATTGCGGCGCTGAATGCTCCAATCCAAGCGCTTTAACTGCGAGATTCCCAACGCTGCCTGAAAATCCGTAATGCGATAGTTGTAGCCCAATTCCTGCATTTCATAATACCAGCCGCCATCATTTTGGGTTAACAAATCCGGATTTTTGGTTATGCCGTGCGTGCGGTATAAGGCCACTTTATCGTACAAATCTTTGCGATTGGTGGTTACCGCACCGCCTTCTCCCGTGGCAATATGTTTTACCGGATGAAAAGAAAAACAGGTCAAATCGGCATATTGGCAGTTGCCCACCATCTGTTTTTGTCCTTTGCTGTCGATAAAACTGCCACCGGGTGCGTGACAAGCATCTACTACAACGGCAAAGCCGTATTCGTTGGCCAATTTGCGCAAGCGCTCTTCGTCAATCGGATAGCCGGCAAAATCAACGGGAACAACCGCTTTGTACGTTCCTTTCGGGGATGCTTTTAAGATGGATTCCAATTTGTCTAAATCCATACAATAGGTTTTCGCATCAATATCGCAGAAAACAATTTCCGCTCCTTGATAGCGAAAACCGTTGGCTGAAGCCACAAAAGTGATAGGCGTGGTAATCACCTTATCGCCTGGTTGGATGCCGAGCGCCATTGCACACAAATGCAAAGCGGCAGTTCCGTTGCTTACCATACAAGCATATTGGCAGCCCAAATATCCGGCGAAGTTCTTCTCAAACTCCGCAATCTTCGGACCTTGGGTAAGATAATCCGACTTCAGCGTTTCTACCACCGCCTGAATATCTTCATCGGTAATATACTGATGCCCGTAAGAGATATTGTGGTCTATCATTATTTTACAATGAAATTAGGATCTACGAATTTCTTGATTTTTTCACGCATAGTTTCTACCGTTTCCCAATCCGTATTGGAATCGGAACTGTAGTGGAAACCGTCAGGAACCAATTGAGCATTGTGGTGCTTCATATACTGTTCGCGTGTGTAATTAAAAGATACAGAAGGCATAATTACATAATACTTGCCCAAATCAATGGTGTCGAGGGCATCGGTAACCGTAATCATCTCCTCGTGCAACTTTTCGCCAGGACGAATGCCTATTTCCACCTGTTTCATATTCGGCGCGATAGCTGTTGCCACATCACAAATCCTGTAGGATGGAATTTTGGGAATGAAAATCTCACCTCCCAAATGATGTCCAATGGCATACATTACCATTGCCACGCCTTCTTCCAATGAGATATTGAAACGCGTCATACGCATATCGGTGATTGGAATTTCCGTTGCGCCTTCGTCTCTCTTTCTGATGAAGAACGGGATAACGGAGCCACGAGATCCCATTACATTGCCGTAACGAACTACAGAAAAACGAATATCCTTAGAACCCTTAATGTTATTGGCAGCGGTAAACAGTTTGTCAGAAGTCAATTTGGTTGCTCCATACAAGTTGATGGGCGCGCAGGCCTTGTCGGTAGAGAGCGCTACCACATTATGAACGCCAGTTGCCAAAGCCGCTTTAATCACATTTTGCGCACCGTGGACATTCGTCTTAATACATTCTTCCGGATTATATTCAGCAGTGTCCACTTGCTTAATGGCGGCAGCGTGGATGATTACGTCAACGCCTTCGCAAGCGCGGGTGAGTCGTTCCAAATCGCGCACGTCTCCGATGAAATAGCGCATCATCGGGTACTTTTGCTGCGGATATTTGAGTTTCAACTCATATTGTTTCAATTCATCACGTGAATAGATGATGATTTTTTTCACGTTGGGATAATCACGCAGAATGACTTCCACGAATTTCTTTCCAAAAGAACCGGTACCTCCGGTTATCAAGACAGTTTTATTGTTCAACATTGGTTTTGTATTTTATCTTGTTATTTTCTTCCTTCTTTCTTTCTCCACCCGCCTCACTTTCACCTGGGCGGGTTCGGGGTGAATTTTCTTATTTGTTTTTTATTCGTTCTCTGCCGTCACTTGCCAGTAGCCGCCTTTGTCGGGGCCAACGCGAGTAATGAGACCTTTCTTCTTTAATTTCCCAATATACTCGCGAACAGTTGTGAATCCGACACCTATTTCATCTGCAATTTGCTTTTGTGAATAGGTCGGATTCTTTTTTAATGTTCCAACAATTTTTGCTTCTAATGGGGTTAATGATTTTTTTTCTGTAGGGTTTTCTGTAGGGTTTTCTGTAGGGTTTTGTAGGTCTTTTTCTAGGTCTTTCTTCGTAGTTTCTGTGTCTGCTGGATTGACAGGCGGATTTTCTAGGGCCTTGGATATATTTTTCTTTGTTGCTCCATATTCCGTATGTTTTTCTGCAACAACAGTCGGTTCGCCCTCCAGCTCATACATTGACGAATACGCCGTTCCCACAATCATAAAAGCGATCTGCTCGTATTTTGGCGTAGGGTTTCCCGCTTCTTTCAATTCCCGGTACATTCTATCTACGCCTTCACCAAACTCACGCACAAACTTATGTGCTTTCAGGAATCTGGCGATAATGGGATTCCGAGAAAAATGCACAAAACGCATATTGTCCAAGCGCACAATGCTCGGTAAGTTGCCGGGGCTCTCCACAGCAATACGATCATCGAACATTTTAATCTGGATATCCGTTCCCAAAATGCTATAATCGCGATGCGTTATCGCATTTATAATCAATTCCTTCCAAACAAATTCCGGATATTCTGCCTTCGTAATGAAACGAGCATCTGGCCCTAAATAGGTATGCTCGCGAACTTGCGTTCCCACAAATGCAATGCTTTTGTTGACCATTTCCAAAATCGTACCGTCAAAAATCACATCCTTCATCACATTCATCTGCGCGCCGGTCAACGCTTCCGTTCCCTGATATTTGATGAAACGGACTTGCGCGCGGGGAAAGAAATTCTGCGGCCTCTTTCCAAACAAAAGGATGGCTGCCGTACTTATCTTATACCCATCTTTCTCTTTGACAATAAGTTTGTCGTTTTGTTCCAAATATTCCAAGGGAGATTTGGTATAGCCAATCAAATCACAATACGACTGGACCAATGTCATATCAAGGTCTTCAATGGAGGCGCCGAAAACAGCTTTGTTTTCATAAACCATTTCGCCTTTATCGTAAAGCAATTGCAAACGTTCATCAAACGTCAACTTCTTGGATTTGTCGCCCACACGATAAAAAACTTCATCTTTCTGGTTGGCGTGAACCTTTTGGCTCTGATGCACATTCATCAAAAGAATATGGTCAGATTCTCCATTGTCACGAGTAAATGAAAGTTTTTCTACCGAGACTTTTACAGAAGGTTGGCAAAAGTCGAATGGAACTCGGAGCAATTCGTTCAAATGATCCGAATGTTTGTCAATTCCTTCCAATTCTCCATTGTCCGCAATGCCTATGGCAATCGTTCCACCGTCGGCATTGGCAAAAGCCACCACAATGGTAGCCAAGTCCTTCGCCGCAATCCTGATGCTTTTGCGGTCGAAAGTTTGGCTCTCAAGGCGCGTTGTCAATGCTTCGGCAGTCATAACTTTTCTTCCTTTTTTCTCCCCCGCCTCACTTTCCCCGGTGCGGGTTCGGGGTTGTTTTTGCGTGGAAATTCAGCTGTTTCTTCTATTTTATTAAAACTTGCAAAATTACAAAAAAATCCCCATTTCCACAACCCCTTTTTCAGTGAAATTGCAGGCACTTTTCCGCCCCGAAATCCGCCGCCGACCAACACGGGATCCGCTGTGCGATGAGTAGGGGAATTGAAACAAAAAGCATTTTTTGCAGTCACTATGTAAATGGCTGAAAATAAATAATTTACTGTAAGATTTTCAGAATGATCCCTTTTCGTCTTGTTGATTGATACGCTGAAAATTTTAGGATCTTCCGATAATGGAAATTATCCGCACTGCGGAATTACCGCTCAACACATCGCAAATCCCGAATTGTCAGTTCACAGCAATTCCTCTTTCTTTTTTTCTTGAGAAAAAGAAAGAGGCAAAGCCGCGAGTAAGCGAGCAAAAAGAAAGCTTGCTTGCTTTTTCGAGCGAAAGCGGCTTATTAAAAGAAAACTCGCTTTGCCTCTGCTGCCTCGCTTCCCAACAAATACGGTCGCTGCTCCCCTGTGCGAGCCCAAACTTGCAAAACGGCTGCTCGGCCGCAATCCGTTTTGCTTCAAACAAGGCCTCGCACGGGCGCTCCGCATCTCCCCGTTTTTGTAAGGAAACCGAGCCAAAGGCGGCCGCAGCCGGTCCATCATCTCCATTATTATTTCATTATGGAACA
>JAZQOJ010000012.1:0-22044 GCA_045627805.1 Bacteroidales bacterium
CATGACGGTAACGCCGCACGACACGTTGCACAACGTGGACACCATCCCGAACCAGTTCGACTACACGGTCACCAACATCGACAACTACGAAACCGTGGACACCACCGAAGGCGTATTCTCGGTTGACAAGCTGCCCATCACCCTCATCGCGGAATCTCCTGAAAAGGATTACGACGGCACTCCTCTTACCAAGGACGAATGGACCCTTGATGCCACCACTCCGCTGGCAACGGGCGACAATATCGACACCGTCGTTGTGACGGGTAGCCAAACTGAGGCGGGCAATAGCCCGAACGTGCCGAGCGACGCTGTGATCATCGACGGCGATGGCAACGACGTGACGGGCAACTACGACATTACGTATGCTAACGGAACGCTTACTGTTTACTCGGAGTTCGACATCATCAACATTGAGGTTACCGATGTCACCTGCTTCGATGCGGCCGATGGCTCAGCGGTTATCTCCGTAACGGGAGGCAAACCGCTCACACCGCTTGCTTACAACTATGAGGTGACGGGCCCCGACAGCTACAGTGCCTCGGGCAGCACCAACAGCCCGCTGACACTTAGCGGTTTGGCCGACGGTATTTACATAATCAGCTTCACCGACGCCCTGGATTCAGTCGCCTCAGCCACCTTCACCATCAACGAACCTGCCGCTTTATCCGCCGAAATCACCCCTCCGGCTGACCGCTGTCCGAACCAGGGCAGCTATGCCGTGAGTGTGACCACTACCGGTGGCAATGGTACCTACCATTTCGTCTGGTCAGGCGATGCTGCTGATGTTGACGCTGATGCAACGACCGTGGCTCAAACCCTCACCAACGACTGCGGCAACTCTTACAGCGTTACCGTTACTGTTACCGATGCCAAGGGCTGTACCGTTACGGTTGACAGCATCCTCAAAGTCGTTGATACGATCAAGCCGACCTTCAAGGCACCGAAGGATACGACGATTTGTCGTGCTTCCGACGGAACAATTTCCGCTCCGACTACGACTACCGGCGAGCCGGCCGACGTGGCCGACAACTGCGATGCCGCTCCGACTGTAAGCTGGACCGACCTCGACACCACCGGTACCGACCTTGAAATCAGAATCATCCATCGTCAGTGGACGGTTTCCGATGCCTGCGGCAACGATTCCGTGAAGGTACAGAACATCAGCATTCTGCCCTCCGTCGCCGTTCCGGGCGCTATCGAGCTGACCTGCGCCCCCGACACCACGCTGGAACTCTGCTACGGCTTCGCCGACACGCTGATGCACCTCACCGCGCCGACCGTCGTCAGCCATACGGGTGCAACCTACACTGTCATTTCCGATCCGGCCGACGGCTACCGATTCCCGTTAGGCACCACCACGGTAACTTGGTACATCACTGACGACAACGTATGTGGTAACTTCGTCACCTGTATGCAGAACGTCACCATCACGCTGCCTTCTTGCGGCGAGCCGACCGACTCCGCTCGCATTAACGGTTACGCCTATTCTTCCGTAAGAATCGGCTACCAGTGCTGGACGGGCGAGAATATGCGCCATACGTACTATGCCGATAGCAGCGCGGTGGATGTCAACGGTTATGCCAACTACGCCAACGACCCGGCCAACGACGAAAAATTCGGCAAACTCTACACTTGGTACGCCGCGTTAGGCCTGTCGGAAGGCGACGACGTGACCGAAGTGCCGGCGCACACGCAGGGCATCTGTCCCGATGGATGGGGCATCCCGACGGAGGAAGAGTACATCCTGATGCTTGAGAACTCTGGCTCAATGGTTCAGGCCAAGGAGGCGAGCACGCTCTACTGGTATCCCGGACTGGAGGGCCAGTTGCCGGGCAGCGGCTTCAACGCCCGTGGCGGTGGCTGGTACAACTCTGCAACGGCTTCGTTTGAGAGTCTGTTCGTAGGGGCCAGGTTCTGGACCTCCACGCAGGTGGGTCCCAGCAACTCTGTTGAGCGCATCGCCGTTGATTTCGGCGTCTGCTCGTCGGAGGAATACGTCGCCTTGAAGAAGGCCAGCGGTGCCAGCGTCCGCTGCATCAAGCTGTGCGAATAAGTATTGTAGTAATAATTTGATACATTTGTAAAGGGCTGATTCCTTACGGGGTCGGCCCTTTTTTGAAATGCGTATGCGCTGCAACTTTTGCCCTCCACTTTGATGGAAACCTGTCAACATAATTCGGAATGTTCCCCCTTTTATCTTGTAAATGCAGCAGCACTTTGTGCGAGATATTCGCATAATGGGAATTCTCCGCACTGCGGAATTACCGCTCATCACATCGCAAATTCCGAATTGTCAGGATACAGCTGTCGTTATTTCATTATGAAACAGCAGAAAAGAAAAATTTCCTTGTAATTTCCTTAAAATTTCCTCCGCATTTCTTGTTTTACGCCGCAGGCGGCATTCGTCCCTTCCACCATTTTCACCGTTTCACTTTCCCACCATTCCCATTATCGGAAGCCCCCAATTTCCCATAGATAAACCGGCCAGACGAGAATCCACAATTCACCAAAAAATCACTATATTTGCCCCTCAAAATCGCTTTTATGTTTTCTATCCCAAAATTATACACTTTCATACTGCTTTGTGTCGCCTCGTTGGCCCTCAACGCCAACAATTATGTCGTTACAAACACTCGCGACAGCGGCGACGGCTCGTTGCGTCAGGCGATGTCTTCCGCCACAGCGAACTATACTGGACACCACAATATTTCGTTCAACATTCCTCTTTCCGATGAGGGATTCGATGCCGAAACAGGCACTTTCACCATTCGCCTTCAGTCGGAATTGCCCTACCTGCTCATTGCGGGCAACATCACCATTGATGCCACTACGCAAACCGCTAATGTCGGGAATACCAATCCGTTAGGACCGGAAATCGTGCTTGATGGCGGCGATATGTCGCTGATGTCGTGTTTCCGCATCGCTTCTGCTAACAACACGCTCAAAGGTTTTTGCATCGGCGGGTTCCAGTATGCTGTGCTGCTCTTCGGTGCCAATGGCGGCACCATCAGCGATTGCTATTTGGGCACCGCCGCCGATGGCGTGAGCCCGTTCCCCAATCAGTACGGCATCGGGCTGTCGGGCGGAACGTATGGCGCTTATTCGCTTGGCTATGCGCACAACGTATTGATAATGAATAATGTGATATCAGGAAATACGGCCGCCGGAATCGTTTTGGAAGGCAGCGGCACGCGCGAAAATGTCATCGCAGGCAACAAAATCGGCACTTCCGCCACGGGCAACCTGCCCCTGAGCAATCATTACGGCATCGTGGTAATGTCGAACGCGAACCGCAACCGAATCGGTGGCACTTCCCCCGCCGAACGCAACATCATCTCCGCCAACACCGAAATCGGCATCTACATCGAGTCGGCCGATAGCAACGTGGTGTGCGGCAACTACATCGGCCCCGACGCCACGGGCACTTTCGCCTTTGAGTACGCTTCCGATTCCGCCATCCAGGCCAACGGCGTGGAAATCAACACTACCGGACAATACAACATCATTGGCGGAACTACCCCCGCCGAGCGCAACATCATCAGCGGAAACCGCGTGTATGGCTGTATCTACTACGGAAATTGCGCCCACAACAATATCTGCGGCAACTATATCGGCACCGATGTCTCGGGCGAAATGGCCATCCCCAACGCTACCGGCATCTGCGTGGACGGCTCTTCTCATCTTAACATAATGGAAAACAACGTGTTATCGGGAAATCGCAGCTACGGCCTTTTCATCGTAACGCGCGGCACGGATGGTAATATTTTTCGTGGCAACTTTGTGGGAACCAATGCGTTGGGAACATCAGCACTGCCCAATGACGTGGGGCTGATGCTGGCCGCCGACGCAAAGGACAACCTCATTGGCGGCGAAACCGACACCGACCGCAACCTTTTTTCCGGCAATCGCTACGCCGGCATTGAAGTCACCGACGCCGGCACCGAGCAAAACCGCATCGTGGGAAATTATATTGGAACGGATATTTCTGGAAATCAGTCTCTTCCAAATGAAAATGGCATCATCGTGAGTGCGTTGGTCAAGCACCTCGACATTCACCGCAACGTTATCAGCGGCAACACGGGTTATGGTGTCGTGCTAACCGATGGCGCCGACAGCAATGTGCTGTGCAGCAATCATATTGGTGCAGGTGCCGACTCCACGGTCGCTTTGGGCAATGGCGCTTGCGGACTGCTGCTTGCGGGCGGTGCGTCGCACAACCGTATCGGCGGCGACGGGAACGGCAATTACATCGCGCACAACGACTCGCTCGGCATCGTGATGATGGGCGAAACGACGCATCAGAACACGCTTTCGCAAAACCTGCTCGTCGGCAACCGGTATGGCGGCATCTTCTTTTGGGATGGCTGCAACGACGGCATTCAGCCGCCGCAAATCACTTCCGCCATTTACGATTCCGCCACGCAGCTCACGTGGATTCAGGGTACTGTGACGGTTGAAAATCCGCAAATCGCCACCGTGGAGATTTTCCTCGCCTCGCCCACAGAAGAAAATCCGCTTCCAATTCAACTTCCTCAGGCACAACAATTTGCAGGAACTGCAATTCCCAATCCCGACGGCGCTTGGCAATTAGTGGTGGGCGGATTTGAGCCCGCCGACCGATTTGTGGCCACCGTTACCGACGATGCGGGCAACACTTCTGAATTTTCCAATTGGCACGATTCGCAAGTCGCTGTAAATGAGCCGCAAATCGCCCGTTTCCGTGCGTGGCCCAACCCAACCAGCGACCTTTTACATTTGGAAATTTTTGAAGAAAACATTTTACAAAATGCTGAAATACAGCTTTTTGATGTGAATGGCAGAAAGATGCTCGCCCAGCCGGTTTCTGCTTCGTCCATTCTTGATATCTCAACCATCGCTCCTGGTTTGTATTTTATTCAAATAATTGATAATCAAAATATTATCGGAGTTTGTAAGTTTATCAGGAATTAAAATCCATTCATTCCTCATTTTCAACTCTCAACTCTCAACTCCCTTACCATCATTGGCGAGACTTGAATCCAAAATATTATGCTAATAAAATTACTTTGTTAGCATAATTTATAAAAAAGTGTATTTTTGCAACGATTTTCCCAAAAATTGAATGAGAATATGATTATTAATCCTTTTATTATCAAAGGGAAAATACCTGAAGCGTATTTTTGTGACAGGGATGTTGAAACGTCTGTGTTGACAAATGTTGAAGCCATTCTCCGAACGCATATTCAGCATTGCACAAATGCGGATTTCGTTTTTGCCGGTTCGGAACGTCATATTTTGTCGGAAATGTTTAATGCCCCGTCGCGCCCGTTTTATGCCAGTACTACCTCAATGAGTCTGGATGCAATTTCAATGGATATGTACGCTGAATTTGTGGCAACGAATTTTGAGAAATTCGATAAGGATATTGAAAGTGAATGGGATTTTTGTAATCGCTTGTCTTTACTTTCGCAAAAACCCAAAGAGGTGCTTTTTGCGATTGCTTGCGAAGGAAAATCTCAAAAGGTTACATCTGCGGAATTCATTCGAAAACACAAACTGTCGTCTGCAAGTTCTGTGCAATCTGCTATTAAACAATTACTTGACGAAGATTGGATAACATATTCTGTTAACAGTAACGGCAGAAAACAATATTCTTTGTCGGATGCCTTCCTATCACTTTGGATAAAACAGCATTATTGCTAAAAATGGAATGACAAGATGAAAAGAGTCACTATCTTTTTTGTTCTATTTTTTGTTGTAATTATATTAAAATCAAATAATTACATTGTAACTACAACGGCTGACAATGGTGCGGGAAGTTTGCGTTATGCTTTGCAGATGTGTATGGCGGCGCCGGGGCCGCACAACATCACTTTCAACATCCCGACGACGGATGCGGCGTACAATGCCGCTACGGGCGTTTGGCTGATTGCGCCCGCTACCACCCTCCCGATGATTATGCAGCAAAACGTCACCGTTGACGGCACTTCGCAAAGCGAAAATGTAGGCAACACCAATCCTTATGGCCCCGAAATCGTGATTGACGGCGGCAACACGCTTGATTACGGACTGCGGCTGATGAACGCGCCGAATGCTGTGCTGAAAGGACTTAATGTGCGCCGTTGCACGAAAGGAATACAAATCTATGAATCAGCGGGTTGCGTTATTTTGGGCTGCTATATCGGCATCGATGAAACGGCGATGTCGGCAATGGGCAACGACATCGGGCTGGAGTTGATTTCGCATTCGCACAATGCGTTGATTGGCGGCAACTCGCTGGCCGATCGCAACATCGTCAGCGGAAATCGGCACATCGGCATCCGCTTGCTCGACGTGGAAAACTGCACCGTGAGCGGGAATTTCATCGGCACCAATCGCGAAGGCAGCGCGGCCATCCCCAATTACGACGGAATGAGTATGGAAGGGGCTGTGCGCTTTTGCACCATTGGCGGCACATCGCCCGAAACACGCAACCTGATTAGCGGCAACACCGATTACGGCCTGCCGCTGTTTGGCGTTGGCGCAAGTCATAACGTCATCATTGGCAATTACATAGGCACTGATGCAACCGGCACGTCGGCCATTGGAAACACTTACGGCGTGCTGTTTGACGACGGCTCGTTTTCCAATCGCGTGGGCGGCGATACCGATGCCGAAAGGAACATTATTTCGGGAAATGTGGGCTATGGCGTTTTCTTTTATAATAATGGAACTCACGATAATATATTGAAAAACAATTATATAGGAACTGATTTTTCGGGGCGGCAGGCGCTTCCGAATACCGCTGGCATCATCATTGACGGCATTTCCTATCAGAATTGGATGGATGGAAACGTGGTTTCGGGAAATCTCCAAGTTGGTATCGGCATCAACATTACGGGCTCCGACAGCAATGTGGTGGTGCGCAACAAAATCGGCGTGAACGTGGACGGAAATCCGCTGCCCAACGGGATGGACGGCATCAGAATTTCGCAAGGCCCGCTCCAAACGGTCATCGGTGGCACTCCCGCCGAGGCGAACATCATCGCGCACAACGGCGGCTGTGGCGTTTACATCACCAACGAGAGTTGCAAGCGCCACTGGATCAGCTGCAACAGCTTTTATCAGAATGGCGCTTTGGCCATCGACCTGTTTGAACCCGGTGTGAATCAGAATGATACGGGCGACAGCGACGACGGCGCCAACGGGAAACTCAATTATCCTGTCATCAATTCCGTGAACTTTTCCGATGGCGAACTCGCCGTGAGCGGCACGCTGGATGCACCGAATCCAGCCGCCTGCGAAGTGCAACTGTACGAAGCCGCCCCCGACCCGACCGGATTGGGCGAAGGAAAGCGCTATTTGGGCTCGGTCACGCCCGCGGCAAACGGTAGTTGGAATTTTAACTTTTCGTGCGACAATGCACTTGTAATCACTGCGTTAACTATTGATGATGAGAAAAACACGTCCGAGTTTTCGCGTTGCATTGGCGTGAACGGACCTGTTTCCATTGCAGAAAATTCCAGTCCTGTTTTGAAAGTCTGGCCCAATCCGACGAGTGGGAACGTGCAAATTACTGTGAATGAATTTGTTATGAATGGTTCGCCCAACGCGGAAGTGCAGCTTTTCGACCTTTCCGGACGGAAAATGAAATCGGTTCCTGTTTCTGACTCAATGTTGAATATTGATTTAACTAATTTTGTACCAGGTGTTTATATTCTGTTTTGGACGAATGGCGAGCAGCGTTTCGAGGCAGGGAAAATTGTGGTGCGGTAGGCACCACCGCTTAGTAGCGTCTATCCGAGATGCCGGATGTGACTGCGGCACCACAACTTCATTGTGGAAAACAATGATTGGGTGACCGAAACTCATTTCCCAGAAAACCTACCGCATAGCTGTGCGGCAGCTTTCCTCAGACAGCAGAAAAGAAAAATTTCCTGATCATTTCCTCGAAATTTCCTGCGCATTTCTTGTCTCCGCCGTCAGGCGTTCATTCATTCATCCATTCATCCATTCGTCCCTTAGTCCATTCCACCGTTTCACCTCCGAGGGGCATCTCGCACAATGCGCAGCAGCATTTACAAGATGAAAGGCGATAATTCCGTTTGAAAATAGGGGAGAGGAAGTTCTGAAAACCGCTTATTCCTGTGTCGTTTTTTCTTTGAAAAATTCTTTCAACACTTTTGCTTTCGCGGAACCAATCACGGCAGCGAGCTCGCCCTCCGTCGCCGATTCAATCCGCTTCACGCTTTTGAATTCTTTCAACAGCTTGGTTTTCAGTACTGTGCCAATACCTGGAACCTCATCCAACTTTGAATGGATGCTTTTCTTGGCGCGCCGCTTGCGGTGATGTTCAATACCGAAATCGTGTACCGCGTCACGGATGCGTTGCAACAGCAGTTGCGCCTCCGACTTTTTATCTATGTACAGCGGCACAGAGTCACCCACGCGGAAAATGTCTTCCAGCCGCTCCGCGATACCTATCATAAAGATGCGGTCGTGCAACCCCAGTTTTTCCAAACTTCGGTAGGCGGCGTTCAACTGGCCTTTGCCTCCGTCAATCACAATCAGGTCGGGCAGCGGCTTTTGCTCGTCAAGTTGTCGCTTGTAGCGACGGTAAATCACCTCTTCCATTGTAGCGAAATCGTCGGCCCCGACTACCGTTTTCACTAAAAAGTGCCGATATTCGTTTTTTGCTGGTTTCCCGTTGATAAAACAAACCATTGCGGAAACGGGCTCGCAACCTTGCGTGTTGGAATTGTCAAAACACTCTATTCGATTCGGCAACTTGCTCATTCCCAAATCTTTTTGTAACTGGGCGAGCACGCGTTGGCTCCGCCGTTCCGGATTCACCATATCTCTTCGGCGGTTCTTTTCCGTCATATAAGTGAAGGCATTTTTCAGCGAAAGGTCCAGCAATTTCTTCTTGTCGCCACGCTGCGGCACTACGAATTCGTGTTCTTCCGTGTCGATTTCGGGCTTGAATGGCAGCACAATCTGCGGGTACAGTTTTCCAAAACGGTCCTGAATTTCCACCATTCCCAACAGCAGCAAATCTTCCTTCGTTTTGTCTAACTTGTGCCCGATTTCAATGGTATATGATTGAACCACAGCGCCTTCCATTACGCGCATATAATTAACGTAGGCGTTTTGTTCGTCTTCCACAATTGAAAAGATGTCGAGTTGTGTGAGTTCGGGGTTTACTACCACCGATTTGCCGCGAAATTGCGTGAGCACGTTGAGCTTTTCTTTTATTTCTTGTGCTTTTTCAAATTCCCACTTTTCCGCATATTGCATCATTTCTGAATGCAACTGTTTGATAATCAGATTGCTATTTCCCTTTAATATCTCTTTGATGCTTGTGATGCGGGCCTGGTAATCCTCTTTTGAAATCATTCCGGCGCACGGTGCCGGGCATTTTTTCAACTGATATTGCAGGCAGGGGCGCGCATTTTGGTGCAGGATTTTGCATCTTCTTACTGGAAAAATCTCGAAAACGGTTTCCAGCAGCGTGTTCATATAGCGCACGGAAGCGTAGGGGCCGAACGTGTCTTGAGTGGCGTGGTTGGGCGAGCGCGTGGGGAAAACTTTCGGGAATTCCTCTTTCGTTATCGCAATCCACGGGTAGGTCTTGTCGTCTTTCAACAAGATGTTGTATTTCGGCTTGTACTTCTTGATGAGTGTGTTTTCCAGTAGCAACGCCTCCCATTCGGTGTCCACCACCGTTGTCTGAATGTCGCGGATTTTGGTCACCAGCATCCTCACTTTAGAGGAGTCGTGGTTTTTGTTAAAATACGACGACACGCGGCGCTTCAGGTTCTTGGCCTTGCCCACGTAAATCACTTTACCGCTTTCGTCCAGATACCGGTAAACGCCTGGCTTTGTAGAAAGCGCCGATAAAATGAGGTGAATCTTATTCTTGAGGTTTTCCTCCATTTTCTTTTTGCAAATTGTTCTCCTTTTGCAAAGTGTCGTTCTCCTTTTTCATTGCGAGCACTTCAAAAATGGCATAGAGGAAATAGATAATGCAGAAAGAGAATGCGAAATTCCACCTATCTTCTTTATTTACAATAAAATAAATAAGTAAAAAGAGTAGGCAGGACATAAATTTCACGATTCGGGAGACCATATATCCGGAAACGAACTTGCGCGACTCGCGGCGGGCCGAGTCGCGTAGCACGACGTAAAGCGTGAACAGTGTGATCACGAAAAAGAAAAGAACGATGTACGGGAGCGCGGGCGACGCATACTGTGCGGGCAGCAGTTGTTGCGCCAGCACTACGATTCCCGCCATTATGATGGAGAAAATGACGAGTCGGGAAACGTACTTGGGTACTTTGATATTTTTTTCTGCCATAGTTATTCGTTGTCCTTTTTGTGAGTTAACTTGTTAATCATCACATACATAGCGAGTGCGATGGAAAGCAGGGCGCAGATAATAGTAAAAACAGGCGAAAGTGCGAGACGTTCGTCTAATTTGATGCCTCCCCAAGTGCCCAGCGCGATGATGATGCCCATTTGGAAGGCCATACCGGAGTACGATGCTCCGGCATTCCACTTTGGCTTGCTGCCCATTTAGTTGTTGGCGGGTTCGCTTTGAGGTGCGGCTTGTCCGGGGCGGCCTTGTTGGATTTTGCAGTTTCCTACAAAAGTGGCGCCCGGCTCAATCGACAGCTTGCTGGCGGTGATGTCGCCGCCCAACACTGCGGTGGAACGCAGGGAGATGAGGTCGGTAGCGTTGATGTTGGCTTTCACTCGGCCTTCGATTTCAATGCTTTCGCAGGTGATGTCGCCCTCGATGATGCCGTTGGGTCCGATCAGAACCTTGGCGCTGCAATTGATGTTGCCCTTGATGTTGCCATCAATGCGGCAGTCGTTCTTCGAAGTGATGTTGCCATCAATTGAGGTGCCCGCTGCGATGGTGTTGAATTCGTGGGTCTCTGTCCCGCCTTCGTACATTTTTACCATAGTCTTTACTATTTATTTAAATAATTGTTTGAAAAAAAGTCGTCATACAAGGGTCTCGCCTCCTTTTTCTTGTAGTAGGTGCTGTAATTGGTTGAACCCATTGCGTACACGGTGATGTTGCCGGCCAGCACGTCGGCAGAGAAATGCTCGTCGCTGGTGAATGCCGCATAATATTCCATCGCCACGTCCGCATTGCGGTAGCGCGAAACCGTTACGATTTGTTGGTCTTGGTTGATGTAGAAACTGTTGATATTGAATTTCTGCAAAGAGAAGAACTGCTTGTTGAAATTGGAAATCTTCACCTTGAGGTCCATCACGTCCACCTTGTGAACGTTGACGATGAGCGTGACGTAATGCCACTCGTCGGCATTGTATTTGAAGGGGCCTTCAGTCTGGGCTGCTTCGGCTGCATCGGCAATCGCCGCGGCCGTCTCCACCACGGGAGCAGGATCCAGTTCGCGCAGCAGGATGCGGGCGAGTTCCGCAACGGGCATATCGCTGTAGTCTGAAAGCACGCTGTTCAGCGCCGACTTGTAGTTGTCTTTGCTCTGGGTCTGTCCAACGGCGACGGCGCGCAGATAGGCGAACTTCGAGCGCAGTTTGCGGTCAGTGGCCACGGCCAGCGCCTCGTCGGCCGCGCTGATCACCTTCGTCCAGCGCTTCGAAGTGTAGTCCTGATAGGTGGTCTCATACTTCTTTTCCATCGCGCGGTTCTTTTCCGCAAGTTTCTCGTAATAGTCGGGTTCCAGAATGAGGCGCGCGTAGTCAGTATTCGCATATTTGGTGAGGATGATGTTCTTCGACTTGTCGGCCGAAGCGTTTTTCATCTTGGTGTAGTTGAGGTAGAGCAGGTACTGCACTGCTGGCGAAAGGGTGTCGTCGGGGAAGCGGGTGTAATACTTTTCCAGAGTCTCGCAACCGCGCTTGCGGTCGTTGAGCAGGTCGAGGTAGATGATGGCCGCCTGATACAGCGCGTTGGAAATCTTCATATTGGAAGTGTCGATGGCACCCGGCGTGAGTGGGAGGTCTTGCGTGTAGTAACGCTCCTTCTCCGGGTCGGTTTCGCGCTTGATGATGGGATTGCCGTCCTCGTCGTATTCCGCCGTGTCGCTTTTCGCGTTAGGGTTGTTCATATCGGCCATCTCCTCGAACGTGAACTGCTGCTTGTTGCTGATGCGCCAGTTGTCTTCCAGTTTACGGTTGCCCCATTTGCGCAAGAACTCCGTTTTGCCCGCCGACATCAGCGTCGAGTTGTAGAAGTACCATTTCCCGGAATTGTTGTTGGTGAGGTTTGAGTTGTTGTAGTTGGCGTAGCCCAGCGCACTTTGCAGGGCGGCTTCCTTGTCGCGCTCCTCCTTCTCTTTGCGCGCCTTTTCCGCCTTGTACGCGTTGATCTTGCTTTGCACCCAGCGGTTGCGGTCCTTCTCGCTCATTTTGGCTATGCGCTGCAAACTGTCTTGTACCACGACCTCTTGCAGGTTGTCAACCAGCTCGGTGAGCACTTTCGATTTGCGCTTGATTTCCGTGTAGTTGGGGTACGTTTTCGGCATTGAGACGGTCGCCGTGTCGTAGTAAGCTTTCGCCTGCGGATATTTCTCTTGGTCGAAGTAAAGGTCGGCGAGACGCAGCGAGGAGTGCGTGCGCTGGAAGTCGTTGTTGTCGTACGCGGCCACCGACTTCACCAGGTTCTCAATCTGGAACGCCGTGTCCTCGTCAACGCGCCCGATTTCCGAAATGGCGTAGTAGATCTGGTCGCGGTACTCCTTGTTCTTCTCCTCGTCCAGCATCTTGTTCATCTCTTTCAGAATCTGCGCGCGCTTGGCCGGGCTCCCATCGTAGTTCGTGGCCAGGTGCATCCGCGCGTTGAATTCCATCTCGTAGTCGGGACTCTTCTTCGCCACCCACATAAAACAGTCGTGTGCGGCGGCGGGCTGTTCCTCCAACTCGTACAACTGTCCCATAATGAAGTACATACGGGTTTTGAACAACTTGCTGGGCTTGTTTTTCAGCACATCGTCAATGTAGCCGATCGCCATCTCCCGGTCCCCGTCGGGCGCAGTGAGCTGGTACTCGGCCGCGGCCGCTGCGTACAGCACATTCAGTTTTTTCGATTTCTTGGGCTGAACGTAATATTTTGCCTCGTTGATGATGTCTTCGGCATTGCTGTAGTATCCTAAGCGTACCGCGCAGCGCGCCTTCCAGATCATCGCTTCTTCCACGCAGTTGCCCGTCTTGTGCGTGGTGATGATGTAGTCGAAAATGCGCGACGCCTGGTTGTAATCCTGCTTGTAGAAATAGGCCTTGCCCATCATCAGGTAGGCGTCGTCAATGTTTTTCACATATTCTTTGCCCTTGAAAAACATCGAGTGCTTGTAAATGCACTTCGAACCCTTCTCAATTACGCGGTCCATCGACGGATAGATGCTTGAAATCTTGTCTTTCGGCGGGTAAACGTAAATGGGCAATGTCGTGATGTAATTGTCCTGACAGAGATTCTGGTGTTCGGCCTCGCCTGATTTGAGGGCCTCCTTGCCGTTGAAGTTGACATTGAAGCGCGAGGTCATATTGTGATAACCGCGGTTGAGCGCCGAGTTTTTGCGCGTTGAACACGACATCAATACTCCCGCTAATAGAACGGTCCACAAAAACGTTCTTAAAATAATATGTATTTTATTGATTTTCAATGAAATGCGTATTTTACAATATTGACTGCAAAGATAACGATTTTTATGAAAATATATTACAATAAATTTTGTTTTCGCTAAAAAAAATCGGATGCCCCTCTCGCGCTGGTAGGCCTACTGAAAACGTATCGCCGTCACCGGGCTGATCCGCTTGGAAACAAATGTCGCCGGAATCAGCAGCACTAACATACAAATCAGCAGCACCCCCGCATTCATTATGGCCAGCAACCCGATGTTGAAATCAATGGGAACGTAAGGAACATAGTACGAACTCGCATCCAGCTTGACAAGGTGCAAGTGCTTTTGTAGTAGGCAAATGCCAATCCCGGCGCCGTTGCCCACGGCCAGTCCCAACAGCGTGATTCTGAGCCCGATGCGCATAAAGATGTTGCGGATGCGTTGCGTAGTGAGCCCCATCGTTTTCAGAATCCCAATGGTGGAAGTCTGTTCCAAAATGATGATGAAAAAGGTGGAAATGAGCGTGATGATGCAGATGAACACCGTGATGATGAGAAGCACAATCACGTTGGTGTCAAACAGTTCCGTCCATTGAAAAATGGCGGGATAAACCTGCTTGATGGTTTCCGCTTTCAGATCGAAGCTGATGTGGTGGTTCACGAAGTCGCCCACCTCGTCAATCTTGTCGTAATCGTTGAGGAGAATCTCAATGCCGCCCACCGAGTCGCTTTGCCAGCCGCTCAGCGTGTCGCCCTCCGCAACCACTTCTGTGGAATGCCCCCAGCCGTTGAGTTTTTGCACGTGGCGCAGGTCGGCAAACACGAATTTGCTGTCGTATTCCGGCATCCCCGTCTCATAAATCGCCCGCAAGTAAAAGCGTCGCTGCATCGGAGGGTCCTGCACGAAGTAGGCGAACACCTTGTCGCCCAGCTTCAGTTGCAGCTTTTGCGCCAGCGCCCGCGACATCATCACGCCCGAGGTGAGCGTGTCGTGCCTCAAGTCCAGCTCACTGCCCGCCACCAGGTTGTCGCGGAAATGTTCCCACGAGAAGGTGGAGTCGATGCCTTTGAAAACCACGCCTTCCACTTGCTGCTCCGTCTTCACAATCCCCACTTTCGTGGAAAAGTTCTGAATATGGCGTATGTCGGGATTCTGCCGCAGGTCTTGCAAGAAACTTTGCTCCCTGTTGAACGGCTTCGGGTCGAAAGTGTAGTTGAGGTCGTAGTTGGAAATGCGGATGTGCGATCCCATATCAATGACCTTCTTTTCAATGGCTTTGCGGTAGCCGGAAGTGATGGAGATTGCTACCGTTATGATAATCAGGCATAAAGCGATTCCCGCAACGGCCAATCGCACGATGGGACGCACTGTCTCACCGTTGTTGCGGTGCAGCAGACGGCGCGACAGTATGTTTTCGAGCGCTGCCATCAGGAATTAGAATTTGTAATTAACGCCAATGCGGATTTCGCACACCGAGTATGCGTTGATCGGGTTGGTGGAGGGCTCGTAAACCGGGAAAAGCGCAATCGTGTATATCGACAGGTTGTCGTTGAGCCATTGCTGGTAGCCGGGCCCGATGAGCACGGCGTGCGATTGCTCGCGAATCCCGTCGCGGTTGGCGTCAGGGTAGGAGAGCCATTCGTATTCGCCGTGAACGATGATGCGGCGCTTCCAGATGTAGCCCTCCAGGAAACCGCGCGCGCCAAAAACGTGCTGGCACGACTTCAGCCCTGTTGAGTAGTCCTTGAAATAATAGAGCTCGTAAGTGCCGCCCACCCCGACGCACAGCCATTCAACGGCCGGCAGAAGTCCGAAATGGGGCGAGATTTGAAACTGCAAAGCATTGCCTCCAACGCCGAAATTGATGCCGCCGCCCACTTGGAATTGCAGCTTGTGTCCCTCCTCGTCGGTCCGCTCCTTGTAATTCTGCAAGCCCTTTGGAAGGGGCACGCTCTCTGTGTTTTGCGCACTCATCGTGCCCATTGTGATGAATAGGAAAATGAGAAGAAGTGTTTTTTTCATCTTAAATGAATTTTCTATTAACCAATTCGCAGAATGAGGTGTAGGCGTCGCTGGCCTCATCCCACTTGTAATAGCGTTGCATCAGCCCGATTTCGTTCATCGCCTCGTCGAGCGTCTGCGCTTGATTCAATTTCTGAATGGCCAAAGCGAAGTCCTCGCCCTTGTCTTTGAACAAAACTTTGATATATAAGAATTTGTCATTCAGCGACATCGCTTTTGAAATGTCGCTCACTCTGGCGTGCTGGAATTGTGCGCCAATCGAATGGTCTTCGCGCTGTTGCGTGAGCAGGTCGTTGAGCGAGCGCTTCGGCTGCTCTGGCTTCGGCTGCACGGGCTCGGGCTTTGCTACAACGGGCTCTGCCTTCGGCTGTTCGCGTTTCGGAGTGTCAAACGGAAACAGTCCGTTCTCGGTCGTGGGCTTTGCCGCAGTTTCTGCCGCGGGGCGTTCTGTCTTGGAAGGAGCCGGCTCGATTTCGGGCGCAGCGGGCTCCACTTTTGAAATGGGCGGCTCAACCGCGGGCTCGATTTTGGGCGCAACGGGCTCCGTCGGAATCGTCGGCTGCGATGGCTCGCGCTTCGGCTCGTCAAATGCGAATAGGTCGATTTTGGAAGTGGCGGGCTCCACTTTGGGCTGCACGGTTTTTGTGACGGACTCCGTTGGGAATTGCACGGGCTGTTGAGGTGCGGCCTCTGGTTTCACAAAGTTGGGCTCGAATGGCGTCTGTTTGCGTTCCGGCTGAACGAAGATGGGCGCTGCCGGCTGGGGTGCCACTTGTGGCTGTGCAGGTTGCGGCTCTTCCTCAGCCCTCGATTCCGTAAACAGACTTTCGGCCTCAATGGGTTTCAGACGGATGGATTCGGCCACTGCTTGCTCCGGCACTTCTGTCAACATCGCCTCGGTAAGGGCGGCATCCGCATCGTACTGCATCACAGCTACATACGCTTCGCGCAGGTTCTGCAAGATGATGTCTTTTTCAATGGCCGGAATCACTTGCGTTCCATTGACGATATGTGTCAGGTTCCCAACGATTTGCGCTAATTTTTCTCGAATGTTTGTATTTTGTTCAAAACTATTCATAAAATTCAAGACTAAAGATGAAAAAGTTTTTATAAATTTGCGTTCAATTTTGGCCGCCAAAATTACAATATTTTTTTCAAATAATATATCCCAAATGTTCATAGAAAATAAAGTAAATAGGAGTATCAACCGCGGTTGGATTGAAGTGGTATGTGGCTCTATGTTTTCAGGAAAAACGGAGGAATTGTTGCGCCGAATCCGTCGCGCTAACTTCGCTCACCAGAAAATCGAACTCTTCAAGCCCGCCATTGATGTCCGCTACGATGAACAGGAAGTGGTTTCGCACGACTCTAATTCGATGCTCTCAACTCCCGTTCACAATTCGGCCGAAATCCTGATTTATGTGAACATCAATGAAGTGGAAGTGGTGGGCATCGACGAGGTGCAGTTCTTTGATGAAGGCATTGTGGATGTTTGCAACAAGTTGGCTAACAGTGGAATACGCGTTATTGTGGCGGGATTGGATATGGATTATTTGGGAAATCCGTTTGGCAGTGTGCCGCAGTTGCTGGCGGTGGCCGAGTACGTTACGAAAACGCACGCTATCTGCGTGAAGTGCGGCGTGCCAGCGCAATATTCTCACCGCCTTGTCGCCAATTCGCACCAAGTGCTTCTGGGCGAGAAGGATAGCTACGAGCCGCTTTGCCGCCATTGCTTCAACGAAGCACGCGAGCAAGAATCCAAGGAAAATGCGTAAAATATTTTTTTGCAGAGATTTACATATTTTTTAAAATATTTTGCGTAATTTTGCAGCCAATTCGCAATTTATATAAAGCGTTCTATTATGAGAAGATTTTTTGTGGGAATTTCTACCATCTTTTGTGCGGCCATCCTGTTCGCCGCCTGCGGAAAAGAGTGCGTCTGTACCACTACTCGCACTACTTCCACGATGCACGACGTGTTGACAACCGAAATGGGCAAGATGTCTGAAAAAGATTGCCAGGCATACAACGGTACCGTTAACGACGGCGTCGGTGTCACCCGTACTATCGTTTGTGAGTTGGATTAGTTTACATCACTTGAATTATTAATAATTTAAACAATAAGAAAATGAAAAAAGTTTTTTGTATTGGTTTGGCAGTCGCATTCGTCGCTCTGATGGGTGCTTGCAACAAGGAATGTGTTTGCACGAGAACTTCCACTCCTGTGGAAAATGCCGACACTACCGCTACCGCTGATTCTACCGAGGCAACTCCCAATGTGGATAACAACGAGTTCCACGCTTTGCATATCTACGACAAGAAAGAATGCGAATATCTCAACGTTTCCGATACCACTACTTCTCAAATCGTTACGTTGGAGTGCTCGATGGACAAAATTGAAAAATAAGTTTGATCACTTAGCGTTTGGGCCGTCTTTGCTTCAAAAGATGGCCTTTTTTTATTATTTATGAAAAATATTGAAAATCAAGAAGATATTTTAACCTCAAAGGAAATTGTCGATATCTTTACCCTGGCTTCCGAATTCTGTATGTTCATCGATAGAATGGATAAGTGCGAGCCAGCCGAGGCATTCGTTTTCCTGCAAAAAATATTGCCCGCCCTCTACCTGAAAGGCGCCCTCTGCCCCGTGGTGGAAGCGGAAGATCTGTCGGCTAATGAACGCTTCGTGACCGAAGAAGAATACGAAACACAGCGCTATCAGCTGTCGCAGTATTTCGCCGACCGCGATATGTTCACTACCGTCGATCTCTTTTCCGACAACATCAATTCCGTGCCGATTTCCCTTTCGGAACTGCTCTGCGACATCTATACCGATCTGAAAGATTTCCTGATTTTGTTCTCAAAAGACAGTCGCGCCGCCAAAGAAAACGCAGTAGCCAATTGCGCCAGCTATTTTAAAACCGGTTGGGGAATGCGTCTCGTGATGGCGCTGCCTTACGTTCATCTGCTTTGCGAAGGCACTCCCGCCGAAGAAGAAATGTACGGAGAGCTGTGAGCTGTGAACTGTGATCTGTGATCAGTGAACTGAATTGAGAGAAAGTCTCAAGTCCTAAGTCTCAAGTCGGTTGAGCACTCCACTTTCTTCGCTCGGATGAGGATGTGCTTGTTGCTTCCTAAAGTGGTGGCAATCAGTGTGGTATCGCCTCCGTCGGCCAGTTTCAACTTCTTTCGCAACTCCGCCTCTTTCATCGGAAAATTGCGTACTGTGATGTTGGCGCGCCCAATGCCGGCCAACCCGTTTTTGAGTTCGCCTTTGCCCATCCCGAAGACGCTTTCCACTTCGAAAACCCTGCCGAAAAAGTCGGTGAAAAGTTGCTGCGAAGTGTACAAATGACTGTTGCGCTGCAATTTCTTTAGTCCGAAGCGTGCGGCCAGCTCGTCCATCTTGCCTGCCTTCATCACGGTGGAATGGGGCTCGTAAAGGTACTTCCCCACACTTTCCGCCATTTCTGCCAATATGGCTTCGCAATTTTGCGTAAAATGTTCTGTGTGAATTGATTTGCCGAGATTTACGCAATGTATTTCAGGATTCTGCACGGTTTCCGGACGGATGTCTGCCAGCAATTCTTTCACTTCGTTGTCAACTGCCACCACGTGAATCTCGCTGATGTGGGGCAACTGGCAGAAAAGTTGGTGCAGGTCGAACATCGGCGACAGCTTGATGAGAATCCGTAAGTCCGGATGGTCTTTGAATTTTTGTAAAATATTGGGAATAAGCTGAATGATGTTGGGCTCGCAATCTTCCAAAAGAAAAACCTTGTGCCCCTCTTTGCGTCGGGCGGGATCGAGGAAAAAACAGTCGGCGTTTGTCAGCTCGCTCCAGATTTCCGTGCTGTCGGCGCAGCGAACCTCAATGTTGTCGCAGCCGAGGGCCGTGAAGTTGAACCGTGCGTTTTTGGCCAGGTTTTCCTGTTTTTCAATAAAGATAACTTTCTGAAAATGAGCAGAAAATGCGGAACTGTCAATGCCCATTCCGCCTGTCAGGTCAGCCAGCAGGTGTCCCCTAACGAGTTGCGCTTTATACTGGGCTGTCAGTTCCGAAGAGCCCTGTTCCACGGAAAGCGGGGGCGGAAAAATCAAATCGAAATTGCCATACCACGATGGCAATTTCGATTTGGCTTTCTGCCGTGCCTGAATTTGCAACAGCAGTTCTTTTTTGTCGTATGGCTCGAACCAGTGCGGCTTGGCAGCCAACTCATACACGTCGTCGCAGAGGTGTCGGCGGATGATGTCGGCGGCGGAGTCCATTATTCGGCCTTGGGTTGGTCCATCATTTTGATTTTGTATTCCAACTCCTTCACTTCCGCTTTGGCTGCATCGATTTTCTTGGTGAATTCGGCCTTCAGGAAGTCGGCGTTCTTGGAATTCGCAAAGAATCCGAGGTTGTTTTCCCAAAGTGCGATGTCGTTGCGGAGTTGTTCCAGTTTGTTCACGAGGAAACGTTTCTCCTTGTCGAGCAGGCGGTCTGCGTTCGGGTCGTTGAGTATGTTGTCGAGACGGTTGCGGTAGTTGTCGTGACGGCGTTCCTGCATACCGATTTTGAGGTCGGCGAAGCGCTGGTCAATGGCCTGACGGTAAGCGGTGTAGATGCGGTCTTTCTCGGCTTTCGGAACGAAACCGATTTCGGTCCATTCGCGCTGGAACGCCTTGATGGCATCCAAATTCTCTTGCCTGTCGGTGCCGAACTCGTGGCTCTGAATGCGCTGAATGAGTTCTTCCTTTTTCTGAAGGTTCTCGGCCTCAATCTCTTTTGCGTGGCTGAAGTAGTGGCTCTTGGCTTCGAAGAACTTGTCGCAAGCGCCGCGGAAGCGTTTCCAGATGGCTTCGGAATGTTTGCGCGAGGTGGCTCCGATGTTTTTCCACTCCTGTTGCAGGGCGAGGATTTCTTCGGTAGCGGCCTTCCAGTCGGTGCGCTGCGCGATGGCTTCGGCGCGGATGGCCAGGTCAACTTTCAGATTGTAGTTGTTCTGCTGGTCTTCTCTGATATGGCCGAAAAACTCTTTCTTCTTGTCGAAGAATTTGTCGAGAGAACCTTTGAAACGGCTCCAGATTTCTTCGTTCACTTTGGGCGGCGCTGCGCCGAGGGTTTTCCAAACCTTCAGCAACTCAGTGAGTTGGTCGCTGATGGAATTGTATTCTTTCGCGTTTTCAGCGGGCTGTGCAATCACCTCTTCCGCTTTTTCGCAAAGCACTACTTTTGCGTTGTAGTTGTTCTGCTGCTGAGCGAAAATCTCTTCGTAATGGTCGTGACGGCGTTGGTTGATTTGGTCGGAAGCATTCTTGAAACGTTCCCAAAGTTCCTCTTTCTTGTCTTCCGGCACCGGTCCGATTTCCTTCCACTCGTTATGCAAATCCTGCAAGTCTTTGAATGACTTGTTGATGGAATCTTGCAACAGCAGCGATTCTGCGGCCTCGCACAATTTGATTTTCTGCTCGAGGTTTTTCTTCATATCGAGGTCTTTGAGTTCGCGGTTGATGCGCAGGATGTCAAAGAATTTCTCGACGTGATAATGATAGCTTTGCCATAAGTTGTTGGATTCGCTCTGCGGAACGGGACCAATGGCCTTCCATTTTTCTTGCAGTTCTTTGAACTTGTCGTTCAATACTTTGAGGTTGCTTTCGTTTTCCACGAGCAGGCGGAGTTCCTCAATGACGGCTTTCTTGGCTTCGAGGTTCTGCTGACGTTCCTTTTCAATGTTTTCAAGGAATTGTGCCTTGTTGTTTTTCAGTACTTGGTATGCGTTTTCATATTTCGCTTCCAGCGGAGTCACTTCCGGGGCGAAATCGTCTTTCTGACCGCCTTCCGCAATGAAGGCGTCGAAAGCTTCCTTATGTTGTTTTTTGAATTCCGATGTGATTTTGGAGCGAAGAATGCCGACGCGGTGTTTGATCTTGTTGTAGTTGGGGTCGGCGGCAAGGCGGTGGAATTCCTCTACAGCGGCTTCCAAGGTGAGGGCTTCGTATTCGGCTTCGTTCAGGTTCTGGTACACAAAGCCGACCTTCACGTAGCTGTCCACCTTCATCTCATAGTAATGGATGCCGGTGCCCTCGTCCACGTAATCCTTGTAGACCTTGCGCACTGCGTCGCGGCCGGTCTCCTGGCCGATGGCCATGTGGTAGTCATAGCCGCCCTGGGTCTCGCGCTGCATCTTGCAGCCGTCGGCAATGCCAAACCACTCCAGCACAGGGATGCGCGGAAGCACCATCTTGTAGTAGCCGTCGCGGAAGGACACGTCGAACTTGGAGAATAACGGCACGATGATGGAGAACAGCAGCAGCACCACGATCAGCGAGAAGGCGACCACGGAGCTCTTGTTGCGCTTGAAGCGCAGCCAGGCGTCCTTGAAATAGCCAATGGGCTTGGTCTCCAGCTTGGCGTCGTGGATCTTGGCGTCCTTCTGGGCAAACTGGAACTTATCCGCGGAGATATTCG
>JAZQOJ010000013.1:0-6998 GCA_045627805.1 Bacteroidales bacterium
GCTATGAAATATTTCAGGATGACGATCCAATTGGTCGGGTGCGGCCATCTTTCCTCAAAAGTGGATAGATGGCTGCACACTTTTTTGCGGTTGCCGCACGTTATAATCGGGAACGGCTTTTTCAAACTCCAGTTGTTGATAAATTGTTGAAAAACAGGCGTTTTTCTCAATTCTCTTTTATAATTTTGTAATATAGGTATTAAAAGTCAATACATTGATTATGAAGAACTTAATTTTAAAGAGTGGCTGGTTGATATTGTTTGCGGCTGCCACAATTTTGGCGCAGGCGCAGCGCCCAGTCATCTTTGATTCTCCGCAACGGGAATACAGCAACGGTCTCGAGCTGTTCCGGAAGGGGCAGTACGGGGCGGCGCAGGAGTACTTCCAGTACGTTTACGAGAACACGACGGACCAGCAGTACGACATCAAGTCGAACTCGTACTTTTACGAAGGGGTTTGCGCCGCGAACCTCAACAACGGAAATGCGGCATTCCTGCTGAAGGACTTCATCCGCAAGTACCCCATCCACACCTACGTTCCGGAGGCCAACTTCTATCTGGCCCGCTATTATTTCTTCAAGAAGCAGTACAAGAGATCGCTTGACTGCTTCGAGGAGCTTGACGAGCGCCGCGTGAAGCAGGAGGATTTGGCGGAATACTACTTCAAGAAGGGCTACGCACACCTGGTGGCCGGCGACCGCGACGAGGCCAAGTACCTGTTGCGCCGCGCCCGCAACTACGACGGACAATACCAGCAGAAATCGGTCTATTATCTGGCGCACCTCGCTTACGAGAACGAGCAGTACGAGGCCGCGAAAGCCGACTTCGAGACGCTGAAGGACGTGAAGGAATACTCATCGGTGGTGCCCTTCTACCTCACCCAGATCCATTTCATTGAGAAGGAATACGACACCGTGGTGGAAACGGCTCCAGCGCTGCTGCCCAAATGCGAGGACAAGGCCGAAATGAACCGCATCATCGCCCTCTCCTACTACAACCTCGGCCAATACCAGCAGGCCGCACAATACTTCAACGCCTGCCTGAACGAGAGCGGCTCGCAAAAGTCGAAAGCGCAAGCAGCCACTTTCGGCCGCGCCGACCACTACGCCATCGGCTACACCCTTTACAAGACACAGCGCTACGGCGACGCCATCACCTACCTCGGCAAGGTCACCGACACCACCGACGCGATGGCGCAGAACGCTTATTACGTGATTGGCGACTGCAACCTGAAGCAGAAGGACTACCGTCAGGCAGCGCTCAGTTTTCTTGAGGCCTCCAAGATGGACTTCAACGCCGACGTGCAGGAAGACGCCTTCTACAATTACGCCAAGTTGCAATATCAAACCTCGACGGGCGCGCTGAGCAACGCCATCAAGGCACTGGAGGAATACATCGACCGCTACCCGCACTCCACCCGCAGCGCCGAAGCCACCTCCTACCTCGCCACCATTTACGCCACCACCAAGAAATACGACGAGGCCATCCGCTCCATCGAGAGAATCGACACCAAAAGCCCGGAACTGCTCCGCTCATACCAGCGCTGCACCCACTTCCGCGCGCTGGAATTCATTGAGAACAAGCAGTACAAAAACGCCGGAAAGATGATTGACAAGTCGATGAAGTACCAGATGGACCCCGCGCTGCAACTACAGAACCTGTACTGGAAAGCAGAGGCCGAATACCGCGACGGCAACTTCAAGAACTCATACAACGACTTCCAGGCATACTACAAGGCCTCGGGCGTGGAAAATGACCCCAACTACGCCATCTCGCACTACTCCTTCGGCTACAGCGCAATGAAGAACGACAAATACAAGGAAGGCCAGCAGGCATTCAGCAAATTCCTCGCATTCAACGAGTTTAAAGACAACGACATTTACCAGGCGGACGCGAGCGCACGTCTGGCAGACTGTTACTTTATGCAGAAAGACCTTCCGCACGCCATCACCTTTTACGAAAAATGTGAAAAGATGAAGGGCGTGAACGCCGACTACGCACTCTATCAGGAGAGCCGCTGCTACGGTTATCAGCAGAACATCAGCAAGAAAGTGGAACTGTTAGAGAAGTTCACTACGCTGTACCCGAAGTCATCGTACCTGAACGAGGTGAAACTGGAACTGGCATCCACTTATCACGCTCAAGGACAGTACACACTGGCCATCAACTCGTACAACGACTTCATCAACAAGAATCCCAAGAGCGGCTATACGCCAGAGGCATACAACCGTCTGGCGCAGGCCTATCAGAACAACGAGGATATTGAGAAATCCATCAACACATACAAGAAGGTGGTGGAGAAATATCCCGGTTCGCAAGAAGCAAAAGAGGCGCTGGCAAGTCTGGAAAGCATCTACACCGAGCTGGGCCGCACAGGCGACTTTTTCGACTACATCCGCTCCAAGGGCATCAACAGCATCACGCCGGAGCGTCAGGACTCGATTGCGTACCGCGCCGCCCATATCAAGTATGAAAAGGGCAATTGCGAATTAGCCACGAAGGGTTTCGACGAGTATCTGGAGCAATTCCCGCAAGGGTACTTCTCCGCGGAGGCCCACTTCTACCGCGCCGAGTGCGCTTACGGACGCAACAGCTACGAAGAAGCGCTCTCCGACTACGAATACGTGATCAGCAATTTCCGCACGCAGTTCAACGAGACCGCGCTCAAGAAAGCGGGAACCATCCTGTTCAACAAGGAACAATACAACGAGGCGCTCTCCTATTTCAACGACCTGCTGACCTTCGCCACCAACGAGGTCAACGTATCGTACGCGTACAACGGCATTATGCGCTGCGCTTTCGCGCTGAACAACTACAAGGAGGCGCTGGAAGGCGCGAAGGGTTACCTCGCATCGGAAAAGGCCGACCAAGACCTGAAAGAGGACGCCCAACTGATTGCGGGCCGTTCTTCCTTTGAGCTGCGCGACTACAACGCCGCCAAGAAGTACCTCCGCCCGCTAGCCATCGCGAGCACCAACGACCAGGCAGCCGAAGCCGCCTACTACTGCGCGCTCCTCGAATACAAGCAGCGCAACTACGACGCCTGCGAACGCGTGATCACCGAGATACTGGAAGCCAACTACACATCGTCATACTGGATCGCACAGACCTTCATCCTTTACGGCGACTTCTACGTCGCGAAGGGCAATGAGTTCCAGGCCCGACACACCTACCAGAGCATCGTGGACAACTACGATGGAGAGGACCTGCGCGAGGTCGCCCGCCAACGCATCGCCGCACTCAGCAACGATGCGAACGACTCTAACAACGACGATGAAGAATAACCTTAAAAATCAGCCCATTATGAAAAAATACATTTTAGCAGGACTGCTCATTTGCATTGCGAACTTCCTATGCGCGCAAGCCGTTGACACCGCGCACTTCAGACTGAGATACACCCCCACCCTGAAACCGTCGCAGAAAATCAACCAGCACCCGTCGCTCAAGGACACGACAACGGAAAAAGTCAACTTCAACTACTACATCGTTCCTCAGCGGTACGACGTCACGTTCAAGCCCACTCCCATCGGTTTCAACAAGATTGCTCCGGAAGGATTGAAGATGATGTACCGCAACTTCCTGAAAGTGGGCTTCGGCTACCCCGTAACGCCGCTGCTTGACTTCTCGTTCCACAATCTGCAAAACACCAAGAACTCCTTCGGTGTGAACGTACATCACTTCTCCTCGTGGGCCAACCCGATTGGCAAGACGATGAAGCAGTATGCGCCGCACCCCACTTCCGACACGCGCGTGCACCTCAACTACAAGCACTTCTTCAAACATCAGACCCTTTACTCCGCCATCAACTACAACCACGAGGCCGCCCGGCTTTATGGCTTCAAAGTGGCTCCTGAAGTGGAATATCCGAAAGATTCTCTCAAGAACAACTTCCACCATCTGAACGCGATGGTGGGCATCGCCTCCAACTATGTTTTGGAAGAAAAGAAGCTCAAGCAGGACGTGCGCCTCACCTACGACTTCCTGAGAACCCATCATCAGGATATGGAGAACCACGTCGGACTCAACTCCTTTTTCGCTTACGATGCCCGCTGGACGAAAATCTCCGGAAGCCAGCTCTACCGCCTCAACCTGGACCTCGACTACTTCAACGACAAGTGGGCCGATATGGGCAAAAGTGCCAACGCGTTCCTGTTCAATCCGGAGGCATACGCACATTTCACCATCAAGGAATACCACATTCTGGTGGGTGTTGGCGGCATCGTGAACGCTTACCGCGGCAAAGTGGGCGGAACCGCATATCCCATCGCTGAACTGCAACTGGGCGTCGTTCCCAACATTTTAAATATATATGCCGGCGTGAACGGCGACTGCCACTACAACTCCTACAAAGACCTTCTTTACGAGAATCCATTCGTGAAACCCCACCTCGACACCGCTTGCTTCACCACCAACTATATCAACATTTACGGTGGCGTGAAAGGCAACCTCGTCAAGAAACTCAATTACAACATCTCGGCACACTATTCTTACGCCAAGAACTTGGCATTCTTTATGTTAGACACGCTCAGCACACTTAAGAACCAGTTCGACGTTTACTACCAGAACGGCAACGTGCTGAATGTTTGCCTGAATATGGACTACGAAATCCTTCACAACCTGCACATCAACTTCGATGCGAACTACTGGCTTTACGCCCTGAAGAAAGACACCCTCGACGAGGTGCGCTCCACTCCGCTTTACAAGCCCTGGCTCACGGTCGGCTTCAAGGGAAGCTACATCCTGAAGGAAAAATTCGTGTTCGGGCTGAACTTCGACCTCGAGTTCGGGCGCAAGGCGCTGGCGTTTGACGAGGAGTTGAACCACTACACTATTCAGAAGATGAAACCGATGCTGGACTTCGGCATTGAATTCGAATACCTCATCAACGACCATTTTTCCGCTTTCGCAATGGTGAACAACATCGCCTGCCAGCACTACGAGAAATTCTATGATTTCAAATGCTTCGGCATTAACGCACTGGTCGGTGTGAAATATGCCTTCGGCAATGAAAGTCTGAAGAGAACCAAGAAGGGGAAATCGAAATAGGACTTGAGACTTAGGACTTGAGACTTAGGACTTGAGACTTGAGACTTAGGACTTGAGACTTGAGACTTAGGACTTGGGCCAAGCAGGATTGGAAGAGGACATCAACTTTTGTAGAGAAAAAAAATACAATCAACTTATTATTAATCAAAAAAAAAAGAAAAAATGAATGCAAAATCAATGATCAGAGTAAGAATGAGCGCAGGCGACGCGCATTATGGCGGAAACCTTGTTGACGGTGCTCATATGTTGGGAATTTTTGGCGACGTGGCCACCGAGCTGCTCATCATTCAGGATGGCGACGAAGGATTGTTCTGCGCTTACGACAACGTTGAATTCCTCGCTCCCGTTCACGCTGGCGACTTCATTGAAGCAGTTGGCGAAATCACACACGTTGGCAACACGAGCCGCAAGATGGTGTTCGAAGCCCGCAAGGTGATCACTCCGCGCACCGACATTTCCGACTCCGCAGCCGACGTTCTGGAAGAGCCCATCGTGGTATGCCGCGCTTCCGGCACCTGCGTGACCCCCAAGAACTGTCAGCGCAAAAACAAATAATCAATCCGCTGATTAGCAACAAAATCCGGCCTAAGGGTCGGATTTTTTGTTTTTTTGGCAAAAAACATTTAACTTTGCACGTTTTTGATTGCGAAATCAATATTTTAGTAAAATATTAATTATCAATAAAATAAAGCATAGAATATGGAAAAATTAATCATCACCGCTGCCATTTGCGGCGCCGAAGTAACGAAAGAACAGAACCCCGCAGTTCCCTACACCGTGGAAGAAATCGTGCGCGAAGCCAAGTCGGCCGTTGACGCCGGCGCTGCCATCGTACACTTGCACGTACGCTTTGACGACGGCACTCCTACCCAGAGCCGTGAGCGCTTCCAGGAATGCGAAGAGGCCATCTACAAGGCATGTCCCAACGTGATTCTGATTCCCTCCACCGGCGGCGCTGTAGGTATGACTCCCGACGAGAGACTCCAGTCAACCGACACCACTCCCATCCCGGAAATGGCAACGCTTGACTGCGGCACCTGCAACTTCGGTGATGAGATTTTCGACAACACGATGCCCACGATGCGCGCTTTCGGCAAGCGAATGATTGAGCGAGGCATCAAGCCCGAATACGAATGCTTTGAGATGGGACACCTCGACACCATTTTGAATATGGCCCGCAAAGGACAGGTTCCCGGCGACCCGATGCAGTTCAACTTCGTGCTCGGCGTTCCCGGCTGCACGTGCGCAACCGTCGGCCTTCTTTGCTATGTGTTTGTGCCGATTCCCGCTGGCAGCACCTGGACAGTGACCGGCATCGGCCGCCACGCCTTCCCGATGGCTGCGGCCGCTATCGCAATGGGCGGCAACGTGCGCGTGGGCTTCGAAGACAACCTCAACTTGGCGAAGGGCGTTCCCGCTAAGTCGAACGGCGAACTCGTCGCCAAAGTGGTGCGCCTTGCCAAAGAACTCGGCCGCGAAGTGGCCACTTCCGACGAAGCGAGAGTGATCTTGGGACTGAAACCGAGAAAATAGGACTTGGGGCTTGAGACTTGGGACTTAAGACTTGAGTGATTTAGAAAATATGAGAGTGCGTGGGCGATGGCTTCCGCACTCTTTTTCGTTTCATTTTACTGCATAATAATCAGAATCATTCTTATTAACCTTATAAATGCAGTTGCTTTTGTGCGAGATGTTCGCATAATGGGAATTGTGAGACGTGGAAACGGTTAACGTCGGTTAAACGGTTAATTGGATGAATGGCTTAATTGTTGAGAAAGGAGAAAGGAGAAACGAGAAACGAGAAACGAGAAACGAGAAAGGAGAAAGGAGAAAGGAGAAACGAGAACTGAAAGTTGAAAACTGAGGTTTGGAATTTTGTCTTTTGACCTGACTTTTCCAATCAAAAAGTCGCACGAACTTCCGCCTTCGGCGTGATAGAGGAAATGAGCAGGA
>JAZQOJ010000014.1:0-17273 GCA_045627805.1 Bacteroidales bacterium
ACGCTGAAATTATTCGAGAGAAACGAGAACAATGAGAACAACGAGAATGAAATTTCCTGATAATTTCCTTGAAATTTCCTGCGCATTTCTTGTTTACGCCGCAGGCGGCATTCGTCCATTTCACTGTTCAGACAAAATTCCCAAACCTCAGTTCTCAACTTTCAGTTCTCGTTTCTCAACAATTAAGCCGCTCGTCCATTCCACCATTCGTCCATTCATCCAATTAACCGTTTAACCGACGTTAACCGTTTCCACGTCTCATAATTCCCATTATCAGAAGAACCCTAAATTTTCGGTGTACAAATCCGCAAGGCGAAAAGGGAGATTACCAAAATGAAAAAAGGGGCAGCGAGCACTGTCCCTTTTCCATATTTAGCTTCTGAAATAATTGATGCAGAGATTATTCTGCCGGTTTTTTCTCTAAAATATAGGTGTCGATAATCTCTTTCAGTTGCGCTTTTTCGTAACCGCCGATTGTCTTTTGCGGGCGATTTTTTGATTTAATGAAAAGCAGCGTGGGAATGTTGCGAATATCAAACCAGCGGGCGATTTCCTTGTTCTCGTCCACATTGATTTTGTAAAAAACAATGTCATCGGCGTAATCATTTGCCAATTCGTCAATCACTGGCGCCATTTTGCGGCACGGCCCACACCAGTCGGCGTAGAAGTCCACAATCACTGATTTCTTCCCTTTGTACAGCGCAGCCGTATCGGAGTAGTCGAAAATCAGTTCCTTGAACTGCTCTTGTGTGATTTTGGTCACGGAAACTGCTTCTTTGTCCTTATTTTTTTGAGCCGAAAGTGCAAAAAAGCAAAGGGTTATTGTCAAAAATACAGCAAGTTTCTTCATAATCTTTATTGTTTCAGACTTACGGTTTTATTGAAAACGATTTTTTCGGGCGTGGAGTCCTTGTCGATGCAGAAATAGCCGATGCGCTCAAACTGGTAGTGTTTCTCGGCGTTCTCAAGGTTAAGCGACTCTTCGATCCAGCCATCCTGAACGGTGAGGGAATTGGGGTTCAGGCAGTCGAGGAACGTTTCCCCTTCTTCACAGTCGTTGGGGTCAGGTTCGGTGAACAGGCGTTCAAACAGGCGTACTTCGGCTTTCTTGGCGTGAGCGGCCGACACCCAGTGAATGGTGGCTTTCACTTTGCGGTTGCATTGTGCGCCGCCCGTCTTGGTTTCGGGATCATAGGTGACGTGGATGGCGGTGATATTGCCTTCGGCGTCCTTGTCAACGTGCGTGCACTTCACAATGTAAGCGTATTTCAAGCGCACTTCGCCGCCAATGGTGAGTCGGTAGAATTTCTTGTCGGCGACCTCGCGGAAGTCAGCGCGCTCAATCCAAAGTTCTTTCGAGAAGGGCACGTCGCGCTTTCCTGCCTCCGGATTTTCCGGATTGTTGGTGGCTTGCAGCATCTCCACTTCATCGGGATAGTTGTCGATGATCAATTTCACGGGATCCAGCACGGCCATCGTGCGGGTTGCCACCTTGTTAAGGTCTTCGCGGGCGCAGAATTCGAGCAGCGAAACGTCGATTATGTTGTCGCGTTTGGCAATGCCCACGGTTTCAGCGAAATTGCGTACCGAAGCAGGCGTGTAGCCGCGGCGGCGTAAGCCGCAAATGGTGGGCATACGCGGGTCGTCCCAGCCCATCACGTGCTTTTCGCTTACCAGTTGCATCAATTTGCGCTTGCTCATTACCGTGTAGTTGATGTTGAGGCGTGCAAATTCAATCTGCTGCGGATGGTGAATCTTCAGCGCTTCGCAGAACCAGTCGTACAACGGACGGTGGATTTCGAATTCCAGTGTGCAAATCGAGTGCGTGATGCCCTCAATGGAGTCGCTTTGACCGTGAGCGAAGTCGTACATCGGATAGATGCACCACTTGTCGCCCGTGCGGTGATGATGACTGTGTAAAATGCGGTACATAATCGGGTCGCGCATATGCATATTGGGAGAGGTCATCCCCGTTTTGGCACGCAACACCTTGCTGCCGTCCTCAAACTCGCCCGCCTTCATCCGACGAAACAGGTCAAGGTTTTCTTCCACACTGCGGTTGCGGTACGGACTCTCGGTGCCCGGTTTCGTGGGAACGCCACGGCCTGCGCTGATTTCCTCCTGCGTCTGATCATCAACGTATGCCAAACCATCCTTAATCAACTGCTCCGCCCATTCGTACAACTGGTCGAAATAGTCGGAAGCGTAATGCTCTTCCGCCCACTGGAAACCCAGCCAGTTGATGTCTTCCTTGATGGAGTCAACATATTCCACATCCTCCTTTACGGGATTGGTATCGTCGAAACGGAGGTTGCAAAGACCGTTGTATTTTTTTGCGAGGCCGAAATTCAAACAGATGGACTTGGCGTGCCCGATATGAAGATAGCCATTTGGCTCTGGAGGGAAGCGGGTGTGTACACGCGATCCGTTCTTTTCATTAGCCAAATCTTTTTCAATGATTTCTTCAATAAAATTCATTTTGTATATGTTTTGAGGTTGTTTGATTTAGAAGTTGCAAAAATACGAATAATTGAAAAAAAACAGGGGCGGCTGCTACTATTTTTTATGCAAAACCTTCTGCTTCACGTTTGCATAAATCTGATTCACTTCAGGAGACACCTTCCAGCCAAGAACCACAGCGAATCCGCCCACGCACACGAGCCCTGTGCGCATTACCGCTTCCGCCAGCCGCCAGATCGTGCTGGCAGAGGAAAGCGCATTGTTCGTCAGCAGGAAACACAGCCAATTCAGCCCGTACATCAGTGCTATGATGGACACCACTTTCAAAAGCCCCCACGAGAACGGCGTGGTGCCAACTTTCCATTGCACAAATGCAAGTAGCAAAACGTAGTACAGCATATACGAAATCAGCGTGGCGAGCGCACCACCATTGATCCCGATGGCGGGAACCAGGTAGGCATTGAGCACTATAGATAGTATCATCAACACCAGCGTGAATAGCAATGAAAAATAGTAGAAATTGGTGTATCCTAAGGCCGAACCGCCAATGCCAAATGAGGAATTCAGTAATTTTGATATCGCCAAAATGAAAAATGCCCACTTCCCTGCCGCATAGGTGTCGCCGTTGGGCAGCAATTGGAAAAACAAGTCAATGTTAATCCAGATGATGAGGAAAATAACGGAGCCGGCAAGTAGTTGATTTAATGCTACTTTTTGGCATAATTGTGTCGCTTTCTGAATATCATTATCCTTGACAGCCAAAGAGATATGTGGTTGTACGATAGCGCTTAACGAGCGATAGGGAACTTCTATCAATGCCGAAATATAGTTGGCAATGGCGTAAATGCCCGCAAATGCCAGCCCTTGCTGCGCACTGATGAAGAAACTGCTGAGCGTGGGCATTGCGCTGCTCACCAAAGCCGAAACCACCATAAAAAGCGTGTACCACAAGAAGTTGCGCCGAAGTTCCGGCGTGATGTGTGCTAAGTCTGGCTTGAAAGATACTTTGCCACTTTTTAGCAGATATAAGAGGTTGAGAATCGCAGCGATTCCGTATGTGGCGCAGAAAACAATCACTAAGCCGTCGAGGTTGATGATGTTGAATCCGAAAAGAAGGTAGCCGACGAGCAGACAGCTGCGGATGACCACTTCGCGGATGAATTTCGGAACCGCCACCCGATTCAAAATCGTTGCATTTACCTCAAAGACAGAGGTATAAAGCATAAAAAATGCAATCGGAATGACAAAGTAGAAGTAGTTGACGAAAAGGGCGGAATTTTCTTTGAAAGTATCAATCAGGATGTCTTTGAAAAGGAAAAAGAAGAGCAGAAAGAGCAGAAATCCTATGAAAGGGATGATCAAAGTCCAAAAGAAAAGTCCGTGATTTGTGCCCTCATCTTTGAAGTATGGAAAGTAACGCACTGTAGATGAACCAGTTCCTAATTGCGCTAAGGTGGACAATAGTATGGCAGCATCTACCAGCACGCGCGTCAAGCCCACCTGCTCCGTCGTCAAATAGTTCGTCAATACGAAAAACGTAGTGACAAAACCTACCACGATGCCGATGTAGTTCGCAATGGTGCCTTTAATGCTTTGTCGTATGATTACACCCATTTTTTAGTTGAATCGTTGAATTGTTGAATCGTTGAATTGTTGAGCCGTTGTTTAACCGTTTAACCGATTTTAACCGAACATCACCAGCATCCGTCTTCCACTACCTGATTAATGAAATCGTTGACGGGTTTGGCTTCTCTGAAAATTCCGACCACATAGTCGATGAGTTTGGCTTCGTCGCCCAAAACAAATTTGTCGGGGAGTTCAGCTGCGATGCTGAAAGTCTTGAGTTTCAAGAACTCGGCGTGAACGGCATCTTGCGGGTAGTCATTGGGAACACGCCGTAATTTGGCATTGTCGTTCCAATGGTAGTGTCGGGCAGCCGTCACCGCTTCTCCGAATTTTTCGGGTTCGGTGTAAATCTTGTCGCGGATGGCAATGGCCAACGATGGCGTAGGATTGTATAGCCCGGCGGCCAACAAATTGCCGAACGAATAATCCTCTGATTCAGAAGGTTCCAAATGAAAGTAGTAACCTGCGTACCCCGACTTTTTTCCGTGCGGGCAGAGGTATGCGCCCATATGCGTTTTGTAGGGAATTTTTTCTTTCGAAAATCGCATATCTTTGTAAATCCGGTAGGTGCAGTCCTTGACTGTCAGCACTTTCACGTTGTCGTCGAACTTGCCCACCTCCGCAATGAGTTTTTCGGTAAACTCGTTGAAGTGAGTTTGCGCCGCCACATATTCCGCCTTGTGCTCCTGAAACCACTCGCGGTTGTTGTTGCGCATCAGCGCATCCAGAAAAGTGAGTATATCTTTCATTGTAAAATCAGTGTTGTTTACTTGCAATTTTGTCCTAAATGCTTGAAAACATTGGGTTAGAAGGATTACGGAATTTTTCGTAACGAAAATTTTCGTAATGGGATAAATCTCCCCCATCACAGCCGCCAGTCGATGGGTGTTTGTCCGTTTTGAATGAGAATTTCGTTAGTTTTAGAAAAATGTTTGCAGCCGAAAAAGCCGCGATAGGCGGAAAGCGGGGAGGGGTGAGGCGCGGTGAGAATGAAGTGTTTGGAGGTGTCGATGAGTTGGATTTTGGCTTGTGCGTAAGAGCCCCACAAAAGGAAGACGAGGCCGGAGCGTTTTTGCGAAAGCTGCGAGATGGCGGCGTCGGTAAAGATTTCCCAGCCGCGGCGCTGGTGCGAACCCGCCTGATGCGCGCGCACCGTGAGCGTAGCGTTCAAAAGAAGCACTCCCTGCCGCGCCCAGTTCTCCAGATTGCCGTTCTGCGGCGCTGGAATGCCGACATCGTTCTGCAATTCTTGAAAAATGTTCACGAGCGAGGGCGGAAACTTCGTGCCTGGCTGTACCGAAAAGCACAGTCCGTGCGCCTGCCCCGGCTCGTGGTACGGGTCTTGCCCGATTATCACCACCTTCACTTTGTCGAACGGAGTGAGGTTGAAGGCGTTGAAAATCAGCGGCCCCGGCGGATAGACGGCATATTGCTGCTTTTCCGCAACCAAAAAATCCTTCAGTTGCGAAAAGTAGGGCGCGGCGAACTGCTCCGCCAAAGCGCCCTTCCAACTTTCTTCTATAGTGGGATTTACCGACATTTCTCGCTTCTCGAATCTTCTAAAGTCAAATTACGCGTTTTGAATCTTATTCGGGTCGTGTTTGTAACGGAAGAAGATGGCAAACAGGATGGCGACGACGAGAGCGTAGCCGGCGAAGATGAACCAAGCAGACTGCCAGCCGCCCGTTCCCGGAATGTCAACGAGGAGCCCGTTTTCGTTCCATTGGCAGAAGTGGTTGACGATGGCTTGCGCACTCAATGTACCGATGGTGGCACCCACGCCGTTGGTCATCATCATAAACAGACCTTGAGCGGATGAACGGATACTCGGGTCGGTTTCCTGATTCACGAACAAGGAGCCGGAAATGTTGTAGAAGTCGAAGGCGAAACCGTAAACAATCATCGAAAGGATGATGGCCCAAACCATTGAACCGGTGTTGCCGATGCCGAACAGCCCGAAACGGAAGAACCAGGCAATCATAGCCATCAGCATCACTTTCTTGATACCGAATCTCTTCAGACAGAAGGGAATGAGCAGGATGCACAGTGTTTCAGCGATTTGCGAGATGGAATAGATGATGACGGAGTATTTTACGCCGAAGGTGTCGGCAAATGCAGGATCAGCGGCGAAAGATGAAATAAACGGGGTGGCAAAGCCATTGGTGATTTGCAGCGCGGCGCCCAACAGCATTGAGAAGATGAAAAAGATGGCCATCTTCTTCTGTTTGAATAATGAAAATGCTTGCAAGCCAAGAGCTTCCACAAATGATTTCTTTTCCGCATTCTTATTGATTTCACACTTCGGCAAGGTGAAGGAATAGATACCGAGGATGATTCCCAAAATACCGCTCAGCAGGAATTGGAAGGGCGTGTTGGAAACCTGAACCAAAGTGTTGGCATCGTGCTGTGCCCACAAAAAAGCGGAGCTGTCGTTCAGGCAGTTAGCCAAAAAACCATCGGAAAGGTGAATGAGGTCAACGGCCCACATAGCGCAGATGAAGCCGATGGGGCCGAAAACGCGGATGGGCGGAAAGTCCTTCACCGTATCCAGACCACCTTTTTCCAAAGCATTGTAAGCTACGGAGTTAGATAATGCAATGGTAGGCATATAGAAGGCGACGCTGATGGCGTAAAGCGTCATCAGAATGCCATAATTGGGGGTCGGGTTGGCGATGCCGTACATACAGGCGCCTATCATAGCGGCGCCGGCAAAAATATGGCACAATCCCAAAGTCTTTTGTGCGGGAATCCAGCGGTCGGCTACAATGCCCATCAGCGCGGGCATAAATAGTGAAACGATGCCTTGCATTGCATAAAACATACCAATATGCCCACCTAAATCGCATTTGCCCAAGTACTTGCCCATACAAGTCAAATAAGCTCCCCACACGGCATATTGCAGGAAGTTCATTACGATAAGTCTGATTTTTAAGTTCATTTTTTTAATTTTATGATTAATTATTAAATATGATTGATTCTGTTTTAATTATATAAAATATTGATTTTCAGTTTGATATATAAAATATTTTTTATAATATAAGAAGAATAAAATTCTTGCAAAGGTAAGGAAATTTCTTATTTCTCAATTTATTAAATTTCGGAAATATACCCATTAATCTTGTAAATTCAGCAGCGTATTGTGCGAAGTGTTCGCATAAGGGGAATTGTGGGAAGTCGAAACGGTCAAACGGTTAAATGGAGGAATGCCGCCTTTGGCGTGATATAGGAAATTCACAGGAAATTTCAAGGAAATGATCAGGAAATTTTTCTTTTTCTTACTCTTTCATAGGGAAATAACACAACTTTTGTATGCCGATTTTTTTCTTGTTATAATGGAGACTTTTGACTTACGACTTTTCAATCTGGGATTGAAAATATAATGGAAAACTCTTCTCGTTGTTCTCAGCATTCTCGTTGTTCTCATTTCTCAAGTCCTAAGTCCCAAGTCCTAAGTCTCAAGTCCTAAGTCTCAAGTCTCTACTTCACCCAGAAACCGAACATCTTGCGATCTTCTATCCAGCCCTCCAAGCGGTCGTTGATGGCTACTTTCCCGACACCTTTCGGAGTACCTGTGAAGATGATGTCACCGGTTTTCAGAGTGAAAAACTGCGACACATACGAGATGATTTTGTCAATGCTGAAAAGCATCTCGCCACTGTTTCCGACTTGCACGGTTTCCCCATTCAATTCCAAATGGAAATTGATGTTGTTTAAATCTGCAAATTCTTCTTTTTCAATAAATTGACTAACGATAGCGGAGCCGTCGAAGGCCTTGGCGATTTCCCACGGATTTCCCTTCTCTATGCAGGTTTTTTGCAGATCCCGCGCTGTAAAGTCAATGCCCAACCCGATTTCGTGATAATAGGTGTGAGCGAACTTTTCTTGAATGTATTTCCCCACCTTGTCGATTCTTACCAGCAATTCCACTTCGTACTCCATCTGCTGCGAAAATTCAGGCAGGAAAAACGGCCGATTGCGCGTGATGATGGCAGAGTCGGGCTTCAAAAAGAAAGTCGGCTCCGTCGGTATTTCGTGTCCAAGTTCTTTAATATGAGGAAGATAATTTCTTCCAATACAAATAATCTTCATAACTGAACATTAAAAACTGAGTCCGATTTGCAGTTCAACGCCGCCCACTGTCGCCTTATCTTTGGCGCCCGTTGCCAGGTTGTTGCTGTTCTTGGGATTGAAATAGTTGAGGAAAGAGTGGTTGTATAAGGCGTAGAAATATACGCGGAAATTGTCGCTCACCACGTATTCCGTTCCAAGGCCGATAAAGCCGGTTTCGGAAAACAGTGCAGCGCTTTCGGTGTACATATATTTATCGCTTTTCACCTCGTCGCCCTGAAACGAATATTGGTCGGAAGCTTTCGCATTGATTCTGAAACTGTGGTAGAGCCCGAAGTTGGCGGCAATGACGAATCCGTCCATACTGGGGGTTTTCAATTTGATGCCGGTAGGAATGGTGACGTAAATGGCTGAATATTGGCGGGTAAGGGGCAATAGCTGGTTGTCGGTGCCGGCGGCGATGCCGTTGAAAGCCAGTTTTCCGCCGGAATGGTTGAAAAAGAGTCCCGTAGTGAAATAATAGTTTTCTTTTTGAGTGAAGTTCACGTCAATCGGGATGCCATATTTAAGGGCGAGCGTCACGCCTCCGCGGTTGAGGGAGTCGGAGCGTGGATTCAGCCAGTTGGGCCCCATTCCGAACGACAAGCCAAGTGAGATGCGCTTCCCAAAACCGCCGTGGCTGGGGCGCGACGGCCGTTCGGGCCGCGGATTGCGGTCGCGCAGCACACCATCATCCCCTCCGCCAGATAAAGCGACCTCGTTGGCGAAAACCATAGAACACCCCAGAAAAGCTATCAATAAGCAAGTCAACAGTTTTTTCATAATCACGAGAATTGAAGTTGCAAAGGTACGATTATTTTTGAAAACTTCATTTACAGTCTGAATAGGTGTTTGAGAAGGAAGTGGAATGGGCGGATTTCAGAGTCATTCCTTGAAATTGTGAGCCGGCAGTGGATATTCTTCGCCCAGTTCACCCGAAAAGAAGAAGTCGTTGGCCAAAGCGCCGAAAGTATATACCCTGCCGTCAACTGAGATGTTGGCACCGCCACACTGCGGTTCCGCGTGAGGCCGCGAGTAGTTGAACCCCAGGTTGAAAAGGGTAAACAGAATGTCGGGACGGTCGGAAATGTCGAAGCCCGCACGTTTCCACTGCAACATCGTCTGATGCAAAATACATCCCGTATAAATATAGGAATAGAGGTGCGTTGAGCTGTCCACTAGACGACCAATTCTTTCATTTTCAATATCTTCTGTTTGGAAATCCAAAATATGCTCATACTCTTTTCCCATATAGAATTTCGACTTTGAGCTTTTCAGATTCTGCTCAACCTGAATGGCAGTAAAGTCTTTGATGCCGTTCACTCCGAACGAAAACTGCGAGTTTACCAGCATTGTGGCGGGTCCCAGCGCTTTTTTCAAACTTTCGCGCTTGGAATTCAGCAAGCGCACCTGTTCGCCCACCGTGCAAGCCACAATCAGGCGGGCGTCCACTCCCGTCAGCTTGGCGGCCTCTTTCACCACTTTGCTGTCGGCGGCCAGCGCCAGTTTCAAACTTTCCCAGCCGTCGCAGTTCATCCAGGGAATCAGGTTCTTGCGATAGGGCTTTACCTTATATTTATTGAAGGTCCCGTAAACATCCTCCATCATATTGTGGTAGAGTTCCAATTTCCCGTCCTCATTCATATAAGTGCTTAAGGCATAAGTCATTCTGTCAACTCCGTCGGGGCAATTGCTAAATGAAGAGGCCTGGAAAATGATTTGTGCATTGGTGGGGTACAGCTTGTTGAGCACGGCAATGTCGATGTAGTTCTGCATACGGAGTTTGGCTACGGCGGCGGAGTCTTCCGTATTGATGCGTGCCGAGTAATTGGCGATTTGCCGCGCATTTTTGTCAACGCTGCCCGCATCGTTGGTGATGCCGGTTTGGTACAAAGCCCACGCACCCAGCAGCGCCACGCCTACTAAAGCAAAAGCGTGAATCAGAATCTGAATCACGATAGTGCTTGTTTTCAAATACTTACGAATGCTCCATAATGAATATTTCGGCGATTTTTTTTGCTGTTCCATTTCAAATGCCAATGATTAATCTGTAAAATAAGTTGCTTGCATCGGAAAATATTCCTGTAATTCTCCTGAATAAAAGAAGTCGTTGCCCAGCACGCCGAAGGTGTAAACCACGCCGCCCACCGACACGTGCGAGCCCCCGCAACGCGGCTCCGCTTTCGGTTTTGAACTCGCAAAGCCCAGATTGAAAAGCGTGCACAGGATGTCGGGCCGGTCGGAAATGTCGAAGCCGGCGCGTTTCCATTGCAACATCGTCTGTTTCAAAATACATCCCGCATAAATGAACGAATAGAGATGATTGTGATAATTGGTGAAACGTTCAATGCGTTCGTTTTCAATATCTTCTGTTTCAAAATCCAGAATATGCTCATACTTTTCGCCCATATAAAATGGCGATTCCGGATTGATGAGGTTGTTTTCCACTTGCTGCGCCGTGAAAAGCTTGATGCCTGTGACGCCGTATGAAAACTGCGATTCCACGCTCAGCACTGCGGGACCGAGGTAGCGCTTGTAATCTTCTCTTTTAGAGTTGAATAGGCGGATTTGTTCCCCTACCGTACACGCCACGATCAGACGGGCGTCCACTCCCGTGATTTCCGCGGCCTGGTTGATGAGGTCTGCATCCTTGATGAGCGCCTTCTTCAGCGGCACCCAGCCCGAATCGTTCATCCACGGAATCGCATTCAACTCAGAGGCCTTCGGATGAAATTTCTCAATCATCGCTTGCACCTCGTCGATCATCTGCTGGTACTTTTGACCTTCCGCATCGTCTTTCAAGTAGAGATTCAGTGCGTACACCATCCGGTCGATACCGTTGGGATCGGCATTTTCTTTGTTCGCTTCGTAAATCAGGTGCGCGTTCACGGGATAAAGTTTGTTGAGCAACGTTAGATTGACGTAATTCTGCAATTTCGACTCAAACGCCAAAGTGCTGTCGCCGGTATCGTATTTTGCGTGATAATCAGCCAGATAGCGATGGTTCTTGTCCACGCTTCCCGCATCGTTGGTGATGCCAGTCTGATACAGTGCCCACGCACCGCATACGGCGAATCCTGCTATTGCAAACAAGCAAAGGAAAATTAAAAAAACTTTTGACCTTGTTTTCAGCGATTTCCGCGCCGCCCAAAGTGATTGTTTTTCAACGCCAGTAAAGGTTTTTTCTTCCATTAATTCTAATCAAAAAAACGTGCAAAATTACATTAATTCTTATTACGTTTTACAATATTTTTTGTTACATTTTTTAGCCCCTTTTTTATTGGTAAACAAAAGGTTACAAAAAAAATGGCCAACGAAATACCCTTTCCCAGATTCACAATTGGACCGTTTTTCAAAACGAAAGGCGCAAGCGCAAAGTGGGCACCCGTCGCTCAATTTTTTTTCCTATTTTTGCAATGTTTTTTGCAAGGAATGCAAAAACGGGGAATTTCTACAATCTTTATCTCAAAATTATGCAAAAAGGTATCGCCATTTCCAAAAATATTGTTCGCTGGTTGTTGGGCGCATTGTTCGTGGCCAGCGCCATTATGAAACTGCTCTCCATTGATACTTTTCAGATTTATGTGTTCAGTTTCAATATTTTAAGTTTCGCATTTACTGAAATCGCTGCGCGCCTGCTCATCTTCACCGAACTCGTTTTGGGGCTGATGCTTATCCTCAAACTGCATTACCGCCCCGTGTGGTGGCTTTCCACACTTCTCACTGCCGGTTTTACTCTGTTCCTATGCTATGTGGTACTTTTCCGCCACGATGCCAATTGTCATTGTTTCGGCGACATCATTGAGGTGGATCCGTTGACTTCTATCTTTAAAAACTTATTTCTTATCGTTCTTTTTATCTTTATTTATAATTCTGGAAATAAGCATCTTAGCTTTTATAAAAAAGAAGTTGGAAGCGAAGAAGCGCCCAAACAAAAACTCACTTTGGGCTTGGTGGACAGCGATTTCAGGCCGCTTTACCGCAAATGGTGCTACGCTGTTCTGGCCGTTGGCGGCTTCGTTGTGAGTTTCGTCCTCTTTCCGCCCAACGCCATTTACAGCCAGATTTTTACTAAAAACGACCTGGTAAATGTACCTCTTTTCGACAAATCGTATGCGGATTCCAGTTTTTATATGAACTTTTCCGACAGAAAATACGATGAAAAAGCCGACACGGTGACCTTCAATGTGGATACCGCCCGTCTTAATGTTGATTCGGGGCGTTACATCATTGCTGTGGTGAGCGCCGGCTGCAAATATTGCCGCCAGAGTTGCGAACTGATGAGTAGCATTATGCAGCACAGCGGACTGCCCGCCGAGCAGTTCAAGTTACTGATATGGAGCGCTAACAACGAGCAGTGTGCCCGTTTTTTGCGCGTTACCAATACTTATTCTTTTGAAACACACCGCATTTCGCCATTTTTGGCTTGCGATATGGTGTATGGCTCATTTCCTACTTTCATCAAAATAGAAAATGGCCACGTTATCGGAGCTTTCGATTACCGCGGAATTTCAGAGAACCAAATAGTTAAATTCTTGAGCGAAAAGTAATTAGTTTTCGCAAACCCAAGTCTTGTTCGTGGTAAAAGTGGTGTCTTTGTTCATACGATACTGCTTGTCTTGGCATTGATCGGAGGTCATCTTGCCGAAACTATGCGTCTCGTCGGCAGCATTCGTCGTAGGATGATAACCCGTGCAAACACACTCTCTTTTGCAAGAGAAGGAAACTAAAACTACCGCAATTAAAAAAAGTACAGCGCTGATTTTTTTCATAATATGATTCAATTTTGCAAAATGGAGTGCAAAAGTACAATTTTTTTCTCAATCCGAATCAGAAAACCGTGTATCAATTAAAAAAATCTGAATATCATTGCTTAACGCCTCAACTGCTCATCAAAAATCGGGGCTGCGATGGATTGTTTAGTCGGAAGTTACAAGTCGCGGGCCAAAGTTCTCACGGTTCTCCGAATCGCCCCTTCAGCAATTCCCAAATTTTATGTAATTTTGCAAAAAGCTATATTTCTTCGTAATACATTGTTCTACAATATTTTATAATTTCCAATTCTGCTTAGAGCCATTATGATTTTTAGAGCCATTATGATTTCTTTGCGTAAAATGTTTCGTATTGCCTGCTTTGCTGGGTGCTGCTTTCCTTTTTTGCAAGCCATCGCCCAGCAGCAAGATTCGATACACGAATTGGAGGGAATTCATATTGAAACGCAGAATGAAAAATCGAATACGAATGCGCTTTCTCCTACTCAAAGTATTGATAATGAACGTTTAGCTCAATTACCTGCATTGCAGATTTCTGATGTGTTAAAGCTATTTTCTGGCATAGTGATTCGGGATTACGGCGGCGTTGGCGGAATGAAAACCGTGGCCGTGCGTGGTTTTGGAAGCCAGCACACCGCGGTCGCTTACGATGAACTTCTGATTGCCGATGGACAAACGGGACAAATCGACTTGTCGCGGTTTTCACTTCAGGGCTTGTACGACATTGAACTGGTAACGGGTCCTACGGGGGGTGAATTGGTGCCCGCGCGTTACTCCACTTCCGCCGGAACCTTGCTCATCCGCTCGCCACAGCCCCATTTTGCCTCCCACAAACCGATCCATCTGCATTTTCAGCTCACGGGCGGCTCGTTTGGATTCGTCAACCCTTTTCTTCGTGTTGAGAATCGAATCAAAGAAAAAACGGGCGAGCATCCTTATCTTATTTCTTCTTCATTTTCAATTAATTATCTTCATTCAAAAGGAAATTATCCTTTCACCATTCATTATGGCGGTCTTTACGATAGTACAGCGCAAACTTGTCGCGAAAATTCTGATATTCAATCTATTACATTAGAAGAAAATCTTTTTTTTAATTTTTATAAAAGGGGCACTCTCCAGGCGAAAGTCTATTACTACCAGTCGGAGCGAGGGCTCCCTGGCGCTGTGATTTTTTACAATACGCGTACGGGGCAGCGCCTTTACGACCAGAATGTTTTTGCCCAAATTCATTATGATAACACACTGAGTGCCAAATGGAAATACCGGTTGAACGCCAAATTCAATTTTGCTGCCCAACGTTATTACGACTCCGCTTACCTGAATGAAGAGGGTTTCATCGACAATCGCTATTTTCAGCGCGAATACTACCTTTCCAATGCGGTTTCCTATTCACCTCACCGAATCGTCGTGTTGGCGCTTGCCAACGACCTGATTTTCGGAAATATGAGTGCAAATCTCAATAATTTTGCAAAACCATCTCGTTTTCAATCGCTTACCTCGCTGACGGTTACGGTTACGCACCAAACGATTCGTTTTCAAGCGCGCCTGCTTCATACGGGCGTTGCCGATTGGACTATGCTGCGTGCGGGAAACCGAAAAATCAATCGTTTCACGCCAGCGGTGAGTGTTTCGGTGCAACCCCTCCGTTCACAAAATTGGCATCTGCGCGCTTTCTATCAGAACGTTTTCCGTCTTCCCACTTTCAATGATCTTTACTACAATGATGTCGGCAACAATGAATTGGAACCCGAAAACGCTCACCAATTCAATGTTGGAACCACATTCGCCCACACCTTCAAACGGCTGACATCAATTCTTCAAAAGCAAGCGAATGCAACTGATCGGGAGGTTCGTCTCCGCCATCGAATTTCATTGGAATTTTCGGCTGATGCTTTTTATAACATAGTGAATAACAAAATTGTAGCGATTCCAAATAAAAATTTATTTGTGTGGACAATGCTTAATTTCGGCAAAGTTACGATGTGCGGGGCCGACGTGATGGCGCAGTTGGGTTACGAAGTGAGTCACGCTGTTTTCACTGGATTTTCTGTTACGGGAAACTACTCGTTTCAGCGTGCTGTGGACCATACCGAGCCGAATTCAAAGACATACGGTCATCAGATTCCATACACCCCCTTGCATTCGGGATCATTAGCAGCCACCTTGAAATTCAAGTGGTTTCAACTGTGCTACACGCTGAGCGCAGTGGGAAAGCGTTATGCTTTGCAACAAAACATCGCTGCCAACGAACTCGCCCCTTATACCGACCATAACTTGTCGGTTTCAACGGAATGGCCCATTGGCTATAAAATGAAGAAAAATCCTAAAAATGAGGAGCTTACAATAGGAGGCAAGGCCGAAATACTCAACATTGCAAACCAAAATTACGAAGTCATCCGCAATTATCCAATGCAGGGGCGCAGTTTTCGTTTGGCCATTTGGCTGAAGTTCTGATTCGCTTATGCGGTGAAAATCAAAACTTTTTGATTTTGAGGCGATGTGGTCGCATTTTCACGTTTTACGCGCCGCAAAGGATGCGCATCACTTCATTGCTTTTCCCGAAATGTGCGCTGTTTTTGTAATTGCTCAAGAACACAATGAAGATATTTTCGCCGGGGTGGTAAAACAAAAGATGTTGGAAACCGTGCCACAAGCCGCCGTGGTAAATGATTTTCCCATATTGTTCGTTGTCTTCCAATCGGAAGCCATATCCGTACAATTTTTCGGGTTGCGCTCCGCTTAACAGCTTGTTTTCCTGGCGAGTAGCGGCATCTACCCACTTTTTAGGCAAAACTTTGTATTGGTTGAAATAGGCCTTTTTCCAAGCGAAAAGGTCGTCAATGCAGGAATATACGCCCTTGTCGCCGACTGTGCCGTCCATAAAGTGCGGGGCGAGTTGCGTGCCATTGCTCTCGTGCCCGACGGCAATGCTTACGCCCTTCTGCGCGTCGCGTTCCGTAATGTAAAACGAATGAGTCATTCCTGCGGGAGTGAAAATGTGCTGTTTCACATATTGGTGGAACGGCTGACCGGAAACTTTCTTCACAATCAGTGCCAGCAATGCGTAATTGGTGTTCGTGTAGCGGAATTGTTCGCCCGGTTGGAATTCTATCGGGGTTTGCTGCGCCACCAGCACCTTCACTACGTCTTCGTTACACATCATTTTGTCGGTATGAAACCACGAATCCGGGAAGTTGAAATACTCGGGAAGCCCGGAAGTGTGCGACAAAAGATGGTGAATGGTGATATTGTGGTAAGGCAGTTCTGGGAAGAACTTTCTCAGCGTGTCCTTCAGCGACAGTTTCCCGGCGTTCACCAGCTGGAGCACGGCAGTCGCCGTGAACTCTTTGGAAACGGATGCCAGTTCGAAGCGTGTATCCAGTCGGATTGCATTGGCGGCTGTTTGGGAATGGATTTTCGTGTAGCCAAAGGCCCGTTTTACCAAAACCTCATCGTTCATTGCGATGAGCAGCGTGCCGTTCAACTTTTGCCCCAGCGTGTCGGCTAAAGCCACGATTTCAGGTGTCTTGTATTGCGCATTAGCCGATTTGAATAATTTATTTATCTCGCTGATTGATAAATCTTTAAGATGTTTATCGGGAACGTTTTTCGGATAAATGGTTGCAAATGCAAGGAATGGGATGAAGGAAAGAAGGAAGAGCGCGAGTTTTTTTATCATTGTTGAATGTTGAAGTGCTGAATCAGCGAATGAATGATTAAGTTGCGTGCTTTTCTATGCAAAAAAATGGCACATAATAAAAAGATTGACAAACGCTGAGCGTCGCTTTTTTCAGTTGCGACACTCAGCGTAAATCTTTCATTATCAGTTAATAAATTATTTCAAAATACGAATAAATTCCATAATGAGGTCCCAGGTTTTCTTAACGGAAGGGATCTCAAGTTTCTCGTCGGGCGAGTGAACGCCGCGGAGGGTGGGGCCGAAGGAGACCATATCCATTTCAGGATATTTTTCGGAAATCAAACCGCATTCCAGTCCGGCGTGGATAGCGCGTACGACAGGTTTTTCGTGGAAGAGGTTGTCGAAGGCCTGCAATATCACTTTGAGGGCGGGGGAGTTCGGGTTCGGGTTCCATCCCGGGTAGCCGTCGCCGCTGGTCACGTCATCGGCGCCAGTAGCATAGAACACGGAAGCGACGTGGTCGCAAGCATCTTGTTTGCGGCTTTCCACGGAGCTGCGCTGGCTGGTGGGGATAATGATTTTGCCGTCTTCTACCTTGATGGAAGCGAGGTTGGTGGAAGTTTCCACGAAGCCCGGAATGTTTTGGTCCATAGCCAAAACGCCGTGAG
>JAZQOJ010000015.1:0-41564 GCA_045627805.1 Bacteroidales bacterium
TCCGACTTCGTGCACCGCGTGCAGCGCGTGCCGCAAACCGAGGCGCAGGGCCGCGTACACACCTCCGCCGCCTCCGTCGTGGTGCTCCCCGAAGCCGACGAGTTCGACGTGGAACTCAAGATGAGCGATATCCGTAAGGACACCTACTGCGCGTCAGGCCCCGGCGGCCAGTGCGTCAACACCACCTATTCCGCCGTCCGCCTCACGCATATCCCCAGCGGCATCGTCGTCGCCATCCAGGACGAGAAAAACCAGATCCGCAACCTCGAGAAGGCGATGAGCGTGCTCAGAACCCGCCTCTTCGAACGCGAATACCAGAAATATCTCGACGAGATTTCGTCAAAACGTAAGACAATGGTGTCAACCGGCGACCGCTCCGCCAAAATCCGTACCTACAACTACCCGCAGAACCGCGTCACCGACCACCGCATCAACCTCACAATGTACAACCTCATCGGTTTCGTGAACGGCGACATCGAGGAGACCATCGAGGCCTTGCAGGTGGCTGAAAACGCCGAACGTCTGAAAGAAGCTTACAGCTAATCGTTTGTTTATACATTTATATATTATACTAAAAATGGAAATTGCAACTAAGTACGAACCGCAATTAATTGAAAATAAATGGTATAGCTTCTGGGAAGACCATAAGCTGTTCGCCTCCAAACCCGATAGCCGTCCCGCCTTCAGCGTGGTGATTCCGCCGCCAAACGTTACCGGCGTGCTCCATATGGGACATATGCTCAACAACACCATCCAGGATATTCTCGTGCGCCGCGCCCGTATGATGGGCTTCAACGCCTGCTGGGTGCCCGGCACCGACCACGCCTCCATCGCCACCGAAGCCAAAGTGGTGAATATGCTTAAGGAAAAAGGTATCGACAAGCACGACCTCACCCGCGAGGAATTCCTGAAGTACGCCTGGGAATGGAAGGAAAAACACGGCGGCATCATCCTCAAACAGCTCCGCCGACTCGGCGCTTCCTGCGACTGGGACCGCACCAGCTTCACAATGGACCCCGTGCTCTCCGACGCCGTTCTCGACGTGTTCATCGACCTTTACAACAAAGGAAAAATCTACCGCGGCGTGCGTATGGTCAACTGGGACCCCAAGGCCCTCACCGCCGTCTCCGACGAGGAAGTGGTTTACAAGGAAGAACAGTCGAAACTTTATTACGTTAGATACAAAATCGAGGGAACCGAAAACGATTACGTCACCATCGCGACCACCCGCCCCGAAACCATTCTCGGCGATACCGCCATCTGTATGCATCCCGACGACGAGCGCTTCCAGCACCTCAAGGGCAAACGCGCCATCGTCCCCATCGTGAACCGCTCCGTGCCCCTCATCTTCGATGAGTACGTGGAACGCGAGTTCGGCACCGGCGCCCTCAAAATCACCCCCGCTCACGATATCAACGACTACAACCTCGGCCTGAAACATCATCTTGACACCATCAACATCTTCAATGATAATGGCACGCTCAACGAAAACGCGCAGTTCCTCGTGGGCGTTGACCGCTTCCAGGCGCGTAAGGACATCCTGCCCTTGCTCGAACAGGCCGGCGCACTCGTGAAAATCGAGGATTACAACAACAAGGTCGGCTATTCCGAACGCTCCAACGCGGTCATTGAGCCGAAACTGTCGGTGCAGTGGTTCTGCAAGATGGACGAGCTGGCGAAACCCGCTCTCGACGCCGTGATGAACGACGAAATCCGCTTCTATCCCGACAAGTTCAAAAACACCTACTCCCATTGGATGGAGAACGTGAAGGACTGGTGCATCAGCCGCCAGCTCTGGTGGGGACACCGCATCCCGGCTTACTATTTGCCTAACAAGGAGTTCGTGGTGGCCAAAACCAAGGAGGCCGCTCTCGAAATCGCTAAGCAGAAGTTCCCCGAACTCAACCTCACCCTCGCCGATTTGCAGCAAGATGAAGACGTGCTCGACACCTGGTTCAGCTCCTGGCTGTGGCCGATTTCCGTCTTTGATGGAATGAAACATCCTGACAACGAGGAAATTAACTATTACTATCCGACTTCCGCTCTGATCACCGCTCCCGACATCATCTTCTTCTGGGTGGCCCGTATGATTATGGCGGGGCTCGAATGGCGCAAGGCCATCCCGTTCAAGCACGTTTATTTCACCGGAACCGTCCGCGACCATCTCCGCCGCAAAATGTCGAAGTCGCTCGGCAATTCCCCCGACCCCATTATGCTGATGGAAAAGTACGGCGCCGACGGCGTGCGTATGGGTATGCTCCTCAGCTCTCCCGCCGGCAACGACCTGCTGTTCGACGAGAGTTTGTGCGAACAGGGACGCAACTTCAGCAACAAGATGTGGAACGCCTTCCGCCTCGTGAAGGGCTGGCAGGTTGACGATAAACTGCCGCAGCCGCTCCATTCCGCGGCTGCCATCAACTGGTTCAACCACCGTTTCAACGAAGTGCTCGGCGAAATCAACGACCATTTCGACAAGTTCCGCATCTCCGATGCGCTGATGGCGGCTTACAAGCTGGTTTGGGACGAGTTCTGCTCCTACTTCCTCGAAATCGTGAAACCCGCCTACCAACAGCCCATCGATGCGAAAACCTATGACGGCATCATCGACATCTTCGAGAATCTGATGAAACTGCTGCATCCTTTTATGCCTTTCATCACCGAGGAACTGTGGCACGAATTGCGTCAGCGTGGCGAAAACGAGTCCATTATGGTCTCCGAAATGCCCAAGTTCGTCGCCGATATGGCTGGCAACGACATCCTCGTGCGTTTCGCTCAAACCCAGAAAGTGATTGAAGGCGTTCGCCGCGTGCGCAACGACAAGAATATCGCTCAGAAAAATCAAATCCAGCTGCTTGTCCTGAAGAAAGAAAATGTGGACAGCGAAATGGATTCCATTATTACAAAGCTTTGCAATCTTTCTGATATTCAATATGTTGCTGAAAAGGTGGCGGGCACTTGCTCTTTCATTGAAAACAATGTGGAATACCTGATTCCGGTGGCCGACAGCATCAATGTGGAAGAAGAACTGAAGAAGCTGAACGCCGATTTGGAATATATGGAGAAATTCCTGAAATCGGTAATGGGCAAACTCTCCAACGAGCGGTTCGTGAACAATGCGCCCGAGGCCGTTGTGAATGTGGAACGGAAAAAGAAAGCCGACGCCGAGGAGAAAATCAGAATCCTAAAGGAACAAATTGCCAATTTGCAATAAAATCGTTGAGTAGAGACGTTTTTACAGCGTCTCTACTTTTTTACTAAACTGTTTGTTATGAAAGACGCTTGGAAAGATTTGTTGCGCCTCGCCATCGTGGTGGTGGTGCTGTGTGTGTTCGTTTATATGTTCGATTATCCCGCCGACCAGAAACGCGATATGTACTACGGCGTCGTGGGCGGCGGCATTACCGCGTTCCTGGTGTTCTTCATCATCCGCGCCATCCGACATAAAAACGATAATTAATCACTTCACTTTCGCATCAGGAAGCCCCTGCTCAGCGTGGGGCTCGCGAAATTTGAATGAACCATTTTCCCCTAAAAAATATGAATCCCGAACAAGAAATCCAACAATTGACAGCGGAGCTCAACCAGCACAATTACAATTACTATATGCTGGATGCTCCCGTTATCAGCGATTATGAGTTTGACCAGAAGTTGCGCCATTTGCAGGAACTGGAAAGGCAGTATCCGCAGTTTGTGCAGGTTGACAGTCCCACGCAGCGGGTGGGCGGCACCGTGACCAAGAAATTTGAAACGGTGAAGCACGTTTACCCGATGCTTTCGCTGGGAAACACTTACTCCGAAGAAGAACTTATCGACTTCGATGCCCGTGTCAAGTCGGTGGTGTTTGATGATGTGGAATATGCCTGCGAGTTGAAATACGACGGGCTCGCCATCAGCATTTGGTACGAAAAGGGCGTGATGACGAAGGCCGTGACGCGCGGCGATGGCACGAAGGGCGACGACGTGACTGCCAACGTGCGCACTATCAAGTCGGTGCCGCTGCGCTTGCAGGGGAGTGGCTATCCCGACTTTTTCGAGGTGCGGGGCGAAATCCTGATGCCGTTTGCCCGTTTCGAGGCGCTCAACCGCGAGCGGGAGGATATCGGCGAGCCCCCCTTCGCCAATCCGCGCAACGCCGCCTCCGGCACCCTCAAATTGCAGGAAAGCGCCGAAGTGGCCCGACGTGGCCTCGATTTCCGCCTCTATTATGTGATGGGCGAGAACCTTCCGCGAACCACGCATTACGACAGCGTTCAGCAGCTCCGCGAATGGGGCTTCCGCGTTCCCGACGTGCTGCAAAAAGCCAAGAACATTTCCGAGGTCATCGACTTTATGCACCATTGGGACATCGAACGCAAAAAACTGGATTTCCCCATCGATGGCATTGTCATCAAGGTCAACAGTTTCCTTTTCCAGCAATTGTTAGGAATGACGGCCAAGAATCCGCGCTGGGCCATCGCCTACAAGTTCAAGGCCGAGAAACAGTCCACGCAGCTGCTGGGCGTTGATTTCCAGGTAGGTAGAACTGGCATCGTGACGCCTGTCGCCAATCTGGCACCCGTTCCGCTGGCGGGCACTATCGTCAAACGCGCCACGCTGCACAACGCCGATGTGATGGCCGCCCTTGACATTCGCGAAGGCGACTGCCTTTTTGTGGAAAAAGGCGGTGAGATCATCCCCAAAATCGTGGGCGTTGACCTCGACAAACGTCAGCCCGGCGCACAACCCGTTCCCTTTGTCACTCACTGTCCCGTTTGCGGCGCCGAACTGCTCCGCAATGCCGACGAGGCGGGCACTTTCTGTCCCAATGAACAGCATTGTGCCCCGCAAATCAAAGGGAAATTGGAACATTTTATCACTCGCAAAGCAATGAATCTCGATTCTTTGGGCGAAGGAAAAGTGGAAATCCTTTTTGAAAACGGACTGGTGAAAAACATTGCCGATTTTTATCAACTCACTTTCAATCAGTTGCTTGGGTTGGAAAAGAAATTCCCTGCGGAAGAGGGTAGGAGCGAGCGCGTTGTGAGTTTCCGTGAGAAAACGGTTGAGAACATCCTCGCGGGCATTGAGCAGTCGAAGCAAGTTCCTTTTGAACGCGTGCTTTTCGCCATCGGTATCCGCTATGTGGGCGAAACCACCGCCAAGAAACTGGCTCGCCATTTCAAGACTATTGATGTGTTGGCGGCGGCCTCGAAAGAGCAACTCCTGGAGGTGAACGACGTGGGCGACCGTGTGGCCGACAGCATTATTGAGTATTTCAAAAACATTGAAAATCAAGAAATAATCGCAAAACTGAAAGCGGCCGGACTGCAATTCGAACTCTCTGACGACGAGTCGGCGGCCCTTTCAGAAACGCTCAGCGGCAAAAGCATTGTGGTGAGCGGCGTATTTTCCATCTCCCGCGACGAAATCAAGCGGATGATTGAACAAAATGGCGGAAAAAATGTGTCGTCCATCTCCAAAAACACCACTTTTGTGCTCGCTGGCGACAAGATGGGACCCGAAAAGCGCAAGAAAGCCGAATCGCTGGGCGTTCCCATCATTTCGGAAACTGATTTTTACGAAATGCTCAAAGCGTAAAACAGATTTTTTTGTAAATTTGCACCCTTTGATTAAAAAATTATTAAACTAATAAAAATATGGGTAAATATACTGAATACCACGGACTTAACTTGTCAAATATTGGCAAGGAAATGCAGAAATATTGGGAAGACCACGATGTTTTTGCTCAAAGCTTGAAACAACGTGAGGGAGCGCCCTCTTTCGTCTTCTTTGAAGGACCGCCGTCAGCAAACGGCAAGCCGGGTATTCACCACGTGCTCGCACGCTCGCTCAAGGACATTGTTTGTCGCTATCAGACTTTGAAAGGCAAGTATGTGGGCCGCAAGGGCGGTTGGGACACGCACGGACTCCCCGTTGAATTGGGCGTTGAGAAAACCCTCGGCATCACCAAGGAAGACATCGGCAAGTCCATCTCCGTTGAGGATTACAACAAGGCCTGCCGCCAGGAAGTGATGAAGTTTAAGGATATGTGGGACGACATCACCAAGAAAATGGGCTACTGGGTGGACCTTGACAATCCGTACATTACTTTTGATAATAAATATATTGAAACCGTATGGTATTTATTATCAGAACTTTATAAAAAAGGTTTGTTGTATAAGGGCTATACGATTCAGCCCTATTCGCCCGCCGCAGGCACAGGCCTCAGCTCTCACGAGTTGAACCTTCCCGGTTGTTACAAGGATGTGAAAGACACCACCTGCGTGGGCCAGTTCAAGGTGCGCCAGGATCAGGTGCTTTCCACTGAGGTTCAAATGTTTATCGGTGAACAAGGCGTTCCTGCTAACCTCTATTTCCTCGCCTGGACTACCACTCCGTGGACACTTCCGTCAAACACGGCGCTCGCCGTCGGTCCCAAAATCGACTATGTGCTGGTGAAGACTTTCAACCCGTACAGCGGCGACCCCGTTCTCGTGATTTTGGGCAAACCGCTCGTCGGCTCCTTCTTCCCCGAAAAGAACAAGGACCTCGCTTTCGAGGACTACAAGCCCGGCGACAAGAACATCCCGTTCCAGATTCTTTCTGAAATCAAGGGCGAAAAACTGACGGGTATCAAATACGAGCAGCTGATTCCGTTTATGCGTCCCGATGGCAAGGCCTTCGAAGTGATTCCCGGCGACTATGTTACCACTGAGGATGGTACGGGCATCGTTCACATCGCACCCACTTTCGGTGCCGATGATAAGCGTGTGGCCAACGATGCCGGCATCGCTCCGATGTTGCTCACCGACAAATTGGGCAATCCGCAGCCGATGGTTGACAAGACCGGCAAGTTCTTCCTGATGAGCGAATTGGATGAGCAATTTGTTAAAAATCAAGTAAATACAGATTTGTATGGCCAGTTTGAGGGCCGCTATGTGAAACCCGATTACGAGAAGGGCGAACCGTCACCCGAAACACTCGACGTTTCCATCTGCCTCTGGCTCAAGGCCGAACATAAGGTCTTCAAGATCGAGAAGCACGTTCACAACTATCCGCATTGCTGGCGTACCGATAAGCCCGTCCTTTACTACCCGCTGGATTCCTGGTTTATCAAGAGCACGGTGGTGAAGGAGCGGATGATTGAACTGAACAAGACCATTCAGTGGAAACCTGCTGCTACCGGAAGCGGCCGCTTTGGCAACTGGCTCGAAAACCTCGTTGATTGGAACCTCTCGCGCTCGCGTTTCTGGGGCACTCCGCTCCCCATTTGGACGTCGGAGGACAAGAAGGAACAAATCTGCATCGGTTCTGTGGAACAGCTGGTTAACGAAATCAACAAGGCCGTCGCCGCTGGCATTATGAAGGAAAATCCTTACAAGGATTTCGTCCCCGGCGATATGAGCAAGGAAAATTACAACAAAATCGACCTGCATCGTCCTTACGTTGACGACATCGTGCTGGTTTCGCCTACCGGACAAAAGATGTTCCGCGAAACCGACCTCATCGACGTGTGGTTCGATTCTGGCGCAATGCCTTATTGCCAGTGGCATTATCCGTTTGAGAACAAAGAGATTTTTGAAAAGAACTTCCCCGCGAACTTCATCGCGGAAGGCGTTGACCAGACCCGTGGATGGTTCTTCACGCTTCACGCCATTGCCACGATGATTTTCGATTCTGTCGCATACAAGGCAGTGGTTTCCAATGGCTTAGTTCTGGACAAGCAGGGCAACAAGATGTCAAAGCGCTTGGGCAATGCGGTTGACCCGTTTGAAACCATTGAGAAGTACGGGCCGGATGCTACCCGCTGGTATATGATTACCAACGCGCAGCCGTGGGACAACCTCAAGTTCGATCCCGAAGGCATTGCCGAGGTGCAGCGCAAGTTCTTTGGCACGCTCTACAACACTTACAATTTCTTCGCAATGTACGCCAACATCGACGGTTTCGACTACAAGGAAGCTGATATCCCGAATGCCGAGCGTCCTGAAATCGACCGCTGGATCCTTTCCGAATTGAATACTTTGGTGAAACATTGCGACGAATATTATGCTGAATTCGAGCCGACGAAGGCGGGCCGCGAAATCCAGGATTTCGTCAACGAATATTTAAGCAACTGGTATGTACGTCTTTGCCGCCGCCGTTTCTGGAAAGGAGAGGGAAAAGACAAACTTTCCGCATACCAAACCCTTTACACCTGCTTGGAAACCATCGCCAAAGTGGCATCGCCCATCGCTCCGTTCTTTATGGACAAGTTGTTCCTTGATTTGAACAGCATCACGCGTCGCGAAACGGTTGCTTCCGTACACCTTTCCACCTATCCGCAGGTGCGTGAAGACCTGATTGACAAGCTGTTGGAGGAAAGAATGCAACTCGCACAGCAACTCTCTTCAATGATTCTTTCTCTGAGAAAGAAATCCAACTTGCGCGTGCGTCAGCCGCTGGCCAAGATTATGATCCCGGTGACCGAGTCCTCCAATTTGAAAGAACAAATTGAAAAGGTGCAGAACCTCATCCTCCACGAAGTGAATGTGAAGGGAATTGAGTTCGTGAACGATGAAGCTGGCATCTTCGTGAAACGTATCAAGCCGGATTTCAAAAAGTTAGGACCGAAGTGCGGCAAGATTATGAAACAGGTGGCCGCTGCCATCACCGCTTTTAGCCAGGACGACATCCGCGCCATCGAAAAGAATGGAAACGCCACTATTCAGGTTGAAGGTCAGGATGTTGTCATTGATGTCACCGATGTGGAAATCGTGGCCGAAGATATTCCGGGCTGGGTTGTCGCCAACCAGGACACGCTTACTGTGGCTCTCGACATTGAGCTTTCGGAAGAACTGCTCAACGAAGGTTACGCCCGCGAATTGGTCAACCGTATCCAGAATTTCCGCAAGGATTCCAATCTCGATGTTTTGGACAAGATTTCGGTTGAAATTGAAAGCAATGCGCAGTTAGACAACGCGTTCACCGCTTTCGCCGATTACATCAGAACCGAAACCCTTTGCGAGCGTTTTGAGATCAAGCCGCAAGTGGATGGTGAGCTCTTCGAAATCGCCGAAGGCCTCAGTATCAAGGCGAGAATTGTGAAACTCTAATCGCCACACGATAGCGAAAACGGTCAGCAGTATTTCTATTGCTGACCGTTTTTTGTTTGGCTGGCACTGCAAGCCTTGCAATATTCCGTCCGTTCTTATCTTTTCTGTACTTTTGCACAACCTTTAAGAATGAACGCTTTCCGTTTTATCTCCTTATGAGTTGTCTTGTGTTTAACGTACAATAAATCATTGCATTATGTTTAAAAATATTTACTCTTCAGAAGGTCGCATACGCCGATTGGAATATGGTTTGACCATTATTATTTCTGGGCTGATTAATGGGATATTCGCAGTGCTGTTTTCTGGAATGCCGGTCGTACTCATTATCCCAAGTTTTATTTTGGGAATGGGAGTGTTGTTCCAAGGCGCAAAGCGTTGTCATGACCTTGGTCGTTCCGGTTTGTGGCAGCTCATTCCACTTTATCCGATTGTGATGTTGTTTGCGCCTGGCCAGCGGGGTGAAAACGAATACGGGATAAATCCGAAAGAGAGGATCCATTGATCCTCTCTTTCGGTTTGCTTAGAAGTCCAAGCGCTTGTCAACGGCCGTGATGAGGCGTTGTTTGGTGCGGCGCGCCTTCATCAGGTAGTCGCGGGCCTCGCCCACAATCTTGTTGGCGAAATCCTTGTCTTCCAATGATGAGGCGTTGATTTTCACGTTCATATAGGCGCCGGTAACGGCTGCTTCGGCGCACAGAACGCCCACGGCGGCATCGGTCACGGAGTTCGGATTTCCCTTCTTGATCATCGTTTCGCAAATCTCGAACACTTCAAATGATTTCTGCACCGTTTTGAAAGGCACTTCGGTAGCGTATTTCGTGGCTTCCTGGATGGCTGCCTTGCGGGCCGCCTTCTCTTCTTCCGTTCCTTTAGGAAGACCGAACGCGTTCATAATCAGGTTGAAAGCGTTGGTGTCTTCGTCCACCAGGTGAATGAGTTCTTCTTTCAGTGCCTGACCTTTCACGGCCACTTTGGAGAAGTATTCCCATTTCGCGTCCCAGCCGGGCTTGTGCGACGACAGGTTGGCCACCATCGTGCCCAATGCGGCGCCGAGAGCTCCCATATAGGCGGAGATGGAACCGCCGCCAGGAGCCGGACTTTCGGAGGCCGTTTCGTTGGCGAAACCTTCGCAGGTCATATCCACCAGGCGGTTGCCCGACTTGTCGGCAATCATATACTCAATCACTTTCTCTTCCGGATTGAACGGTTTGAGGTCGTCCAAACCGAGCGATTTGATGGCGATTTTCATCTTTTCGGCTTCGTCGATACCGAGTGAGCGCTGTTGTTTGGCCAAGAAATAGTTGGCGGCGTCGATGAGGGCTGACTTGGGAACCAGACCGACGATTTCGGTGCCGGTGACGCGGATGCCACGGGCAGCGGCCTTCTTGCAGACCTCTTCAAAAGCAACGTGCAGCGGGGTGAGGCGCGTGTTCGTGATGTTCATTGAAACTTGTGCCACACCGTATTCTTTAATGTACCAGCCGATGGCCTTGGTGCCTTTCAGCGTGCCGGGAATCATTACGGGATTGCCGTTTTCGTCCTTCACGATTTTGCCCGTGATGGGGTTGCCTTCACGTTTTTTGCGGCCTTTTTCGCGAACATCGAAAGCGATGGCGTTGGCGCGACGGGTGGAGGTGGTGTTGAGGTTGTAGTTGACGGCGATGAGGAAGTCGCGGGCGCCGATGGCGGAAGCACCGCTCTTGGCCACGCTTTCCGTGAACTTGTTCGGACCGAAATCCGGTTTCCACTCTTTGGTGCAGATGCGTTCTTTCAGCGCTTCGTACTCGCCCTGACGGCAGTTGGCCAGGTTGCGGCGTTCTTCCTTGAAAGCGGAATTTTCGTAGCAGAATACGGGAATGCCGAGTTCGGTGCCGACGCGTTTCGCCAGCTGACGAGCGAATTCGGCCGTCTCTTCCATCGTGATGTTGGCGACGGGCACAAACGGACAAACGTCGGTGGCTCCGAAACGCGGGTGGTCACCGTGATGACCGCGCATATCGATGAGCTCCTGCGCTTTGCGGATGCCACGGAAGGCGGCTTCCATCACGTCGGCCGGCTCGCCAACGAAGGTTACTACCGTGCGGTTGGTGCTCGCTCCCGGATCCACATCCAACAAGCTGATGCCTTCTACGGTTTCGATTTCGTCCGTGATCTGTTTGATGATGTCAAGATTTCTTCCCTCACTGAAATTGGGTACACATTCAATTAACTGTTTCATTTCTTGATGTTTATATTAATAATAATTTATAGTCAATTAATTTTCCTGGTTCAAATTTTCATTTTCCGCCTCCTGATTGATGCTGTCAATGTAGTCGCAAATCTCCTCGCGGCCCAGTCCGTTCTCGGCTGACGAAACAAAGTGCGGCGGCAGTTCTTCCCACGTTTCCAACAGTTTCTTGCGGAAAGCGTCAACGTTGCGCTGCAACTGCGTCTTCGAAACCTTGTCGGCTTTTGTAAAGATGATGGAGAAGGGAACACCTTTTTCTCCAAGCCCATTAATGAACTCAATGTCAATCTTTTGCGGTTCCAACCGGGAGTCAATGAGTACGAAAACCAATTGCAGGTTCGGCCTGCGCATCAGGTATTCGTCAATCATTTTCGCCCATTTTTCGCGCATTGTTTTCGAGATGCTGGCGTAGCCGTACCCCGGCAAGTCAACCAAATACCAATTGTTGTTGATAATGAAATGGTTGATGGTCTGCGTTTTCCCCGGCTTGGAAGAGGTCTTCGCCAACGATTTGTTTTGCGTCAGCATATTGATGAGCGACGACTTGCCCACGTTGGAGCGCCCGATGAAGGCGAATTCTGGAAAATTGCCGTTGGGACATTTCCTCCAATCGACAACACTTTGCAAATAGACAGCACTATTGATTTTCATTTCTTCTCGCTCTTCTTCTGATTCTTTTTTCTTTTCCTTTTCCGTGGTAGGATTCCACGTGCCGCTGGATTTTCTTTTCATACATATCCTTGATGGTGATCAGGATGGCAATTTCCTCTACGTCGCCGAACTCCTCGTTCGCGGAAGCTCCGAAATACTGCATTGTGGAGGAGAGCGACATATAGGCCTTGATGAGCGGCGGTATGGACGTTTTAAGGTCTAAGATATTCTTGTTCAATATTTTAAAGTCATCGCCAATGGTGTTGCCTGTGAACATTTCACGCAACACTTTCGGCGTTTTTTGTGTGGGCGAAAAGGGCTTCATCAGCGATGTGTCGCCTTTGAAATGCTTGGTCAGGAAACTGAGGATCCAATTGCGCGCCAGTCGGTTGTAGCTGTTGTACATTGTCATTTTCCCGAAAAAGTATTCCATTTCAGGATTGTCAACGATGAGGGTGCCGAGTCCGTCCCACATATTGTCAAGCGAGAAAAGTCCGAGTCGCGCGTTGGTCGTCGCTTGGTATTTGGGTTGTACGAAACTTCTTCCTAACTCAATGGTTTTCTGCCATTTACCGTGAATGAACTTGTCGGAGAAATGGAAGAGTTTGGAACAGGGAGTGTGGGGATAGCCGTTTTCGTCGAGCGGCACGTCGCAGCCCATAATGAAACGGTACGAGCTCACAATCTCCTGGTCTTTTTCGTTCCACACGATGAGCTGCTTGAACGGCACGTCGGCAGTGTCGTATTCGTCGATGTCGGCGGCTAAGCCAGTGCCACCGCCGGCGGTGCGGAAAGTGTATTCGCGCAGTCGGCCGATTTCCTGCATCACGTTCGGCGCATTGTGCGCATCAATCATATAAATCTCGTTGTCAATGGCGTTTGTCTTGCGAAGGAATCGCTCGGGCGTCAGTTCCGATTTGAGGATTTTCTTAGATATGGGTTCAATAAGGTTTTCCATTGTCTTCTATTTTAAAGAGTAAACTTTCTCTTTCAACCACGCTGCCCATTCCAGAGCGGTGCGGCTGTTGTCAAAAGTATTGTAAGATATTGGCTCTCCAAAAGTTATTGTGAAAGTATTGCCTTTCTGACGATACATCTCATCTACCAGGTAAATCATTTCAATATTGAATTTGATGCCGATTTTCTTTCTGAATCTGGCAAGATTGTAGAAAAAATCGCTGTTTTTCCCATCAAAATAAGCGGGGATGATGTCTCTTTTGTATTGTTTCGCCTTGCTGATGATGGTCGGCTTCCATTCAAGGTCGCGTATGATGCCGCCTTTCTGTTTGCGTGAGCATAGTCCGGCCGGGAAATAGAGCATCAGCTCGTCGGAGGCGAAGGTGTCGTTGAGCTGTGTTACCGCGGCGCGGTTCAAACTGCCGTGCTTGTTGATGGGAACGAAGACTTCGCACATCGGTTTCATATTCATCAGCAGGTCGTTGACGGGAAACTTGATGTCGCTTCTGTATTGCGAGAACAGACTGATGTAGCAAAGCCCGTCCAGCCCGCCGAGCGGATGGTTGGACACCACAATCGGGCGGCCTTCCCGCGGCACGTTCTCCTCGTTGCGGATTTGATAGTTCGCACCCAACATCTGGATGACATTGTTGGCGAATTCCAGTGAATGGTCGTCGCTGTGCGTTTCCAAAAAAGCATTCATCTCTTCCTGGTGGATGATGCGCTCAAGCTTGCGTATCAGCCACTTGGGAATGCGGCGGTGCCATTTCGGACTCTTCGCCGCCAGTACTTGGTCAACATCTATGCGGTAGGGCATCTTGCTCGTAGTTCTTAGTTTTTGATGATTTTCGAAGTTCCAACCAGTTCGTTGCCGCTGACGATTTTCAAAATGTAAATGCCGTTAGCCAGCGCTCCGAGATGGATGTCGGTGTATTCGCCTTCGATATTTTTCGTGAATAACAATTTTCCGCTGAGGTCATATATCTGGTAAACAGCGTTTTGCTCCAGACCAGAGATCTGAAGGGTGACGTTTTGCGAGGTCGGATTCGGATACACGAAGCAGCTTGGGGCGTTCGGACGGTAGGTGTGAATGCCGTCGCTTTGCAGAATCGCGATGTTGTCGAGGTAAACGTGGTCGAGTTGGAAGGTGAGAAGGTCTCCCGCAACGCATTTCGACTCGAAGGTGACGCTGTGCAGGGCGCCTGTGTGTTCGCTGAGGTTGATGGCGTGCGTGGTGAAGGGATCGCTGCTCCCAGTGGAGGGAATGAAGTCGTCGGTCACCAGCTCGTCGTCCAGCCAAACGCGCATAGAACTCGACTTGCGGAAGTCGAATTCCGCTGGAAGTGCTTCGCCAAGCAGTTGCTGGTACATATCGCATCCCGAAGTCTGCTTCAAATCAAACTGGATGGCGAACTGTGCATAATCGGTAGCATCGGCACAGAAAGTGATGCGGGAGTCCAAACTTTTGTTGTATTGCCACCAATACTCCACCGACTCGGGTATTTCCAGCTCGCTGTAATATTCCAGAATGTTTCCGGCACTCATATTCACGACTTTCCCTCCGTCGTACCCCGACAGGTTCCCGATGCTGAGCGTCGCGTTCGCACCGATTTCCGTGTAATAAAATTGCGACATATTGGTGCTGTCAAAGGTCAGCCGTGAAACCTCATTGAGCCGTTTGGGACGCACGATTTGGCGGCTGAGCGTATTGTCGCTATTGTCGTTGTCGCCTGGTTGCATTGCGATGAGTCGCAGGGAGTTCTTGGCTGTTGTGGTGAAATCGGCAGTCTGGTTGAAAGTGTATGTTATTGTGTCATAGGATGTTATTGTTCTATCAAGAACAAGCCATTCCACAATCGTGTCGCCAGAGTTGAGTTTGTATCCTAAGCGAATGGAGTCTCCGGCCGCAATGCTGTCGCAGATGTCGAAGGTGAAGGAGACCTCAATCGGGGTCTGGTCGGTGAGAAAGCAGGAAGAAACGGGGGAGGGAATGCCGACGACGTGAATGTCGGAGTTTTGGTAAACGAGATTTTGGAAGGTATAGTTGCTCAGACTGTCGGAAAAGTCGCTGGCGAAGTCTGTCTTCACGGCAATGTCCAGATGGTGTTGGCCCAGAGTGGAGGCGTCAACGGTGGCGTTGAGGGTGATGGGAAGCAAAACGCCAGCGGGAAGCGGTTCGGTGAGCACAATCGTGTCGAGGATGCTGTCACCCGCATCGCAGTTGACGCGTACAACGATGGCGGTCCCGGCTTGCAGCGCGCCGTCGCAGGCGTTGAAAGCGATTTCCAGCACGACGGGCTCGTTATCGCCGAGCGAGCAGCCGGTTGCGGGGCTCAGCACATTGGCGATGTAGATGGCGGTGTCGGAATAGCGATACCCCACACCGACCGCGTTCCAAGCGGCCGCAACGTTGAACACTTCGTCGGAGCAATCGCCGTACAGATCGGCGCCCACCATCAGGGAGAGGTCGCGCGTGTCGGCATAGCCGGAGGTCTCGACGAGGTTTTCCGTGAGCGTGTAGAATGCGATTCGCTCCGCCTTGTCAATGCCGATGCCGTCAACGTGGTAGGCGGTTCCGTTGTCGTTCAAGCCCTCGCCACCTTCGCAGAGCAGGTAGAACCAGTAATTGGCCACGCCGCTGTTGGTGTGAACGCCGGCATCTTCTGAGGTGTTGGGATTCTCCCAGTATTGGCCGTGATACGTGTCGGGATTCTGCTTCGATTTCGGATTCGACATATCGCGGAAAACTTGTCCGAGTTCGTCGCCTAACGTCCAGCGCAAAGTGTCGGTGGCGTAGTAGGCAATCGCTTGCCCGAACATATCGCTGAACGCCTCGTTCAGCGCACCGGGCTCGTCTTCGTAGATGAGGTCCGCAGTGTAAGTGGTGAGCCCGTGCGTGATTTCGTGTCCACAGATGTTGAGACAGGTGAACTCGCGTCCGTTCGTGCCGTCACCGTAAAACATAGCCGTCCCGTCCCAGCACGCATTTTCAACGCCCGTGCCAAGGTGAACATAACTCATCAGGCGTAAACCGTTGTTGTCGATGCTGTTGCGGCCGAATTTGTCGTAATAATAATCGTAGGTTTTCTCGGCTCCGTAATGTGCGGAGTTGGCAACTCGGTCGGAGTCGAAATAGTTGTCCGACTCCACAATGTCGGTAGCCCCGCTGGTTTCAAGTTCGTAAAGTGATCCCTCGTGGTTGAGATTGCGGGTGTAGATGCCGTTGCCGATTCCGCGGCTGTTCTCACGCAAAACGTACGATGCCGCGCTCACCGAGTCAACCGTAATGGTCTTGACCCCATTGTAGCGCGTTTCCGCCTGCACTTCTACGTTAACGTTTTGATTTTTTTTTAGCACTTTCAAAATGTCGCCAGTCGTTGCATCAATGTAGAATGTGTTGATAAAGAACGGGTTGATGGCGAAAATATGAATCTCGTAAGCCAAACGGTACTGGCGCGCGTCAGTTGAGTGTTGCGCGTCATAGTAAACGAGACTTGCTCTCGGTGCGTAAGTGGCGGAAGCATCCTTCATCGTCTCTTTAAGGTCGTTCTCCAAATCTTCCACTTGCCAGGCGTATTGCGAGGCGGGCGATTGCGCAAGTGCCAAGTCAATCGCTTCGTCAGCACCGAAAATGGGCGTGAACGGCTTCGCAAACTGCTTGACATACTGACCGTTGAGATAGGTTACCAATCCGTTTTTCTCGTGCAGAATGATTGTGGCGCCTTCTATCGGAATCCCGTGATAGTACTGCTGATAGCGGAATGCCTGGCTCCCATTATGCAGAGGTTCCACCGCTTTCAGAACCATTTCGCCGGCGGTGCCGAGTCCGAAATAGGTGTGGTATTTCTCAAAAAACTGGTCAGCGGGAATTTGATACTCGCTTTTCACCAGCGCAATGCGTCCGTTGGAACGAAGTGTCGCAATGGTTTGCAAATCATTGCCGTTTTCTTGTGCGAAAATGTTGATAATCACACTGAAAATCACCCATAACAATAACAGTTTTTTCATATTTATTATTAAAAAATATTCGTGGCAAATTTACGCATAATTTCCTCACGAAATTTAATTTTTTTTATCTGAATGTTACTCTTTGTAAATGCAGCACCGCATTGCGCAAAGTGTTCGCATAATGGCAATTATGAGACGTGGAAACGATAAACGTCGGCTAAACGGTTAATGGGATGAATGGACGAAGGAACGAATGGTGGAATGGACGAATGCCGCCTGCGGCGTGATGTAGGAAATGCGCGGGAAATTTCGAGGAAATGATCAGGATATTTTTCTTTTTCTAAAGAAAAAAAGAAAGAGGAATTGCTGTGAACTGACAATTCGGGATTTGCGATGTGTTGAGCGGTTATTCCGCAGTTCCGATAATTCCCATTGTCAGAAGATTCTTTTGTAAATGTCGTGAATGGCCGCTCCGTTTTGTAGAATGCCCGAAACCTCTAACTGCTGTTGTGGGGCGTCCGCGAACCAGTAAATCCACACTCGATTTCCGCTTTCTTTCAGCACCACGCCTCCCTCTATTTTCCAGGTGAGTTCCTTGAATTTTCCTGCGTCAATGCTGTAGATTTGCCCCTCCTCGTGCCGTATATTTCCGATTTCCCCAGCGATTTCCCTGGCGAGAAAGTCTGTGGTTTTCTCTTGAATGAACCAGAAGTACTGGTTGGGCTTGTTCTGTTTGTCAACGTGCGGCGCGTGGCTGCATCCCTTGAGCGTGTGCAACTCTTCTCGGTATCCCAACTCCTTGGCTTTCTGATGAATGACGGACGATCCGTACATCTTGTCAAACAGCGTCTTGTTGAGCCCCATCTTCAGCGCTTGAAACGGAACATCGTGCCCGTAAGGCACAATGTTGTCGGCATCTCCGTGAAACGAGATGATGTCGGTGCGAGAGTTGGCCAGTATCGAAAGGTCACTGACCGCCCCCCACATATTGGCTACGGCTTTGATGTGGAAACTTTCCGTGAATGCGTTGCCCGATGTCTCGATATTTCCGAGGTCGCGGCGCTCGTTCTTGTCGTTGCACACTGATTTCGGACGGTTCTTGTTCCGCATAAAGGCCAGGTTCAGTGCGGTGATTCCGCCCGCGCTGCTGCCCGCCGCAAACAAATAGTTGGGGTCGATCTTGTATTTCTCGCGGTTGTGCATCAGGAAACGCATCGCGGCGTGTGCGTCTTGCACGGCTTTGTATCCACAGCGCTCAATCGACGGCTTCGTCAGGTGAAAGCCCATCCGGTAGTCGATGGAGGCGACAACGTAACCCATTGACGCATAGTGCTTGCACCATAACACGATGGGATTGTCTTGCTTGTTGCCAATGTAAAATGCGCCTCCGTGGATGAACAGTATGAGCGGCCGAGCGTCAAGCGCCGTGTCGTTGGGAAGATAGAGGTCCATTAGCAGGTCTAACTCCCGCTCCGACGCCGTCTTCCCGATTCCATCCATAATCTCCTTCAAGTATTTCTCCGTCGGGATTTTCTTGTCGGTCCAGTAACCGCTCGCTGTGCCGTATTTTATGTTTTTAATTATCTTATAATCAAATATTTCCTCCTTGTAACGATTGGGAAATGCTTTGAATTGCGGTCGCACATAAACGGTAAAATGCCCCTTGTGCAATGCGTTTTTCTCTTTTGCAGAAAATTGGAACGATTTTTCAGTCTCCTTCATTTCAATGGAAGTGAAGGTGTGCGTCTGGTTTTGAAAAGTGGCGCGGATTTTTTTGCGTTGAACTTCCACAGAGAATCGTTCACGATTTCCTTCTTCCTTATTGTCAATGAGATAGTAAAATCCTTCGCCGCTTTTGTCCTCAATTCGGTCGAATTGTAAAAGCACGGTTTCCCCATCAATTTCACCCAAGTATGGGACATCGCGTTGTAGGTTTTCTGGCAGCGAAATTGCGCCCAGCGATTTTTTCAGCTTCCGTATGCCGTTGTCAGGTGTTGCTCCTTGCTCCTGTTTTTCTTTTTCCCGACTCTGTTGTTTGGAAGTGCAACAACTGTAAAGGAAAATAGACAATGCACTGATTATCAGTATGCTGAAATAATTCTTTAGCCGTTGTGCGATTTTGTTTTTCTTCATAAAATCCATCTTGATTGAAAACCGATAGAATGATGTCCGCTTTTATTTCTGAAGTGTGCAAATTTAATAAAAATACAGATATTATCCCTTTTAGTTTGGTAGATTTGTACGCAGAAAATTTAAGAATCTTCTGACAATGGGAATTATGAGACGTGGAAACGATTAACGTCGGTTAAATGGTTAATTGGATGAATGTCGCTTTCGGCGCAAACAAGAATTTCGCAGGAAATTTCAAGGAAATGATCAGGAAATTTTTCTTTTTCTGGCTGTTTCATAATGATGTATTAATGGAGAAAACGTGCCGAGAACTGACAATTCGGGACTTGCAATGTGTTGAGCGGAGAGATTGCAATGCGGATAATTACCTCTATGTGAACACTTTGCACAATGCGATGCTGCATTTACAAGACTAAAAGGGGGTGATTCCGTAAAAATATGTGAAAATAGGGTTGCATTAAAAACGAAGGTAGTGTTTGAGTTGCGTGATGAGTTCAGGGTAGGCGTGCGTGATTTTTTGGAATTCTTCCAGATTGTGAATCTTTCCTGAGCGGGCACGGTATTGCGTGATGGTTTTCGCTAAGTAGGCATCAAAATAGGGGTGGGCCAACAATTCCTTGTAAGTGGCTGTGTTGATGTTGATTCTGCGGATCCGTGTTTCATCAATGATGAAGTATTTTTCACAGTATGCGATGTCAATATTTTGCAGAATGTAGATTTCACGGAGCTGTTCGAAGGAGTAAAAACCACCCAGTTTCTGCCGGTAATCCACGATTTTTTGTGCGCGCTTGCTGCCGAAGCCAGGAATCCTGACGATGTCGGAAGTGTCGCAACTGTTAAGTTCGACTTTCACCAGGTGGTAGTTCCGCCTTTGGGGAATGGGGGAGAAGTGTGTCGTGTCGGTTCGTCGGCGTGCCGTATCGTATTCCCGTTCGCGATGATTCCAGAAATGCCGTTGTTGCGGCCATCGCTTGTGCGAATAGCGGTATTGGTAGGCGGAGTCGCGCGCGGCTTTGGCTGCCGCCGCAGAGTCCGCGAGATAGGCTTGCTGCTCGTAAAATTCTGATACAACACTTTGAAAATCAGAAAAGTCCGCATCGGAAGGCGCGTCTTTGTCGTAAAAAAAGTTAAATGCCAGCCCGGCAATGATGAGCAACAATAAGGTGACGGTTGCCAGGAAATCTCCGCGCGAAGTGAAGGGTAGCTTTCTCATAGTTGTTTGTAGTTCAGTTAGTTGCGCTCTTTCTCAATCGTAAAGCGTTGCAACCGCAAGTTTACTAAAGATTTTTGAAAAAAAAGGTTCCTGCTAAAAAAAAATCTGTAATTTTGCAGTGCTTTTTTTCTTTAAATATATTGATTATGTTTCGACCTTTTATTTGCAGACTCGTCGGATTGCTGATGTGCCTTTCCGTCGTCACCACCCTCAGCGCGCAAAATGAATGCTATCCTCCGGAAATCATCATCGACGAGGAAAGCATTGGACAGAATTCGGTGTCCCTCTACTTGTACGATTTCAATGAGTCGGCTACGTGGCAGGTGGCTTTCTCAACTATTGAGGTTGAGGACCCTTCAACATTGAACCTCATCGCTGTGAGCAATCCCGACACTACGTTCGGCGGACTTTCCCCCGAGACCTCCTATTACGTTTATGTACGGAGTCTTTGCTCGGATACCACTGCCAGCGAATGGAATTGGAACGTTTTCACAACCGCTTGCGCCGTTAGGGAAATCCCGTTTTCAGAGAATTTCTCGTTTTATAGCTCCGATGTCGTGCCAGATTGCTGGACACTTGTAGAGGGCTATATGGGACAGCCCTCCGTTACCAATATCGACGGCGCTTCCTGTTTGGGCTTCCGCAATACGAGCTCTATCGCTTTGCCGGCTTTGTCGCAGTCAGTCAGTCAGTTGCGAATCAATTTCACGGGGAGGTCCTTTCAGGGCGATTGCTCGCTTGAGGTGGGCGTGCTCTCCGATTTGAACGACCCCTCGGCTATGACGGTCGTCCAGACGGTTTCGCTCTCGCCCACTGCCGACTTCCAACCCTTTGAGATTCACTTTAATAGCTATTCTGGCGAGGAGGGTTACATCGTGCTCCGTTCCGTTGGCTCCGTGCGCTGCTATGTTGACGACGTGGTGGTGAGCGAACTTCCTAATTGTATGAATCCCCTAAACGTGCAGGCCTCCGCCGTCACCTCAACGTCGGCTTCCCTTTCGTGGACCGAGGTCGGCTCGGCTTCCCAATGGCAATATGTGCTGACTTCTAACGCTTCGGCCAATCCCTCTACACTACCTTCTACTTCTGTTTCCGCCACTTCTTGCTCTCTTAATAACTTGTCGCCCAATACGTTGTATTATTTTTATGTTCGCTCGCTTTGCTCTGCTAATGAGATGAGCAGTTGGAGCTCTGTTTCCTTCACCACCGATTGCGCAGTCGCTCAACTTCCTTTGGAAGAGCATTTTGAACAGCCCAACGTCCTGCCCGACTGTTGGAATGCGGAGGCGGTTTCGGGAACTTCAACACCGCATTTTTCCAGTTTCGGCACCAATCCTCCCACTTCGCCAGCACTTGGCTTGGGTATGATGGCTTGGAATAGTGCGTCGCTCGCAAGTGGCAACCAGGGTCGGCTCGTGTCGGCACCCGTGAATACGATGGGCATCGACGTTTTGAATGTGAATTTCAAATGGCACCACGATAGCGCTCCCTGCGCCAACGACGAAGGCGTGCAGATTCAATATTCCTTTGACGGGACCACTTGGAACGACGCTCCCCAAAACCTGATTCCCCGTTACAGCGAATTGTATGACGGATGGACCGAATACAACGTGTTCATTCCCGCAGCAGCCAGTCAGCCAGTGGTTTATGTCGGATTTTTGTTCGTGTCGGGACACGGTGCTAACTGTTTCCTCGACGAAGTGACTTTGCGTGCCGCCAACGGCTGCCTTGCTCCGTCAGACCTTCTCGCCGTCAATGTCACTGGCAATAGCGCCGACTTGCAGTGGACTGAGATGGGTACTGCCGAACAATGGAATCTCGTGGTTTCAGAAACGCCTCTCGCGGATCCCGCTTCTGGTACTGTAATTTCTTGTCAATCACCATTTTATAATATTGCTTCGCTCAATCCTACCACCACTTATTATGCCTATGTGCAGTCGGTTTGCTCCAGCACCTCTGCCAGCGATTGGACCCGCGCCACCATTTTCACAACGGGCTGTGGCACCATTCTTTACTTGCCTTATGAGGAGAGTTTTGATAATTACGGGACTTGTTCCAATGCCTTTCCTCCTTGCTGGCAGCGCCCCCTGACCTATTCCTATTTGGATGGCGAAACATCGCAGGTGTGCGCTACTCCTTCTGCCACCGATGCCGCTGCTCTCGACGGAGACAAGAGTCTCCGCTTTTGCACACCGTCGCAAAGCCAGACATACGCCATTACGCCTGCTATTCTGGAAGATATTCACAATGTGGCAGTTACGTTCTTCCTTTATAAGGAAAACGCACAGTATTCGGGCAGCATTGAAGTGGGCGTGATGTCTGATTATAATGACCTCGCCTCTTTTGAGTCAATGGGAACTTTCGTGCCGGAAAATGAAGGAGAATGGACCTTTTATAAGGTCTCTTTTGAAAATGCAAATACTTCAGGAACAGGACGATACATTGCTTTTCGCCATAATTCGATGAGCGATTTCAATTATTATTTGTTGGATGAGGTCAGCATTGAACAAAATGCGGATTGCTGGCACGCTGTCAATCTGGAAGTGTCTGATGTGACGGGCAATTCCGCTACTTTTGAATGGCTGGATGAAAACGAGACCCCGGCTGCGTGGAACTTGATCGTCTCCACTTCGCCCGCTGCGCCTGTCGCGCCGTTGGATCTCGTGCTCGACACCACTTTCGTGGGCACCTCCTTCACCGTCGATTTCTTGAATGGTGGAACCCATTATTACTATAATCTTTGCCCTGTTTGCGCTGAAAATTCTATCGGCCAGGCCATTGCGGGAGAATTTACTACTTTGCCTTGCAATTGTTTTGTGGATATTGAGATGCACGACTATTCTTCCAATGGTTGGGAGGATGCCAAAATTCAGATTAAGCGCGGCGGCACGGTGTGGCAGGAGCTTTCATTGGATGACGGCTCAAGCCGTTCGGAGCGAGTTTATACCTGCGAGGCAGAGAATCTCTCCTTCTGGTTCGTTTCTGGCGTTTACGATGCTGACATCACCTTCACCATTACGGATGCCGACGGCCAGACGCTTTATACTCAGCAGCAGACACCCGTGGCGGGGAGTTTCCTCAATTATACTCCCGCTTGCGGCATCGCGTGCGACCAGGCCCCGACCAATGTTACGGCACAAACTGTCCCGGGAGGCGCGCATATCACGTGGACTCCGGCTCCGGAAGCCCTATATTACAATCTGTACAGAGACAACCAGTTGATAGCCAATTACATCACCGAGCATTCATTCTTCGACTACGCAATGCCCGCTGGAGAAAATTGCTATACCGTTACTGCTGTTTGCATCGTGGGCGAAAGTGAACAGTCGGCCAGCTCTTGCGTCGTGGGAATCAACGACTTCGATAACATTTCTCTCATCAATGTCTATCCCAATCCGGCTACCGACAAAATCATCCTCGAATCTCAAAATGTGATGGGTAAAGTGCTGATTTATGATGCTTTGGGGAGAGAAGTGAAGTCGGTTGAGCCGCAAAGCCAGTCGGTTGAAATCGAGATGCCTTTCCATAACGGAATCTATTTGCTGAAAATCTGGGACGGCAGCCGCTGGGCTCTTCGCAAGGTGGTGATCCAAAAATAGGTTGTTCCCTTAATATAATATTGTAAGCGATGATGACGAATGGCGATAAGCTCCGCAAATATTGCAGCTACCAGGATCGCAGCTGTTTGGAAGTGCGTCGGAAGATGGCTCAGCTGCTGGTCCCAGCCGAGGAGGCGGAAAACTTGTTGGCGGAATTGATTGAGGAAAAGTATGTTGACGACGCTCGCTTCGCCGAGAGTTTTATTCGCGGAAAAATGCTGATAAAGCGCTGGGGACGCGTCAAAATCAAGGTCGAACTGGCGCAGCGCGGTGTCGCTTCCGACATTATTAAGCAGAAAATCGACGAGATGGATGACGATATTTACATTGAAAACCTGAAATATCTTGTTGAAAAGTGGAATCGCGAGAATCCTGGCGGCGAACGTGAGAAAATGTTCCGTTTTCTGCTGTCAAAGGGTTACGAATATGCTGAAATTAATTCGGTTATTAAATAAAATCAAACATAAAAAGTATGATTCAGAACGAGGAAATTAAAGATTTGTCTAGAAGGCTCAGTGAGCTAAGGAGGTGTCTTTGACATCGATGGAAAACAGAAAGAAGTAGAGGAAAAGGAGGCCATTTCGCACGGGGATGGCTTTTGGAACGATCCAAAGGCGGCCGAGAAGCTGCTGAAGGAAATCAGTTTCGTGAAATCGTGGATTGGCGAGTACGAGAAGGCGAGCGAGAAGTTCGACGAGTGCGCTGTGACCTATGATTTTTTTCTGGAAAACGAGGCCACGGAGGCCGAGTTGGACAAGAGCTATGCGGAGGCGCTGAAGGTGATTGAGAAACTGGAGTTCCGCAATATGATGCGCAATGAAGAGGACGTCTCGAACGTGATTCTCACCATCAACTCCGGCGCTGGCGGCACCGAGAGCTGCGATTGGGCTGAAATGCTGCTCCGTATGTACATTCGCTGGGGCGAGCGCAACAAGTACGCCATCAAGCTGCTCGACCGGCAGGAGGGCGACGTGGCGGGCATCAAGTCGGCCACGCTTGAACTTGACGGCCCCTACGGCTATGGTTATCTGAAAAGCGAGAGCGGCGTGCATCGCCTCGTGCGCCTTTCGCCCTTCGACTCGGCTAACCGCCGACACACGTCGTTCGCCTCCGTCTTCGCGTATCCGATTATCAATGAGGATATTAACATAGAAATCAATCCTTCCGACCTGACGTGGGACACCTATCGCAGTAGCGGGCCCGGCCGACAGAATGTGAAGAAGGTGGAGGCGGGCGTGCGCTTGCACCACGCGCCTTCTGGTATCGTGGTCGAGTGTCAGGAAACTCGCTTCCAGGCCCAGAACCGCGAGAAAGCGCTCCAGATGTTGAAGTCGCAGCTGTACCAGATCGAGTTGGAAAAGAAAAGGGAGAAACTTTCCGAGATTGAAAGCAGCAAGAAACGCATCGAGTGGGGCTCGCAGATTCGCAGCTATGTGATGCACCCCTACAAGATGGTGAAGGACCTCCGCACGCAGTGCGAAACCTCCAATGTGAATGCCGTGATGGACGGCGACCTTGACGATTTCATTAAGGCGTTCCTGATGATGTCCGACCGCTGATTGCTAACTTTCTGATAATCCGTAACATCACTTTTTGTGCTGTTTTTTGGCATAAAAAGTGATGCTTTTTTCGCCCGAAACACTGATTTTTCTATGTACAATAATTTTTAATAATCAATAGTGTAAACGTTTTTTTTTTAACTTTTTTTTGTTCATTTTTGCACAATGAAAATGAGCGGGTGCTTTTATTTTTAATCCCCTTATTTATAAGAATTTATAAAAAACGACTTTTGCAACATTAGAAAATATGCCGAATTCAACGTCTGACTGTCTTGCTGTTTGGAAGAACTGTATGGATTTCATTAAAGATAATGTGCCAGAGAACATTTTCCAAACCTGGTTCGTTCCGATCAAGCCCGTGTCGCTGGTTGACAATGTGTTAACCATCAGTGTGCCGAGCTATGTGTTCTACGAGTGGTTGGAGAAGAGTGCTGCTAAATTGCTCAAGACCGTCATCAGAAAGGAACTCGGACCGGCTGGCAAGCTCAAGTACAAGATCATTTTGGGCGAGCAGACACAAAAGGGCGACGAACTGAGCATCACGCTGGTGGGCAACCAGACAATGCACACCAAAAACCCGCCGAAAAAGCCCATCGATCCGTTTCAGGAGCCCGAACGCATCCCCAATCCTGATGTGATTCCTGGCCTGCGCAATATGGAAATCCCAAGCAACCTGAACGAAACGCTCAACTTCGACAATTTCGTGGAAGGCGAGTGCAACCATTTCGCTTGTATGGCAGGAAAAACCATCGCGGAGGCAGAACCCGGCACCACCCCCTACAACCCCTTCTTCATCTATTCGCAGACCGGGCTCGGCAAAACCCACCTCGCACACGCCATCGGGCTCGCTATCAAGTCGAACTACCCCGACAAGGTCGTGCTCTACGTCAATTCCGACCTCTTCTACCAGCAGTTCGTGGAAGCCAACCACAACAACAACTACGTTGACTTCATCAACTTCTATCAGAAGGTTGACGTGCTCATTATCGACGATATCCAGTTCCTGAGCACCAAGACGAAAACTCAGGAAGCGTTTTTCAATATCTTCAACCATTTGCAGCTGCGCAAAAAGCAGATCATCATTTGTGCCGACAAGTCGCCCGCCGAAATCACGGGTTTTGAGGCGCGCGTGCTCAACCGCTTCAAATGGAGTCTGGTGGTCGAGTTGCAGGCACCCGATCTGGAAACCCGCAAGGCCATCCTGACCAAGAAGCTGGAAAACAGCGGCATTGAGTTCCCGGAGGATGTGATTGAGTACATCGCACTCCGCGTGACCTCGAACGTCCGCGAACTCGAGGGCGCTATGATCGCGCTGCTTGCGCAGGCCTCGTTGAGCCACAAGAAGATTACCATCGACCTGGCCCGCGAGATGGTGGACAAGTATGTGCGCAGCACTTCGCGCGAAATCTCCATCGAGTACATCCAGAAAATCGTGTCCGACTATTTCAACATCCCGGTTGAAACCATCAACACTACCACGCGCCGCCGCGAAGTGGCCCAGCCCCGCCAGATCTGTATGTATTTCGCAAAGAAATATACCAAGCTCCCGCTGAGCACCATCGGTCTTAACTGCGGCAACAAGGACCACGCCACCGTTTTGCACGCCTGCCGTGTCATCGGCGACCTCTACGAGACCGACAAGAAAATGCGCTACGACATCGATGAGATTGATAAAAAAATGAAATTGTAGGATGTATTCCGCAAGGTGAAAATAAAAAGGGAATTGTTTTTTGCAATTCCCTTTTTCGTTGTATATTATTGAAAATGTTTACATTGCGTTTTTGACGACTTGCTCAATGGCGCTGGAGATGGCTTCCACGCTGTCCATTCCGTTCACTTGGCGCAAAACGCCTTTCGCTTCGTAATATTCCTCCAACGGCTTGGTCTGAGCGAAATAGTTGGCGATGCGTTTCTCGATGATTTCGGGCGTGTCGTCGGCGCGGCCTTCCAGTTCGGCGCGCTTCAGCATTCGGCGCACGATTTCGTCTTGCTCAACGTTGAGGTTGATGACCAGATGGATGGGGAGTGAGGTGGGCACACCTTTGCCCGCCAGCATATCGGCTTGCTCAATGGTGCGCGGAACGCCATCAAGGATGCAACCTTTGATGTCGGGCATCTGTGCCAATGCGTCGTGCAACATATTGATGGTCAGTGAGTCGGGACAGAGTGCGCCGCGGCTGATGTATGACTGCGCTTCCTGGCCCAATGCGGTTCCCGCGGAGATGTTCTTGCGGAAAAGATCACCAGTGGAGATGTGGGCGAGGTTGAATTTTTCGGCCATAAGTTTGGCTTGGGTGCCCTTGCCGGAGCCGGGAGCGCCCAACATAACGATGTTGAATTTTTCCATAATGTTAAACTATTCTGAAACTACTTGGTAAATGTCGGGGAGGTTGCGTCCCAGCTCGTTGTAGTCCATTCCGTAGCCGACGATGAACTTGTTGGGGATTTCCATCCCGACAAAGTCGAGCGGGTAGGGCTTCTTGTACGATTCGGGCTTGTAGGTCAGGGCGGCCAACTTCACGTCTTTCGCCTTCATTTCGGTGAACATATTCACCAGGTATTCGTAAGTGTTGCCCGTGTCGATGATGTCGTCAACAATCAGAATGCGGCGGCCTTCCACCTTTTCTTCAATGCCGATGACGCTGCGGACATTCGCCGTGCTCGACATTCCCTCGTACGATTTTACGCGGATGCAGGAGATGTTGCACTGGATGGTGAGCCGTTTCAGCAGGTCGGCACCGAAAATGATGGAACCGTTGAGCACGAAAATAATCAGAGGAATGTCATTTTCATACTCTTTGTTGACTTTTTCCGCCACACGGTCGATGGCGGCTTCAATCTCTTTTTGGGAAATGTACTTGACGAATTTCTTGTCGCCCACAGTGATGATTTCGCTCATAACGAAGTTTTTTATAAACTGGTTTATAAGCTTGCAAAAGTACAATTTTTTTGTGAAAATCAGCGTTTTTGCGCAATTTTTTTGCAAAATTTCGCAAATCGCTGATTTGGTCGCAAATAGCCGCTCGGAAATGGCTTATTGGGCGGTGATTACGCGGTCAACGGCCACGTCGTCGGGCTCCGTGGCGATGCTTTCTCGCAGTTGGAAGTCGAAACAGATGCCGATTTTGCGCACGTCGGGGAATTTTTTGAGGAAGCGGTCGTAATAGCCGCGTCCGCGCCCCAGCCGGTTTCCCTTCCTGTCGAAGGCCATTCCAGGAATCACCATCAGGTCGTAACTTCCGGCGTAGGGTTCGCCTTCCGGCTCGCTGATGTTGAAGTCGCCCGTCACGAAGCGCGTGTCCCCGTCAATCGCGATGGGCACGATGTCGTCGCCGCAGACCGTCGGCAGCACGATCCGTTTCCTGTCGCGCCATCGCTCGATGCACGTTTGCGTCAGCACCTCGTCGGGAAGCGCCGCATACATCATCACCGTTTGCGCCTTGCGGAATTCATCGCACGCCTCCAGGTTCGCAATGATTTTTGCCGACATCTCCGCCAATTCCTCTGGCGAGTGTTGTTTCTTCACACGGCGCATTTCAGCACGCAGGTCGTCTTTCGCCACGGCGGGCCGCGACAGCCATTCCTCTAAGTCCTGAATCCTGGATTTGTATTTAACGATTTGATTGTCAATGAAATCCTCGCTGTATTGCGTGTCGCAGAAACCGTTTCCGCGGGCAACGTATGCCGGCTCGTCCAAACTTTCGAACATCTCTTCGTAGTTCCTCAGATATTCCTGGTTCTCTGCTAACAATTTTCGTAAATCGCTGACGCTGGCCTCGATTGCCTCGCCCGTTGAAAAGGTGTAGTGTCGTTTCATTTTGCTCATTTTGAAGATGACAAAGGTACGCAAATTTTTCTTCCCGACGGAACTTCTTTTTCATTATTTTTGCAAATTATTTTAGAAAAACAAAAAATCAGATAAAATGTACACATTCAATGCTTTAGAAACAAAAGAGAGACTGGTTCAGTGGTTGCGCGAATGGTTTGAGCGCAACGGAAATGGCTGCAACGCTGTGGTGGGGCTTTCGGGCGGAAAGGATTCCACGATTATGGCGGCTTTGTGTGCGGAAGCGCTTGGTAAAGAACGCGTTATTGGTGTCGGAATGCCGGATGCGGGACAAGACTTGCACGGTGCTGACGCGGTGGCGGCCTACTTGGGCATCCGTTTCCTAGTGGCCAATATCGGTCCGATGACGCAGGGACTGAGAACTGTTTTTGAAGAGGGGAAGCGTTCTGGCCACGAATGCTGGCAGTCGGGAATGTCGGTGCAGGCGGAGCAGAATATGCCGCCGCGCCTGCGTATGGTGACCCTTTACGCCATCAGCCAGTCGAACAACGGCCGCGTGATGGGAACCTGCAACCTGAGCGAGAACTATATCGGCTATCTCACCAAGTTTGGCGACGGCGCCTCCGACGTGGAGCCGCTGGCGGAACTCACTGTCACCGAGTTGCTTGAGATCGGCGATTTGATGGGGCTTCCTTACGAGTGGGTGCACAAGGTTCCCACCGACGACCTGCCGCACTCTAAGACCGACGAGGAGAAAATCGGCTTCACTTACGCCACCCTCGACAAGTACATCCGCGGGCTGGAAACACCCCCCGCCGACATCAAGGAGAAAATCGACAGATTGCACCGTCAGAACGCTTTCAAACTGAAACCTGTTGAGACTTTTAAGTGGTAAAATCCGTTCTGTTTCGTAACGTTTTTTTTCGTAAATTTGCCAACTTGTTTATAACTTAAAATATCGGTGTTATGATTAAATCGATGACTGGCTTCGGTAAAGCTTCCTTCCAAGCGTTTTCTAAGAATATCGTTGTGGAAATCAGGACTTTAAATAGCAAACAACTGGACCTTAATACGCGAATCGCGCCACTTTTCCGCGACAAGGAAAACGAAATCCGCTCCATTGTGGCTCAGAAATTGGAACGCGGAAAGATTGATTTCTCCATTTATGTTGAGAAAAACGAGGCCCCGGCTATTTCCATCAACAGGGAACTGGCCCGCGCTTACTACAACGAGCTGCTCTCGCTCTCATTCGATCTGCAAAACCAGGTGGAAAGCGACATCTTCGTGCAGGTGCTGAGAATGCCCGACGTGGTGACGACTCCGAAGGAAGAGCTGCCCGACGAGTTGTGGGAGATGGCTTCCAATGCCATCGTGGCGGCCTGCGACAAGGTCGATCAGTTCCGAATTTCCGAGGGACAGGTGCTCGCCGCTGATTTTGAAAAGCGCGTCCGCCTGATTGACGGTATGATTGACGAGATTACTCCATTTGAAACGCAACGAATTGAAAATCTGCGCGCTAAGTTCGACAAGTCGCTGGAGGAATTGCGGAAAAAGGAGCAAATCGATCTCAACCGTTACGAGCAGGAGATGATTTTCTACATTGAAAAATTAGACATCACAGAAGAAAAAGTCCGCCTGCGCAAGCATTGCAATTATTTCTTTGAAACGATGAACGAGCCAGAATCCAAGGGCAAAAAACTGGGTTTCATCGTTCAGGAGATGGGCCGCGAAGTGAACACTACGGGTTCCAAAGCGTCGGATTTCAATATCCAGCAAATCGTGGTGCGTATGAAGGATGAAGTTGAAAAGTTGAAAGAGCAATTGGCTAATATTCTCTAAATCAATATCTTATTATTAACTTGAGTATTCGTGAATGAAGGCGGGGACGTTGTGCGCAACGTCTTTGCCGCATAATCGGACCAAAACATTCGCAAAAACTATGGGAAACATATTATCGCTGGTCGGAAGACCGAACGTGGGCAAGTCCACGCTTTTTAACCGTTTAACGCAGAGCCGCGAGGCCATCGTTGACTCCATCGCCGGTGTGACGCGCGACCGCAACTATGGCAAGTCGGACTGGTGTGGCTACGAGTTCTCCGTGATTGACACGGGCGGCTACGTGGTGGGTTCCGCCGACATTTTCGAGGCCGAGATCCGCAAGCAGGCGCAGCTGGCCATTGAGGAGTCGGACGTGATTGTGCTCGTGGTGGACGGCCGCGAGGGTCTTTCCCCGCTCGACGAGGAAATCGCATCCATCCTTCGCCGTTCCAAAAAACCTTTCTATCTGGCTATTAACAAGATTGATAGCCCGTCGAACTACTTTGATTACGCTGAGTTTTACGCTCTCGGCTTCGACGAGCTGTTCCCCATCTCCGCTGTATCGGGTGGTGGCACCGGCGACCTGCTCGACGCCGTCGTCTCCCATTTCAGCAAGGAGGAAGACCACGTGATTGACGAGCTCCCCAAAATCACCGTCGTCGGCAAACCGAACGTGGGCAAGTCGTCCATCATCAATACTTTCCTGGGCGAAGACCGCCACATTGTAACTCCGATTGCCGGCACCACCCGCGATTCCATCTTCACTCGCTACACGGGTTTCGGTTTTGACTTCTATCTTGTTGATACCGCAGGGCTTAGGAAAAAGAAAAAGGTGGAGGAAAACCTGGAGTTCTATTCCGTGATGCGCGCCATCCGCTCCATTGAAAGTAGCGACGTGTGCATCCTGATGTGCGACGCCTCCGTCGGCTTCGACGCGCAGGACCTCAACATTTTCAGTCTCGTCGCCCGCAACAAGAAGGGCATCGTGGTGGTGATGAACAAGTGGGACCTCATTGAAAAGGACAATCACACCCACAAAAATTACGAGGACCTGATCAGAAAGCGCATCGAGCCGTTTGACGATGTGCCGATTATTTTCACCTCCGTGCTGAACAAGCAGCGAATCTACAAGGTATTGGAGACGGCTGTGCAGGTTCACAAGAACCGTCAGCGCCGCATCCCGACTTCCGAGCTGAACGACTACTTGCTTCCCATCATCCAGAAGACCCCGCCGCCCATCAACCGCGACAAGGTGATCCGCATCAAGTTCGTGACGCAACTTCCCACGGCCACGCCCAGTTTTGCTTTCTTCTGCAATCTGCCGCAATATGTGAAGGACAGCTACAAGCGCTACCTTGAGAACCGCATCCGCGAGCAGTGGGATTTCAACGGCGTTCCGATTGAGATTTATTTCCGTCAAAAGTAAAATAATGCAGCGTTTCTGCTTGCCCGTGCGTCAACTTTATTAATATGAATATCGTTTTGCGAAAATTTTTTCTCCTTTTCTGTTGCCTTCTTCCGTTGTGCCTCGCTGCACAAAAGAAGGGCTATCGTATTAATGTTCAGTATGATAGCCAAGTCAATGCCACCGTTTATCTGAACCGCGTAACGCCGCTGGAGATTGTGTGTGTGGACAGTGCGGTGGTGAAGAAGGGGAAAGGCGTGCTCAAGGGTTCCAACGATTTGGAGCCGGGCAATTATCATATTTCGCAGCGCATCAGCAGCGATAATGGCTACCCATTGATTTTGGGTCCATCGCAGCGCTTCTCCATTTCGTTCGGTTTGGATGATTTCTCGGTGTCGGGCTCGGTGGAGAATCAGCTTTATCTTGACTTCCACAACACCGCGTTGTCAGGGAAACTTTCGGAGAATGAGCTCCATCAGTATGTGGAGAATCTCACGTCGGTTAGTCCTAATTCCTTGTCGTCCAAATATATGAATTTTGAATGCGACTTGTTGCTCCGTCTGGATACGGCTCAAACCGACGAGAGTCTCTCCTTCCGGAATATCGTGCGGTTTATGGCGAAGTATCAGGAATCGTGCTATATGTACAATTCGTTTTGGTGCGTGATTATGAATAATCTCCTTCGGGAAGACTTGTCGTTGCAGGATTGGGATTTCTTTTTTCAGAATTTCAGTCCCAAAGGCGAGGTCGGGCAGTTTTATTTGAAGCAGCTGATGCTGGCCTACAACACCGATGGGGATATGGAGGCCGACGGGAAGCTCCTTCATTTGTACGACGAGTTTTACCAGCCGAATGGCTTGCAGCTTTTCGGCGAGGACGGGGAACGTCGCTTGCAGAAGACGATTGAGCGCAAGCGTCGCACGCAGTTGGGCGCTGAGATTCCCGTGCTGGAAGTGCTTTCCGAAACGGGAAAGAAGCTGTCGTCGAACGACATACAGCGAAAATATACGGTCATCTGGTTCTGGGATCCCGATTGCGAAGACTGCCAGATTGAGACTCCGCAGTTGCACGAGTTCTATCTGGAAAATGCCGACACATACGATTTCGAGGTTTTCGCCGTTTCTATTACCGAGGACGTGGACTTCTGGAAGGAAAAGATGAACGAATGGAACCTCACTTGGTTGAATTCTTGCTACGGATTGGGCGGCTACAATTACGATTTTGTTGACTACCTGAGCTTGATTGCCACGCCCGTTTCGTTTCTTTTAGACGAGAATCATCGCATTGTTTATCGCAATTTCACGCCTGAACAATTGAAAGAATTTTTTGAAAATCAATATCAATACAACGAGTAATGAAAAGAATATTTTTAATTCTATTAGTTATTATTTCATTGATTCCCAATGTTTTGCAAGCGCAAAGTACTTCGCGTTCCAAAAAGGGAAAAGCGGAGGCCGCTACCAAGAACCATATCGTGTTCAACATTCCCAACTCGAAGGATTCGGCGGTTTACATCGTGATTTACTACCGCGACAAGTTCCTGATTCAGGATACGGCCCGCGTAACGATGACCGCTAAGGGGCCTCAGTTCGTGTTCAACGGAAAGAAAGAGTACAAGGAGGGCTTGTACAAGCTGGTCAACCAGCGTCATTACCCCTATATGGATTTTCTGATTGACAACAACTGGGACTTCTCCGCCACCTGCGACACGACAGGATTGCCCGAAGGCGTCTCTTTCACCAACTCGCCCGAAAACGACATTATGCTGCAATTCCAGCTCAAGACTTCGCAGGGCCGCCAGACAATGGCCGACTACAAAAAACAGCTGGACGAGGCCATCAAGAATGGAAATCTTTCTGACTCAACCAAATATGCCGACTTGATGAAGAACTTCAACGATGAGATGGAGGCGTACATCAAGTCGCTGATCGAGGAGCATCCGAAGAGTCTGTTTGCCAAGATTCAGAGAGTGTATCAGCAGATTGAGATTCCCGACGCGCCCGTGCTTGCCAACGGTCGCACCGACTCTACTTTCCAGGCCCGCTATTTTCTGACCCATTACTGGGACAATGTGGATTTGGGTGACAGCCGCCTCATTTACACTCCGCTTTTGGAACCCAAATTGAAAGAGTACTTCAACCGTTATTTGCAATATTATGAGCCCGACACCATCAACCGTTATGTGGATATGTTTTTGGCGAAGGCCGAAGCCGACACGCTGATGTATCATTTTATGGTTGACTGGCTTTCGTACAATTATGAGACGAGCAAGATTCTGGGTCACGACGGCGTTTTTGTTAATATTGTGAAAAAGAATCATATGCAGGGAAAATGCACTTGGATTGACGAGGATTTGCTGCGCAAGTACGAAAAACGTGCACGTCATCTCGGCCCGATTCTCATTGGGAAAGTCGCGCCCGAACTGATCATCCCCGACACTTCGATGACCGACAATGGCTCATTGTGGCATTCTTCTTATCGTCTGCCCAAACGCTATGTCATTTTATGGTTCTACGATCCCGATTGTCCCACCTGCAAGAAGGAATCGCAGAAATTGCGCGCGGTTTATGATTCCCTTGAACTGATTGGAAAGCGTGCGTTTGATGTATATGCGGTTGCCAACACTTCCGACACAGTTCGTTGGAAAAAATATGTGAAGGAAAACAATTATCCTTGGATCAATGTGGGTGGCAACAAGGGCAACATTGACTATTTGGAGCATTTCAATATCTATGAAAGTGGTAATCCGTCGATGTTCATCATTGACAACCGCACGCACCAGATCATTCTCAACCGCCGTATTGAGATGAGTTCCATTCCTGGATTTTTGGAACAATATGAGAAACGAAAGCAGAAATAATTTTACAAATATCTAAAAATCAATCTTTTATAAACTATGATTAAACCGAGTATTCCGAAAGGCACGCGCGACTTTTCTCCGTTGGAAATGATGCGCCGCAATTATATTTTCCAAACCATCCGTACCGTTTTCGAGCGTCACGCTTATCTTCCCATTGAGACTCCTTCGATGGAGAATCTTTCCACTTTGATGGGAAAATATGGCGAGGAAGGCGATCGGCTGCTGTTCAAGGTGCTCAATTCGGGCGATTTCACGCACGGTGTTGATATGACGGAATCCTCGTCGGTGCGTCTGGCCTCGCAGATTTGCGAAAAGGGCTTGCGCTACGACCTGACGGTTCCTTTTGCCCGCTATGTAGTTCAGCATCAGGGAGAAATCACTTTTCCGTTCAAGCGTTACCAGATGCAGCCCGTGTGGCGCGCCGACCGTCCGCAGAAGGGGCGCTATCGCGAGTTTTACCAGTGCGATGCCGATGTGGTGGGCACCAATTCCTTGCTCAACGAGGCCGAACTGATGCAGATCACTTCCGAGGTTTTCCAGAAGTTCGGCATCCGTGTGGTAATCAAGATTAACAACCGCAAAATCCTGTCGGGTATTGCGGATGTTTTGGGAGAGCCCGACAAGATTACCGACATTTGCACGGCGATCGACAAGCTGGATAAGATTGGAAGAGAGGCGGTTTGCGAGGAGTTGGCTGAGCGTGGCCTGTCGGCGAAAGCCATCGAGAAGTTGCAGCCATTCTTTGAATTTTCGGGCACTAATGCCGAAAAACTGGACCAGCTGACCCGGATTTTTGCTGACAGCGAAGTGGGAATGAAAGGTGTTGAGGAAATCCGGCAAATGCTGGAATACGCTGATATTCTGAAAGTTGAGACAGAGGTTGAACTGGATATCACGCTGGCTCGCGGTTTGAACTACTATACGGGTGCTATTTTCGAGGTGAAGGCGCTTGATGTGAGCATCGGGAGCATTTCGGGAGGCGGCCGTTACGACAACCTGACCGGCATTTTCGGTTTGAAGAATGTTTCGGGTGTGGGCATTTCGTATGGCGCCGAACGTATCTACGATGTGCTCAACGAGTTGCAGCTTTTCCCGAAGTCGTTGGAGTGCCCGGTGAAAGTGCTTTTCATCAATTTCGGAGAGAAAGAGGAGCGTTATGCGCTGGCAGCACTCCAGCAAGTGCGTGCCGCTGGCATTACCGCTGAGATCTTCCCCGACCACGCCAAGATGGGCAAGCAGATGACTTTTGCCAACAACAAGGGCATTCCGTTCGTAGTGCTCGCCGGCGAAGACGAAATGAAAGAGAACGTCTTCACTTTGAAGGATATGACGACGGGCGAACAAGAAAAACTATCGATTGAAAAGATTATCGAGAAGGTAAGCTAATGCGGTAAGCGTGGTAGCGGTTGACCACGTTGCGCGTGTAGTTGACCGTGTGCTTGCCGGGGTAGTAGCCGCATTTCACGACGGGGTCGGAATAATATTTGCGGTCGGACTTCTTGATGAGGTAGTCGGCGACATCGAGCCAGACGTCGGGATTGCCACCATATTTTCTACAGAGGGCGCGGGCATCCAGAATATGACCTGCGCCCGCATTGTATGAGGCAGCCACGAAGTTGGCGCGTTCGTTCTCGTCCTCAATCTCCTTGAACATACGGTTGAAGTTCGCAATCATACTGACACCTGCCGCCAACTGTTGCGTGACGGTGGAAGTGGAGTCGATGCCGTAAGCGGCCGCCGTGGCGGGCATCATCTGCATAATGCCGTAGCTGCCGCCAAAGCCGGTGAGCCCGCACGAGAAGTGCGACTCTTCGTAAATGATGGAACTCACCAGACGCCAGTCAACGCCTTTTTTCGCGCAAAGCCGCTGAATGGTTTTGTCGTAAGCGGAAATGCGTCCGCGCCTGCGTTCGGGCGATGCGTTGCGCAGAACCTTTGAGTGCGGATGGAAATACTTGTGGCACAGTCGTTTGTATTTTTCCGTCTCTTTGAAAGAGGAAAGCCATTCGTTCAATTTCGAATTGAAAGTCTTGTTGGCGGGATTGAGAATCCAGGCGCGGGAGTAGGAGGGCCCCACTTTCGTTACCATTTCTACTTCCGAGTAAAACGGCTCCAGCATAATGGCTGTGTTGTAATCTGTGATGGCGTAGGAGATGCTGTCATCTTGCAGTAGGTCAATCAGTTCCTCCGCGTCCAGAGAGTCTGATTGGACGATGGGACAGAGTGCGGCGGGCAGTGAGTCGTGAAGAATGGAGAAAGGATGGTAGAGGGGCAGGTGGATGGTGGTGACAGAGTCTTCGTGAACTTTCACGTTGCGCAGCAGAACGGGGTAGGACTCGGAATGCGGAACCGAGAAGGTGAGCTTGCTGGCATCTACTTGGCCGGGTTCCGGGTCGTAGGCGATGATGTCGTAGTCGCTGGTGAAAAGATGTTCGGCCACCTCTTGCGGGTTGCTGGTGTAAGTGAATTGGATTTCCTTGCCGAGCGAGTCCCCCATCATTTTGAGGAGTTCGTACTGGAAACCGATGGCGGTTCCTCGGTAAAGGAAATAGTCTGACGACTGGCAGAACAAAAGAACATTGAGCCGGTCGGTGGTGTTTTCAATGTAAACGGGCCCTTCCGGTTCGGCGGGAATGATGTGGAGGCGTGGATGTTTGAAAAGCAGTATCGCCAGGGCGGCGCACGCCACAATCAGAATGATATGTGATAATAACCTATTGATAAGCGGATGATTTTATTCAGCGGGAGTTACTAAGATGTAAGGTTCAGCGACTTCACCGGGTTCCAGTTTCACGCGGCCCGTTCCGATGAAATAGTCGCGGTGGATGATATCGTTGGTGTCAACCCAGGTGCTGTCGTAAACGACGGAAACGTCCAGCAATGATTCATATTTGAACGTGTGGGTGAAGATACCGTTCTGGTCGGTGTAGCCCTCTGCTTTTGCGAACTCGGCGTAATTGTCTTCTTGGCCGATGGTCACATAGGCGCGGGGGAGCGCTTCGGCCGTGTCGATTCCCGTCATCGTCTTGTGAACGTGGAGCACAAGGTCGCATACGGGTTCCTTCTTGCATTGAACGAACACAAGCATCAGGGCTGCTACGGCCACAAAGTAAAGTACAAGAGCATTCTTTTTCATATTCCTATTATTATATTATTGTATTTTCAAAAATCAATCTGCAAAAATACTGTTTTTTTTTGAAACTGCCAAGCGGACTGCCGATTTTTGGATATTTTAACAAAATTTTGTAAGGAAATTGAATCCAAGGCGGCCGCCGCAGATCGTTATCTCCATTATGATTCCATTTCGCAACCGCAAGTAAAGAAGATTTTCTTGATTATTTGTACAAATTTGTAACTTTCTTTCTTGTTGGAAATCAATCGTTTAACATTTTTTAATATTATTTTTAGAATTACTCTTTAAAAATCCGTTTTTTGTGTCTTTAAATAAAAACGAAAAGTGATAATTCAAATAAAAAATCAATTCAACAATGAAAGAAAAAGAAGAACAGAACAGATTTTGTGTGGCTGCCCTCGGAATGGGCGCCGACATCAATTCAGAAATGCCGCAATGCGTTGTGCTGATCGACAACCGCCGAACCGATGTGGCAATTTACCAGAACGGGCAGCTCCTTCGCCACGATTTCGTAAGTGTGGGAAGCCGAAATTTTGAGGAACGGGTGCTCCTCATTACTGACAAGGACGTGAACGGGTTGATATTGGGTTTGGACAAACGTGCTTTACTGAAAATGGTGCAGCACTGTATTTCCACTTGCATCGCACGAAACTCAACCCCCATAACCATTTGGACCGCGGGGATTAAACTGATACACAGTTCTATAGAAACGCAAAGATGGATTGTCCACAGCTTTGAGAATCTCGACGAGGTGATGGCGGCTGGACAGAAAATAATGCTGTCGGCCTGTCAAGGCAAATCGTCGTTCTTTAACAAGCTGAAACAGAAAGTTCGGAATATTGCTTTACATCGGAATACCCAATTGAAAATCAGACCGTACTTGATTGACAAGCCCACAATACTCAAAATGCTGACCGCGATGTTGGGGATGGGAATGGACTTGTCTTCCCACAAATGTCAGTGCGCTGTCGTGGTGGATACCGACCGCACGGATGTGCTGTTGTACAAAGAAGGGGTGGCCATTCATCACGATTATGCAAGTGTCGGAAGACGCGAACTCGCTTTGATACAACACGATACGATGAAATGCCCATTGCTTTTGACGGACGAGGACTGCAAGAAGAGAAGGATTCAAAACTCAGCGGAACGCTTGTTCGGTGCCATCGTGAGCCACTGCCTTTCCTACGGCTCGTTTCCCGACCAAGTTCCTGATGACTTGTACGTGGCCGGAATCAACGCATCTGCCTTATTGCCAAGCAGCAATAGGGTTTTTAGCTTTGTGAATTTGGACAACGTTTTAGCAAAGGGAAACGAAATCCTTGACAACGACTTGTTTTTGGACGCAACCATTCGAGGATTGAACCAATGACAAATCATCTGGCTTTATATCAAATACTTAGAATGAAACGAAATCGTTCGCATCCACGTCGCGGCAAGCAACGAAAAAACGCCTATTTCACCGGAAAATCGAAATAGGTGTCGGGGAAGGGCTCGTTTTTCAGGGTGAAATGCCACCACTCGGTGCTCAGCGGCTTAAAGCCCGCCTCCAACATCGCATTGCGCAGCAGGTTGCGCATCCGGATTTGCTCCTGCGTGAGGTTCGCATAGTCGGGGTGCGACTCGTTGCCGAACCAGTCGAATGTGGCACCCATATCAACTTCGCGCTCCGTGGCCATATCGAAGAGCGTGAGGTCGATGGTGCTGCCGCGACTGTGTCCCGAACGGGCGCAGATGAAGCCGAGGTCGAACAGACGGCTCTTGTCAACATTGGGGTAGAAATACTGTCGCATAGTGGTGTCGGCGACATCCTCAGCCCAGCGAATGAAATGATTGACAGCGGTTTGCGGGCGGTAGGCATCAAACACTTTCAGTCGGTAGCCCTTGGCAAGCAGGTTGTCGCTGGCCTTCTTGAGCGCGGCGGCGGCCTCCTTCGTGAGCAGTGCTACGGGTGCCTCATAGCCATCAATGCGCGCGCCCACAAAATTGTAGGTGCTGTAATAGCGGATTTCCAGAATCACATCCGGCACCACCTCCGCAATGTTCACAAAATCAGACGCATCCATTTCCGGAGCCACCGCTTGCGACACCGTGTCTGTTTGGATGGGCGCCTGCTGAGGCATCACTTCCTCACATTTCTGCTTGCACGAAACCAATACGAATGCAAACGCTAATAACCATAATGTTTTCTTCATAATGTATTTTTTATTTTATTGATAATCAATTATTTATAAATAATAAACGACTATTGCAAAGATACAATAATTTTCGGAAACAACCTCCGAGCGCCACCGAACCTTCGTCCCTGACGGGACGTTTTTTTTTGAGAGAAAATTTTTAGCAATTATTCTTAGCGGGATAAGGTTTTGGGAAAGATTGTGCCGTTTTAGGGATGTCGGCTCGGTAGTAGAGAGGCAATATTTGCCGAATGAGTGAGCGTAAAGCCAAACTTGTTTGAGCTTTGCCGAGCGAAGAGGAAGAAAAGAAGCGCAGCTTCTTAACTGCGAGAGTGAGTGGATTGTCCATTAAATTCCCAATTTTGATTTGAAAAGTCGTAAGTCAAAAGTCGCAAGTCGCCATTACAGCAAGAAAAGAAAAATTTCCTTGAAATTTCCTTGAAATTTTCTGTTTACGCCGTAGGCGGCATTCGTTCCTTCGCCCATTCATCCAATTAACCGTTTAACCGATGTTAACCGTTTAACCGAATCCCTACGGCAGCGTTGTTACAGCGGTGGGCGTCCATTGCTTTAGAAATTCATACACTTTTTTCTCGCTGTATCCCTTTCCTTCTTCCAGATATTCAGAGTTTTGAATGTGAATCGGTTTCCCTTCGCCCGTCACAATGACGAAAACCGGAAAGCCGAAGCGAGCCGGGTTTCCCAAGTATTTCATCGCTTCCAGATTCTTATTCTCGTTCGAATAATTGACGTGGATGTAAACGAAATTCTGCGCCACTGCGTCGTGTACGAGCGTGTCTTGAGCGACGAACTGCGCAAAACGCGTACACCACGGGCACCAGTTGCCGCCCACCTGGCACAGAACGTACTTCCCTTCCGCCTGCGCCTGGGCCACCGCCTCGCGCAACTGCTCCATCCCGTCTAACTTCTCATCGTAATATTTCTGCTGCGCCACCGCCACGCTCAACGCCGCCCACATCGCCACAAATAAAATAATTCTTTTCATATCTTATTGATTACTAATACATT
>JAZQOJ010000016.1:0-8068 GCA_045627805.1 Bacteroidales bacterium
GAGACAGGAGGGCATCTTCCAGGACCTGCTTGACGAATGTAGGATTTCAAAAATGAGCAAGATGGAAAAGGAGAACTACGAGAAGAGCATCCTGGAGTACGAGGATGTTCAGGAGGCGATTGCCTACGCGAGGGAGCTCGCTGCCAAGGAGGCGTACGGGAAGGGCGTGAAGGAAGGCCGGGAAGAAGGGATGGAGAAAACCAAGACAACTATTGCCATAACTATGCTTGGAAAAGGTACGGATCTCGCAACCATTTCCGAAGTCACGGGGCTGGCCGAAGATGAGATCCGCAAGCTGGAGGCGAAGTCCTGATCGCATTCCTCAATTCGGTGGTGTGGGTAAGCATTCTCGATTTCGAGTTGCCGGAGCGGCGGCGCAGCGACGAGCGTTTCCTGTTGCGCTGTGAATGGTCGGGGTGGCGCACCGCAGCGTTAGGCGTTGAAGCACATTTATGAGCGGCCCTGTACGAATGAACGTAGGGGGCGGTTGAACGATGATATGGTTGACTGGTTAAACGGTGATATAGCGATTTCGTTAGGGCGAAAGCGTGTTAGGGAAAGCGGTCGGTAGGATGGCTTTTAGATAATGGCTTGCGCATTCGATTTTTTGTTGTAATTTTATAACTTGTTTGGCTGAGAGGGGAATGGGGATCCCAGCCAGCGGAAATCATTATTCTTCCAATTCTTTTTCCCAGTTGGGGTCCTTATTAGCGAGTGCTTTCAATGCCTTTAATAGCTTATTTTCCCCATTATAACTCTTAATTCCATCCTTATGAACGAGAGTATGACAATTGGGACATAATATAACATAATTTTTAAGGAGATCGCTATCATTCTGCTGAGGAGCAGATTCCGAAAGGGGAAAAACGTGATGCAATTCAAATATTTTTTCTTGAAGCTCTTTATCAAGCTCACCATAATGTTTAATTCCATCTATTCCACAAACTTGACACTTTAAGCAGCCATTCTCCTTTAGAACACCCTCCACGTAATCTTTGATTTTGTGATTTCGCTTCCAAACCTCAATCGTTTGCTTATAATGCCATTCATTCTCCTTTTCGGCTTCTATCAACAATTCTTCATATTCACATTTTTCTAATTTCTCATTAGCATTTTTGCTCTCCTCTTCATTGTTCCCACTATTGTAAGGCACGCTTCCACTCTTTCCACTTTTATTTTTTGTATCGGAAATTTTTCCAAAAGCATTTCCTCCATTCTCGTCCTCCGTTTCTCTCCCTTTTCCTGAATTCGTCTCTTGATACTTCTCCAAAATAAACTCGGGATTTACCAATCTCGTTTTTTCATCGTCCTTACTTGATTTTTTCCAAATTCCAAGAAAATCAACAATATCCACATTTTCCGTACCACCAAACTTCTCACCACGCATACCACGCCCTATCATTTGACTCATCAATATTTCAGAGATGGTTGGACGCGCCAACACCACACACTCAACGTCTGGAATATCCATTCCTTCCGTCATAATCTGAACGTTGACGAGCACACCATCCTTTGATTCACGAAACTTTTCAATATTTTTTTGCCTATCATCTTTGGAAGACTCGGAAGTCACACAAACACATACTCGATTCGTGACGTTATTGACAATCTTTTCACATAGTTTTTCAGCATCGTCAATATTTATCGCAAAAACCAGAGTCTTCTTATTTTCATTAACAATAAACTCAGCGATTTTGTCTTTCCGTTCTTGGTCATTTGCGAGTTCATTAGCCGAAGGCCATTGATCAAAGTCCCTAAAGTCACAAGACCAATTGTTGAATTCCTTTATATCACCTTTCTTTCCTGTTGACATATCTTTTTTTATCAAATTCGGTTTTGAAAGGACTTTTTGTTCTATCAACTCCTCTACATTTACGTCTCCATCCAATAATTTTGGATTAAACATTTTAAGCAATTCATTTTTTTCATCATCATCAGTGCGAGTGGGTGTCGCAGACAAGCCAAGCAGGGCAAATTTGTCATTCGATTTGTCCTTGACATATTTTAACACCTTATTGTAGGTGTTAGCGATGGCGTGGTGGGCTTCATCAATCACCAGAACGAATTTCTCATTGGATTTTTTAATCCAATCCCCTAATTGCTCAAGATTATTTCTACAAGTGATAGGCGTAGCAAAAATGATATCTTTATCATTGAACTTCTCGCTTTTTTGCCTACCACACAAACTTCCGCATTTGAGATCTTTTTCCAAGTGGCCTGCTTTACCAAGTTTTACAAAGGTATTATGCGCTTGATACAGCAATTCTAAACGATGTGCCAACCACAAAACTTTTCCGCTGTTTTCTTTTAGTAGGATTTCTTGCGCCAGCCACTTTGCGGCCGTTAGGGTTTTGCCAGCACCCGTTGGAAGGTTGATGATGGCTTTAGGGTGCTTTCCCATTTCCCCCAAATCCCTAATAATATTTTCTTGGTATGGTTGCAATTCTAATGTGGTTCCGTTATTTTGCGATTCTATCAGTTCTTCTAATCCTGCATTCAGTTCTTCTAATCCAGCATTGTCGTTTTCGTCTGTAGGAAATTCAGCCCATATTTCAGGGGTGACATATTTTTCTAGACAGTAGAAAAATGGTTTATTTTTATTTAATCGTATAACTTTATCTTCTGAACCCAGTTTTTGCGTATAGTCACAATAGCGGCTAACGTCGCTTGAATCTCTAAAAAGGTTCTTGCCAATCTGTTTTTGAATTTCCCTGGAGGTCAAGGGACTCTTGTTCCTTTCAAAAAACTTTTTAAGTTCTTCTCTTATTCTTATTGTTTCTCCGCTCGTTTTTTTGCTCATATTTTACGATTTTTTTGAGGACTTCCATTTTTACTCTTTACACGCATCCCTTCCGAATTCTGCGAAGTCGGCTAAACAAAATCTAAAAGGAACAGCGTCGCAAAGTTACATAAATATTTCTCATTTCCAGACAGCTTGTCGATATTCTTTTCAATTCTTTTCCGCAAGTCACAGAATTATCCGTTTCGTCTTGCAGTTAGATGGTCGGGGTGGCGCACCGCAGCGTTAGGCGTTGAAGCACATTTATGAGCGGCCTTGTGCGAATGAGCGAAGGGGGCGGTTGAACGATGATATGGTTGACTGGTTAAACGGTGATATAGCGATTTCGTTAGGGCGAAAGCGTGTTAGGGAAAGCGATCGGTAGGATGGCTTTTAGATAATGGCTTGCGCATTCGATTTTTTGTTGTAATTTTGTAACTTGTTTGGCTGAGAGGGGAATGGGGATTCCATTAAACAAGGAATGCCATTCCTGAAACTTCAAATTGATTGTGAATCAATTTATTATGAAAGGAAATTATATTAATCAAAAAAAATTATGAAGAAAATGAGAAACAGCAATTGGACTTTATTGGCGGTGATTCCCATCCTGATGGCGATTTTTTGTTTGGCTTGCAACACTAAATCGGGCGAGGCCGACCCGCAGGTTGACACGTTGATGGACAGCGATACCGTTGTGGCCGAGGAAATGCTTCCCGTTGACACGACCGACACCATTTATCATCGCTGCGACACGCTCCCTCAGTTTGAGGGCGGAATGCAGGAATTCGTGAATGCCACTCTGAGCCATTTGCAATTCCCTCAGATTTCATCGCAATATCAGTGCTCTGGCACCTATCATTTTGATTTGATTATTGAGAAGAATGGAAAAATCTACAATGCGCACCTGATGAAGAAAGAACACGTGAAAATCATTGTTCCCGACAGCGTGGATTATCAGACAGCTATGGCGCAGGTTGATGCCGCCAATCTCGAGGCCGTTGCCGCAGCTGTGAAACAGGGACCTGCTTGCACGCCCGCTATGGTTAACGGCGCTCCCGTACGTTTCGCTTTGCGCGTTCCTATCAATATGGTTTTGGAGCAAAATCCTGATGCAAAATAATTCTGTCACTTTTTTTCCTCATTCCGAAAAAAATCGTAAATTTGCCTACCTAAATCAGGGTTTGATAATTTAGTATAAATATTTATAAATCAAATAATTACCAAATAAAACATTATGGCTAAATCACTTTTATTGGGAGTTGAAGCTATTGCACAAGGCGCTCTTGATGCAGGTTTGTCCGGAGTTTATGCTTATCCGGGAACCCCCTCCACCGAAATCACTGAGTTTATTCAAAATTCAAAGCAGGCCGTCGAAGGCAACGTCCATCGCATTTGGGCTGGCAACGAGAAGACCGCAATGGAATCCGCGGTCGGTATGTCGTACGCTGGCAAGCGCGCCCTCGTGTGTATGAAGCACGTCGGCTTGAACGTGGCTGCTGACCCGTTTATGAACTCCTCCATCACCGGTGCGAACGGCGGTCTGGTTGTCGTTGTGGCTGACGACCCGTCGATGCACTCCTCCCAAGACGAGCAGGACTCCCGCTATTATGGCAAGTTCGCCCTCATCCCGGTAATGGAACCCTCCAATCAGCAGGAGGCCTACAATATGGTATATGATGCTTTCGACCTTTCTGAAAAGTATCACACTCCTGTTCTGGTTCGTGTCACCACCCGCTTGGCTCACAGCCGCGCAGGCGTTGAGCGTCGCGAAGCCCGCAAGCAGAACGAACTCAATGTGTGCCAGAACCCGAAACAGTTCGTGTTGCTTCCCGTCAATGCTCGCAAGAACTACCGCGACCTTCTCGAAAAGCAGCCCGCTTTCGAACAGGAGTCCGAAAACTCGAAATACAACTGGTTCAAGGATGGCGCTGACAAGAAAATGGGTATCATCACGACTGGTATCGGTTACAACTATGTGATGGAGAACTACGTGGGCACCACTTGTCCTTATCCGGTTCTCAAACTTTCACAGTATCCGGCTCCCACCAAGCTCATCGCCAAGATGGTTGACGAGTGCGAAAGCGTTCTCGTGGTGGAAGAGGGCTACCCGCTGATTGAAGACCAGCTCCGTGGCTTGCTCAACCGCACGGGCAAGATTATGGGTCGCCTTGACGGCACGCTCCCGCGCGACGGCGAACTCAACCCGAACCTCGTGGCTAAGGCGCTCGGTCTCCCAGAAAGCTATGGATCGCCCGTCCCCTCCATCGTGGCTCCCCGCCCGCCTGCGCTCTGCACTGGCTGCCCTCACGTTGATACCTATCTGGCTCTCAACGAGGCAATGAAGATGCACGGTCCCGGCAAGGTGTTCGCTGACATCGGCTGCTACACGCTTGGCGCTCTTCCGCCGTACAAGGCCATTTACACCACACTCGATATGGGTGCCTCCATCACGATGGCCAAGGGTGCCGCCGATTCCGGTATGAGCCCCGTTGTCGCCGTCATTGGTGACTCCACCTTCACCCACAGCGGTATGACCTCCCTGTTGGATTGCATCTACGAAAACACCCCCATCACCGTGATGATTCTGGATAACAGCACCACCGGTATGACGGGTGGTCAGGACAGCCACGCGCTCGGCCGCATCGGAAACATCTGCAAGGGACTTGGTGTCGCTGAGGAACACATCCGCATCATCACTCCGCTCAAGCAGAATCACGAGGCCAACGTGAAGGTGATTGAAGAGGAATTGGCTTACCAGGGCGTATCTGTCATCGTTCCCACTCGCGAGTGCATCCAAACGCTGAGCCGCAGAATGAAAGCACAGGCCAAAAAGTAGTTCGTAGTTGTTTGTTTTAGTTTATAGTAAAAAATAGAAATATGAAAATAGATATCATTTTAGCAGGTGTCGGCGGTCAAGGTATTTTGTCCATCGCTTCCACCATCGGCGTTGCTGCCGTAAAGAAAGGTTTGTATCTGAAGCAGGCCGAGGTTCACGGTATGAGCCAGCGCGGCGGCGATGTACAGTCGCATTTCCGCTTGGCCGACTATGAAATCGCTTCCGACTTGATCCCGATGGGAAAAGCCGATATGATTATTGCTGTTGAGCCAATGGAAGCCCTCCGCTATATGCCGTGGCTGTCGAAAGATGGCTGGGTCATCACCAACGACCAACCCTTCGTCAACATTCCCAATTATCCCGATTTCAATGATTTGAAAGCCGAATTGAACAAACTTCCCAACAAGGTCGTCATCAACGCCGACCAGATTGCGAAGGACCTTGGCAGCGCTCGCTCCGCCAATATGGTCATTCTCGGTGCCGCTGCTCCTTTCCTCAAAATGGAATACAGCGAAATCGAGGACGCCGTGCGCGAAATCTTCGCCCGCAAGGGTGAGGCCGTTGTGAATACCAACCTCGCTTGCCTCAAGGCCGGTTACGAATTCGCACAGAACAACAAATAATTGTTCACCCTTATATTATATATTGTAGGGACGTTGTACGCAATGTCCCTACTTTTTTTTCAAATGAACAAAATCTCTTTTTACTTGTTAAACATAATAATATTAGTGTAGAATCGTTTATTTTAATTCTGTCTGTTGAATATCATTATATTGTATGAATAATTATTCTGAAGAATTGAACAGTGTATTGGAGGATGCCAAACAGGTGGCCATCCAATACGATTATCCCCGCGTGGACGTGGCTCACGTTTTCGCTGCCATTCTCCGTTATCAGGGACACAGTCTCACCTTGCAGGTTCTCAGCAATTTCTCTATCGAAATCGGCAAGTTGCGGTTCGATGTGGAAAGTATGCTCGCCGATAACGACAACGAGCCGTTGCAGGATGTGCCCGTTGAAATGGAATATGCGCCACAGTTGAACATACTGCTCCGCCGCGCTTTGCTTTATTCTAAATCTTTACATTGCAAACTTGTTGAAACACAGCATTTCATACTTGCTGCCCTGAAAAACGATGCCACTTCGACCGCCTCTACCAATGTCATCAAAAGTATGCTCAATCGCAATGGCATCACCTACGATGCTTTTGAACGTAAGTTGCAGGGCAATTCGCTGGGCACTCGCGCTTCCGAAGGGCGGTTTTCGCTTCCCGACGGCGACGATGACGAGGACCGCCGCGTGTTTTCCAGCAAGAAGAGTGAGGGGAAGAGCAAGACTCCGATGCTCGACAATTTCGGCAAAGACCTCACCCGTTATGCGGAAGAGGGCAAACTCGACGTGATTGTGGGCCGCGAGAAGGAATTGGAACGCATTGCGCAGATCCTGAGCCGCCGCAAGAAGAACAATCCCGTTCTGATTGGCGAGCCCGGAGTGGGAAAGTCGGCGCTCGCCGAAGGCCTCGCCCTGCGCATCAAGGAGGGAAAGGTCTCCCACTCGCTGATGAACAAGCGCATCGTTAGTCTGGATATGACCTCTCTCGTGGCAGGTACCAAGTACAGGGGCCAGTTTGAGGAGCGTATGCAGAGTCTGATTGCCGAGTTGGAGAAGAATCCCGACGTCATTCTTTTCGTAGATGAACTTCACACGATGGTCGGCGCGGGCTCCTCACCGGGCAGTCTCGATGCCTCCAATATGTTCAAGCCGGCGCTCGCCCGTGGCGAGGTCCAGTGCATCGGCGCCACCACACTTGACGAGTACCGCCAGTATATTGAAAAGGATGGCGCTTTGGAACGCCGCTTCCAGAAAATCATTCTCGAGCCGACGACTCCCGAAGAAACGGTGGAGATCCTGCACAATATCAAAGACAAGTATGAGGCGCACCATTGTGTGACTTATACCGACGAGGCGCTGAAAGCGTGCGTCACCTTGTCGAACCGCTATATCACCGACCGCTGCCTGCCCGACAAGGCCATCGACGCCTTAGATGAGGCCGGCTCTCGCGTTCATATGCTGAATGTTCACGTTCCGCCTGAATTTATGGAGGAGGAGAAGAAAATCGCTGACCTCAGGGCGCAGCTCCTTACGGCGGTCAAGGAGGGAAAGTACAACCAGGCCGCACAGTACCGCGACCAGTTGAGTCTTGAGACGGCCGAGCTGGCGCGAATCAAAGAGGAATGGATGAATGCGGCCAACAACGACCGCCCACTCGTCACGGAAGAGAATGTCGCAGAGGTAGTGGCGATGATGACCGGCGTTCCCGTTCAGCGCATCGCCCGCAGCGAGGGCGAACGCCTACTGAAAATGGCCGACGAGCTGAAGGGAAGTGTCATCGGGCAGGATGATGCCATCGTGAAAATCGCGAAGGCCATCCGCCGCAACCGCGCCGGACTGAA
>JAZQOJ010000017.1:0-3862 GCA_045627805.1 Bacteroidales bacterium
CTCCTGCCCCGCCTCTGTCCCTGTATGCTGATGAGCCCGATGAGTGTGGCACAATATCTCGACCTCACGCAAGACAAATTCGACCTCGTGGTGTTTGACGAAGCGTCACAAATGCCTACCAGCGAGGCAGTTGGCGCCATCGCAAGAGGAAAGTCGCTCATCGTGGTGGGCGACCCGAAACAGATGCCGCCCACCAGCTTCTTCTCGTCCACCAGCGTTGACGAGGACGAGGCCGCCATCGACGATATGGAAAGCATTCTGGAAGACTGCCGCACCCTGGAGATGCCTTCGCTGCAACTCAACTGGCACTACCGCTCACGCCACGAAAGCTTGATCGCCTTCTCCAACAACGAGTATTACGACGGCTCTCTCATCACCTTCCCATCGGTCGATGACCAAAGCACCAAGGTACAATTCGTGCCGGTGAAAGGTTTCTACGACAAGGGCGGAAAGCGCAGCAACCGCAACGAAGCGGAAGCCATCGTGGCGGAAATCAAGCGCCGCCTGAGCAACGAGAATCTGCGCAAGCAAAGCATCGGTGTGATCGCCTTCAGCGTGGTGCAGCAAAGCTTGATTGAAGATATACTGGTGGAAATGCTGGACCAGAACAAAGAGCTGCGTGAGGCCGCTGACGCAATGTACGAGCCCATTTTCGTGAAAAACCTTGAAAACGTGCAGGGCGACGAACGCGATGTCATCCTCTTCTCCATCGGATACGGTCCCGACAAGGACGGCAAGGTGTCGATGAACTTCGGACCCCTGAACAACACGGGCGGCGAGCGCCGTCTGAACGTGGCCGTGAGCCGTGCGCGCCAGGAAATGATCGTCTTCTCAACGCTGCGCGCCGCTCAGGTCGATTTGCGCCGCTCCAAGGCCAAGGGAGTGGAAGGATTAAAACACTTCTTGGAATATGCCGAAACGCAGTCGCTCACCTGTTCCTCGGTGGCCGCAGCCGACACACAAGACACGGTAGTGGCCGAGCAGATCGCCAGCGAGCTGAAAAAGATGGGCTTCATCGCCGACACGGAGATCGGCCGCTCGCATTTCAAAGTAGACGTGGCCGTTGCCGAAAAAAGCTCCCCGACCGTTTACAAGATGGGGCTTCTGCTCGACGGAACGGGCTATCGCGACACGCAGACCACCCGCGACCGCGAAATCGTGCAGCCCTCCGTGCTCAATGCCCTCAACTGGCAGGTGATGCGCATCTGGAGCATTGACTGGTTCAACAACCCGCAGCGCGTTCTCGACAGAATTGCGGAAAAGATGCGCACCGGCGCGCCCAGCGAACCCGCCCCCTTGAAACAGGTTTTCGATATCTCGAAAGAAGCCATCGAAGAAACAACCACCAACGCCAAGCCCTATCAGGAGATAGCGATGACCGCTTCCGAAGCCGCCACACTGACCGACAAAGCGCTCATTCAGGCGATACTGAAAGTAGAACAGCCCATCAGCTTTATGCAGCTCTGCCGCCGAGTGTGCGCCCTGCGCGAACTCGGGCGCGTGACCCCCACGTTGCAGCGCTCCTTGGCCGACACGCTCCAGCACGCATTCTTCGTGGAAAACGAACTTCAAGGACAGACCATCTGGCTCTCGGAAGAGCACAGCCAGAATTACTACTGGTACCGACCGAACAGCAACCGCGACGTCGTGGACGTGCCAATGATTGAAATCGAGAACGTGGTGATGGAGACCCTTCAGGAGCAATTCGCCATCCAGATGGACGGGCTCACGCTGATCGCCGCGAAAAAGCTCGGTTTCACACGCCGTGGCGCCAACGTGGACGCCGCTTTCAAAGAGGCCGTCCGCCTGCTGAAAGAAGCCCACCTCATTGACGAGCAAGACGGCACGCTGAAAGTGAAGGAATGATTTCTCCAAGAAATTTATCACCAAGAATGGACGAAACGGTTAATCGGTTAAACGGTTAAACGGATGAATGCCGCCTGCGGCGTAATAGAGGAATTTCCAAAAAATATGTAACTTTGCAGCGCTGTTCACTTTGGGATTTTTGATTAACGGACTTCGCAAAATTCAGAAAGACGGCGCGAAATGAGTAAAAATAGAAGTCCCCTAAAATACAACACAATGTACCAATACAACAAAACATTAACCAAATCAGATATAGACTACAAACGCATACAAATTAATAAAGAAGGACTTTCTTGCTTCAAAATTTTACCTAAAACATTTGATTTAATCTGTTATGGCAGCACCTTGCGAGTGAGTTTTTCTTGTAATGAGCAAACCAAAACTGGAATAATCAATGGACTTCAAGATTTTTACAAGCAGCATCCAGGTCTAAAAGAAGGCAGTGAAGTTCGTTTTAATATTGACCGAGAGAATCAAAAAGTTCATTTAGATTTTGATGTCCCATCAGCATCTTCAACTGAACGAAAGATTGCAATACCAAGAAGGGGAAAAGAGAAATTGGTATGCGATTTGCTTGAATACGACCTTAGAGAAGGTTCGTTTTGTTCTTTACAATTAATCAAGCGAGAATATCCCCTATATGATTCTAATGGAATCATCGGCAAAATAGATTTTTTATGTGTCGATAGGAATACCAATGATTATGTCGTGATTGAAGTGAAAGTAGATGACACAAAGCCCGATACCGTCGGACAGATTAAGGCCTATATGAATTGTCTAAAAGATAAGGAAGGCGAAAATGTTAAAGGCATCATCTTAATTAATGAACAGAATAAAGAAACAAAACTTCTTGAATCTGCCTTAAAAGGCGAGACAGATATTAGTCTAAAGTACTTCAATATAAAATTCCAGCTGTATAGCGATCCAAGATGTACAACTCCGTGTAAATAAATAGAATTCATCTGGTATTTCTTGCAGTTAAACACTTTCCAGCCAACGACAGAAGTTTTGCGCCCGTCTATTCGGTTTCTTCGGCCTTAAAGAAATGCAGCAGCGCATTGTGCGAGTTGTTCCGGATAACGGTGGAATGGGCGAATGCGGTTGACTCATAGTGTTGCTGCAGAACTTACACTTGAGAGGATCCACGGGGTAACCTCGCGTATGGATTTGAATTTATGCAGTACCGACTCTTTTGATTTCGCAGTCTGCAAATTGTATCGTGCCTGCATATTTAGCCAGTGCTCGGCCGGCGTGCCAAGGGCTGCCTCAACCAAAATGGCAAAGTCCGTGGAAATTGCCCGTTTCCCATTCAAAATTTCATTGAGCATAGTGTATGAAACGGAAATCATTTTAGCAAATTCTTTTTGGGTTATGTTCCTTGATTCCAATTCCTCTTTTAAAATTTCACCGGGGTGAATGGCAATATATGAAAATCCTAAGTTATTCATAACGTTCTTATTTATAATGATTTGTAATATCCAGTATGTTACATATCGTTATCACAGGTTCCTCTGTATTCTCAACCGTAAATTCCAATCTGTACTTGGAATCAATTCGCACGGATGATATTCCAGCTTTATCTCCAGACAGCACTTCGTAATGTAGTGAGTTGAGTACAAATAATGATTCGACATTGGGAGCGTTGGCAAGCGTGATGATTCTTTTCACAACACCGTTTGCAAAAATACATTTTTTTCTAACACACAACACAGCAGGCAAAAAAATCACGGAATTATCCCCTTTCATCTTGAAAATGCAGCAGCGCACTGTGCGAGATGTTCGCATAATGGGAATTATCCGCACTGCGGAATTACCACTCAACACATCGCAAATCCCGAATTGTCAGTTCACAGCAATTAAAAGAAAACTCGCTTTGCCGCTGCTGCCTCGCTTCCCAACAAAAACGGTCGCTGCTGCGCTGTGCGAGCCCAAACTTGCAAAACGGCTGCTCGGCCGCAATCCGTTTTGCTTCAAACAAGGCCTCGCACGGCCGCTC
>JAZQOJ010000018.1:0-3562 GCA_045627805.1 Bacteroidales bacterium
GCTTATGACCAGATCGATAAGGCTCCCGAAGAGAGAGCACGTGGTATCACGATCAACACCGCTCACGTTGAGTACGAGACCGACAATCGTCACTACGCTCACGTTGACTGCCCGGGCCATGCTGACTACATCAAGAACAAAGTCGGAGGCCAAGCGGTCTTAGGAAGAGAAGCAACTACTGCAGCTCCTTGGCCCACAGACCGACATGGCTACGACCCGACTTATAGTGACGATTGGCGGTCTGATACTCAACGTGTGCGGTGTTGATGGTAATACCACGTTCCTTTTCCTCGGGAGCGTTATCGATAGAATCGAAAGATCTCATTTCTGAAAGACCAGCTTCTGCCAAAACCTTGGTGATAGCAGCGGTCAAAGTAGTTTTACCGTGGTCAACGTGACCGATGGTACCCACGTTTACGTGGGGTTTAGTACGTTCGTAATGTTCTTTTGCCATTTCTTTATAATTTTAATGCGTTAATAATAATACTATATTTGTACAATTTTGAGCTATTGGCGAGAGTTGAACTCGCGACCCCTTCCTTACCAAGGAAGTGCTCTACCACTGAGCTACAACAGCTTGTGTCGCAAGCAGACCGAACGCATTTCACGGACTACTTTTGAGCGTGCAAAAATACACAAATTATTTGAATGCGCAATAGGTTTCAAAGATTTTTTTTATTTATTTTAAATAATTGATTCTCAATTTGTTTCAGATCGTCTTCTCCTACCCCATCGACCCGACCCATTGAAGTCTCCGCGATTTTCCACATCTTTGTGTTGATTTTTTCCCGGCATCCGCTCGGGGCTCCAACTCTCTCCAAATGGCTATAACACCTTGGCATATACAACTTTGCCACTGTTCAGCGGCATTGGGCCGCCAGCGTGTTTCGAGGTGTAGTCTGGATATTGCGAATACTCGCCAGAATCCACCTCGAATACTTGAATGTCATCCTTCGGGTAGATTTCATACGGGTAACGGACTTTTTCGCATCATTCAAATTACCTACGCGCAGCAGCGGAAACAAGTCCGCACTCCAATTATCCATTGTTCATTGTCAATTTGAATAAGGTTCCTCTGCTTCACTCCGCCGGGATGGCGACGCGCGATTGGCTGTTTTTCCCAAAAAAAATTTCCCTTCCCTATTGCATATTATATTTTTTATGCGGAAATTTGCGGCATTATTAACCCTATAATTCTTAAGCGTATGAAAAAATGTCTATCTTTTCTCTGCTTGCTGGTAGCTATTGCCGCCTTGCAGGCGCAAACGGTCATTTACACCGACAATTTCGACTCCTACGTTGCGGGGCAGCAGCTCTGCTCGCAGAACAACACGAACTGGACCACCTGGGGCAATGCGCCCGGCTCTGGAGAGGACGCCTACATCTCGATTGAGCAGGCATTCAGCGGAACCAACTCCCTGAAAATCACCGGCACAAACGACATCATCTACCGTTTTTCAAACCAGACCTCCGGTGTTTTCGACATCGAGTTCAAGTATTTCGTGCCGAGCAACGGCAGCGGCGCCTACTTCAACCTCCAGCATTACTACAACCCCGGAATCGAGTGGGCTTTTGAAAGTTTCCTTTACAACAATGGCAACGGCTATGTTACCATTAACAATGCCAGCACCAATTTTTCATTCCCTACCAATGCTTGGTTTCCAGTGAAAATCCACGTTGACCTTGACAACACTTCCGCCACACTGACCATCAACAACGTGGACGTGACCACCTGGCCGTTCAACCATACCAGCGAAAATGCTAACGGGCTCAACCAGCTCGGAAGCGTCAACTTCTACGCCGGTGCGCCAGACAACGCTACCGGAACTTACTATGTCGATGACTTCTCCTTCACGCAGGTCACCGCTGGCAACGACGGCAGCTTCGTCTTCTCGCCCAACACCGACGTGATTTTCGACTGCGTCGCCAACAGCACCTACACCCACACGATCAACTTGAGCAATCCTGGCGGCACGCCCGTCAACTACCGAATCGTGCCCACTTATGATGTTGCGCCAAGTTCCTCCACGCAGGGCGAAAACATTCTGATGCGCTACGACAACACCAACGGCGGCATCATCTTCGGCACCACTTCCGTTGCAGCAGCCGTCGGCTACACCGCCGCCGAAATCGCAAGCCAAAACCTCGTGGGCAAGTCGCTCAACCGTATGGAGTTCTACCTTAGCAGCATTGAAGGAATGCTGAATCCCAAAATCCAGATCTACGATATGAACGGAGTGCTCGTGGGAGGCCCAGGCAACGTGGTTTACGAACAGAGCTTCGTTCCCGCAGAAGGAATGAACGAAATCACCTTGAACACGCCTTACCTGCTCGATGGCCGCGACCTGTGGTTCGGCATCCATTTCGAGCAGACGGAGGCGACCGCCGCATTGGAAACGCGTCCGTCGATTGTGACCGACGATGCCACGGCGCCCAACCCGAACGGCAACTGGTGCAAGACCTCAGTGAATTGGACACACCTGAACGACAACAATCCTGAACTCAGTTACAACTGGGCCATTGGCGCATACGTCAGCGGGACACCCATCACCCCGTGGATGAACATCACGCCCAATAATGGCGAAGGCGCCATCGCCGCCAACGGCAGCGGCGTTGCCAACGTCAACATTACGGTGGGAGCGTCGGGAACCGTGCAAACAGGCAAGCTGCACGTCTATTCCTCCGATCTCAACAACGAGTACAACGTGCTCAACGTCAACATCACATCCATCAGTGTCGGCATCGACGAGCACAACCAGATTGGGATCCGCATTTTTCCGAACCCGACAACCGACGCACTGCGCATCGCTTCCGAAAGCATCAACCGTGTTGAGGTCTATAACTTGTCAGGTCAATGCATTCTGAATTCAACATACGGAGAAAACGAAATTATGGTCAACACATCCAACTGGGCACCCGGAACCTACGTGGTGAAAGTCACCGCCAACGGCACCAGCAAAATCGAGAAAGTGATTGTGAAGTAACCTTAACGTAATAATGTATGAGAACCACCGGTGCAGAATCGTGCCGGTGGTTTTATTTTGTATTCGATTTCTACAACATCCTAACAGACAATTCCTTGAGAGACAATTTCAGAGCAGGTAGACCAGTGAAAACAACTCCCGAAATACCCAAAGAAACAGCAGATGCCACATTGGAAGGATTGTCATCAATGAAAACTGTTTGGTCTGCAACAACATTAAAACGATGTAACGCACGGCGAAAGATTTCAGGATCGGGCTTTATGATTTTTTCTTCACCGGAAACGACGATGTCCTCCATCAGGTCAAGTACGGGATAGATTGTGCGCACACGCGAGAAAGTTTCGGCAGACCAATTGGTAAGCCCGAAAATCCTGTAACCATTGTGCTTTAGTTCTCTAACAAAGTCTTCCATACCAGGGAGTTGACCCTGTCCCATAGATACTATCCCAAAAAGTGTGTAAAATTCAAAGTTTTATATTTTTGTAAAGCGAAAATAAAAACAAAAAACAATGAATTTTACACAAGCGCAAAATTACGAAATTTTGGAAAACATCATCAAAAATGGTGCAGGAATTGAA
>JAZQOJ010000019.1:0-11199 GCA_045627805.1 Bacteroidales bacterium
TAAGGAACGGAGCAACTACGTCAAGTACAGTGTCACAGTGTCGGAAACCGTCGAAGAGATGGTGTTCTACTGCAGCCGCCGCACTGGCCGCTGGTGGGTGGCGGTCCCGGTTTACAATGCCGACCGCAAGACGCAGCAGACCTATTTCCTTCCTTGCTCTTTGAACGACTACAAGTTGGCGTGCAGCGACCAGGTTCCCGAACGCTGGTGGCGCGCATTTAACAAGTTTAACCATTAATATTATTTAATATGAAAAAAATCTTTACTATTATTTTACTTTGTGCCTTCATCCCGTTGATGACGATGGCACAGAACGATACCGCTTCCACCGAAAAACTGAGTGCTTGGAAGCAGTATTGGAAGTTCAGCGGGCTGGTCACCTTCAACCTCTCCGAAACGATGCAGTGGAACTGGGCTGCGGGTGGAAACAACAATGGTAACGGCATCCTTGCTGCCAACTTGAAACTCGCTTACAAGAAGAACTCGGTTTCCTGGGAAGCCACGTTCGACAGCGATTACGGCTGGATGTGGACTCCGAGCACCGCTTTCAAGTGGAGAAAGTCTAACGACAAGATCGTCTTCAGCACCAAGTTCGGTTGGGAGTTCAAGAAGAACTGGTATCTCACCGTGATGGCCGGCTTCAAGTCACATTATCACGATGGCTACGACTACAAGATTGGCGACGACAAGGTGGAAACGATGGCTTACGCTTACAATTGGCTTTCGCCCTCGTACAGCGATTTGTCTGTGGGTATCGACTGGAAGCCGAACGACATTTTCACGGTGTACCTCTCACCCGTGGCAGGCCGTATCACCACGGCTACCGACACGCTGCTCCGCGAAAAGTACGGTGTTCCGCTCGACAAGACCTTCAAGGCCGAGCTGGGTGCCTCGTTCAAGGGAGGTGTCAACTACTCGCCCGTCAAGGGGTTGAAAATCATCTCCACGCTCACCCTCTTTACTCCGTACACCAAGGAGCGTTTCGGCAACATCGATGTTGACTGGGACTTCGCCATCTCGTATCAGTTCTGGAAAGTGTTGAACGTGACGTTGAGCACCTCGCTGAAGTACTACGACGCGGTGAACTGCGAATGGCTCGACAAGAACCAAGTGCTGCACAACAGTCCGCGCGTGCAATTCCGCGAAATCGTCGGACTGGGCATCGGCTACAGTTTCTAACCGTCTGCAAATATAACGAATCCCGGAAGCGTCTGTTTCCGGGATTTTTTTGTGAAATGTCATCATTTTTTTCGGAATGTGCCTGTTCGTTCCGTTAAGGGTTGCAGTCTGCCGATTGGGGCTGCTTTTGTGTGCTTTATCTTGCAAATATCTGGTTTTCAATATTTTGTAAAAAGAAAGAAAAAAGTGTGCTGTCTGCTTTTGCAAATGGTGAAAATGAAGTATCTTTGCAGAATGGAAAATTAACGAATACCGATAATAAATGATGTCAAAAGCGAAACCATTCATCAAATGGGTGGGCGGTAAAAGCCAACTCATTGAACAACTCGAAGCATTGCTTCCCGCTGACTTTGATAAATGGGAGAATGTAACTTACATAGAACCTTTTGTGGGGGGGGGAGCTATGCTCTTCTATATGTTGCAAAAACACACCAATATCACTTCAGCAGTAATAAATGATATCAATGCAGATTTGACAACTTGTTACAAAGTTGTCAAAAGTAATCCTGAAGCATTGGTGAATTCACTAAAAAACATTCAAAGTGAATATTATTCGCTCAAAACAGAAGAAACTCGAAAGGAATTCTTTCTTAAAATGCGAGAAAAGTTCAATACTAAGCAGCTTGAAGAAATTGAAAATACGACTCTTTTCTTCTTCTTAAATCGCACTTGTTTTAACGGGTTATACAGAGTGAATAAATCTGGAGCATTTAATGTCCCATTTGGAAGATATCAAAAACCAACAATCTGTGACCCAGTTACCATCTATGCTGATAGTGAATTGTTGCAGAAAGTAGAGATTATGACTGGCGATTTTGAGAAAACTTTGGCAAAAGCACATGATAACACTTTTTTCTATTTTGACCCGCCGTACCGCCCTTTAAGTAACACATCGAATTTTAATGATTATGCAAAAGAAGCATTTAATGATAGCGCGCAAGTCCGTTTGAGGGATTTTTGCCATATAGTGAATAGCAAAAAATTCCACTTTATGTTGAGTAACTCTGATAGCAAGAATGCAAATCCTAATGATTTATTTTTTGATGAATTGTATTCCAATTATCAAATCAGACGAGTTTACGCCAATAGAATGGTAAATGCAAATGCTCAAAAACGAGGAAAATTAACGGAACTTCTTATAGATAATTTTTCTATGCCGAATTATATACCTATTGCTAATGAATATCCTTCATACAAACTTGTTGGACATATAGAAAGAAAGGTTGCCATAGATAAAATTAGAATAGACAAAAATCGCTTAGCATTTGCAAATGAAATTCGTGAGTGGACAGTAAATAATATTGTCAACAATTTTCATCTTGAAGGCTGGGAACCTATATTTGTTGATAGCGAGTATTATATTAGAGACGGTCAACATAGATTGGCCGCCGCAAAAAAAATGGGATTAGAATTCATAGACGTTTTGATGTTAAACGATAATCTTGATTCTGACAATAAACATCAACAGAACAAAAAAAGATTAAAGAAATTTGTAATATAGGAACTATGACAAAAGTTCACACTGAAGAACAATTTACTACTTTTATATCTCAACTGAAAGAAACCAATCAGACATTGGATTTTTTCTGCGACTTCAACAAGATCTCGGAAAATGTGAACAATATCAAACTGAGTCTTTGTATGTTGAATAGTCTTATTGGTGCAAATGATATGCGCAAAGCCGTCGAAACTATTTGGCAAAGAGACAAAACAGCTTTCAATATTATGGACATTTTGATAGCTGTGCGCAGTGAGGGACAGAAAAAAGTTATTGATTCGTTGGGAAATTGTATTGTTTTGGATACTCTTTTTGAATCTGTTGATGGTGTGATGGAATATCTTGATAATACAGGATTGACGGAGATTTTCCAACAACAAAAAATCAAGGACCTTGTTGATTATGTTTTTGGTATAGAAACCGGTCTTGACACTAACGCTCGTAAAAATAGGAGTGGACACATTATGGAAAACACTGTCGCCAAAATTTTTAACGACAACAAAATTAAATATCGTCAAGAAGTATATTCCAGCGAGTGGCCAGATATAACACAAGTCTTAGGTGATGATAAAAAGCGTTTTGACTTTGTAGTTGAGACACCCCAAAAGAAATACTTGATAGAAGTTAATTTCTATAGTGGCGGTGGATCAAAGCTTAATGAAGTAGCTCGTTCATATTCAGATATAGCCCCTAAAATCAATTCTGTTGATGGCTTTGAATTTGTTTGGATAACGGATGGCATTGGATGGAAGAGCGCAAGAAACAAATTGCAAGAAGCTTATAACATTATACCAAGCGTGTATAATTTGACAGATATAGAAGAATTTATAAAAAAATTATTATCGTTATGAGAAAAGGTGGACAAGGTGGTGGTAATACTATCACTGGTTTGATTTATGAAGGAAAAGTGGATTTGGCTTCTTTCCTTAACAAGCAAAAAGATTATAAAGTAAAAAAAGAAATAGTTTATTATAAGGATAAGGTTGTCGCCTACGTATTTAAAAAGCACGCCTTCTATAAATTTTTAGAAACACAAGGAGTTGATTGGAAAAACTATCTATCCAAACAGCTGTTGCCTGATAATTGTATTTATGTGATAGTAAATAACACACTTTTTATCATTGAAGTTAAAACGCAAAATGTTAATGGAAGTGTTGATGAAAAATTACAGACTTGTGATTTTAAGAAAAAACAGTATCAAAAATTAGTGTCAACACTTAATTACGAAGTTGAGTACGTTTACATTTTAGATAAATGGTTTAAGCAACCAAAATATAAAGACGTATTAGATTATATCATTAGTGTTAGATGCAAATATTATTTCAATTACATACCTTTGCAAAAATTAGGACTTCCTGTTCCCAAATAAAATGAAATATTATTCAGCAAAAGATTTCACCCTGCATCACGGCGATTGCCGTGAACTTGTCAAAAACATTCCAGACAACAGTTTGGATATGATTTTCGCCGACCCGCCCTATTTCCTCAGCAATGGCGGAATCAGTTGCAAAAATGGACGAATGGTCTGTGTGGATAAAGGCGATTGGGACAAGGGCGGGACCCCTGAATATATGTACCAATTCAACAAGGAATGGCTCGCCGCTTGCCATCCCAAGCTGAAAGACAACGGAACCATTTGGATTAGTGGAACTTATCATAATATTTTCGTCGTCCAACGTTGCCTAAAAGAGCTCGGATACAAAATCTTGAATTATATTACTTGGCAAAAATCCGACCCCGCGCCCAACATCAGCTGTCGCTATTTTACATTTTCAACCGAATTAATCATTTGGGCACGAAAGTCTGAAAAAGTTCCGCATAAATTCAATTACGACATTATGAAGCGCTTGAACGGCAACAAGCAGATGACCGATGTGTGGAAAATGCCCGCTGTCGGTATGTGGGAAAAGACTTGTGGAAAGCATCCCACCCAGAAACCTCTGCGCTTGCTCTACCGCATCATTCTCGCATCTTCTAAAGAAGGTGATACGGTTCTCGACCCGTTTGCCGGTTCTTGCACAACCGGAATCGCCGCCAATTTGCTCGGCCGCAACTTTATTGGCATCGACCAATGTAAAGAATATCTCGATTTGGGAATGCGGCGAAAAATGGAATTGGCAGATCCCGTTAAGGCAGAGAAAATCTTGCGCAAGATGAGGGAAAGTCCTTCTGAAACAATGGTTTTGGTAAATCACGCCAAACAGGGAACCCGCCAATTGATGATTGAAAAGGGTATTTGTTATCTGCGCGCTGGCGATACTCAAGGTTCCTTGCAGATTACTCCCGGGTTCGAGAAAATGCAATATGTTTTGCTGCATACCAGTGGCAACGAAATACGAATTTTCCCGTTGAAGAAGGCCGGCACTTTCCAAATATGGACAAAAGAAACGCTTGAAAAGTATGGCTTCCGTCCAGAACACGCGCCATATTACATCGTTTTGCACTTCGATAAGGACAAGGAATTGCAAGTGGATTCAGAAATCAATCTCTCTCAGCGTCTTAATACCTACCGTGCCAAAATCCGTCCCCTGAGCGATTTCACTGGAATCAGTTGACAAATTTTGTCGATTTAACTGATTTTCGGTTTTAAGGTTCGTGTTTTTGATGCGAAAATTGCGTATTTTTGCACAAACTATCTTTATGGAAACGGAAACTTTCAACGGCAAATCGGTATATACCCTCACGCAGGTGGGCCAAAGCATCCAGTCGATGATTGAGCGTACCTACAAATATCCTTATTACATTAAGGCAGAGATGGTTAAGCTCAATCTCTACGCGCGCACCGGGCACTGTTATCCTGAACTCGTCGAGAAGGACGGCCCCCGAGTGAAAGCGCAAATGCGCGCCGTGATCTGGGCCAACCAGTATCAGTCCATCAACGACCGCTTCATCCGTATCACCGGCGAACCGCTCCGCGATGGAATCACCATCCTCTGTCTTGCCACCATCGAGTTCTCGCCGCAGTACGGTCTCGCACTCTATATCCAAGACATCGAACCGTCGTTCACGATGGGCGAGATGGCTCGCATCCGCATCCAAACCATCGAGCGGCTCAAAAAGGAATGCGTCTTTACCGCCAACCGCAGTCTTTCGATGCCGCTGCTGCCGCAGCGCATCGCCGTCATCTCTATTGAAACCAGCAAGGGTTACAGCGATTTTATGATCACCCTACGAGCCGATTCCCATCATTACTATTTCAAAACAAAGCTCTTCCCGTCGCTGCTTCAGGGCGAAAAGGCGGTGAAGACAATGTGCGAGCAACTCGACCGGATTGAGAAACGCAAGGACGAGTTCGACTGCGTGGCTATCATCCGGGGCGGGGGAGGCGACGTGGGCCTGAGCTGCTACGACCAGTACGAGCTGGCTCATCGCGTTGCTACCTTCCCGCTTCCCATCCTCTCAGGTGTGGGCCATTCCACCAACGAAACCGTCACCGAAATGGTCTCTTTCGCCAATAAGATCACGCCTACCGAAGTGGCCTATTTTATTCTGTCGCAGTTTCAGGATTTTGATAGGAAAATCACTGATTGCCAGCAGCTTTTACAGCAGTCGGCCGTCAATTTGCTGAAGGAAGCCCGTCAGCGTGTGAGCGAGCAGCAGCAACAGCTCCGACTGGTGACCAGCGAGCTCATCTCGCGCGAAACGCAGCGCCTCGCCAAATCGCAGTCTGTTGTGCAACTTTATGGAACCCAGATGGTTGCGGATAACCGAAACCGACTGTCAATCGTCTCCAACGCTTTGCAAAGCTCCGCTCGCGACCTGCTTTCGTCGCAGCGGCAGCAATGTGGCGTGATGCAAGAAAAGTGCCACCTTTTTGCAAAACAGCTTTTGACTGGCGAGCAGCGCGAACTGCTGCATTTGGAACAGCAGCTTCGATTGTTGAATCCGAGCAACATACTGAAACGCGGGTTCAGCATCACGCTGGTCAACGGGAAACCTCTTCTCCGTGCCGGCGACGTGCGGCCTGACGACCTGCTCACCACGCAACTTTACGATGGATCGCTCACGTCGAAAGTGATGCCGAAGGAATAAAAAAAAGCGTCTCGTTGAGGAGACGCTTTTTTGTGGATAATCGTACCGATTATTTGTTGACCTGGAATTTCTTGTCACCAGTTTTGAAGAAGCTGACAATCTGATTTGCAGCGGCTTTTGCTGCATTGATGTTGGCTTCAGCGGTTTCAGCGCCCTGTTTTTTCGGAGTGGCAAAGAAACGTTTTTCATAGTTTTCGAAGAGACCCATTTCAACGGGAGCGATGTCGGTGCAATATTTGAGGTCTTCGCGTTCAGCCAGCAATGCGGAGAGTTCTTCTTCGTTGATGACTTCCTTGCGAGCGGTGTTGATCAGGCAGCCGCCCTTCGGCATACGGCCCACGAGGTTTTTGCCGATTGACTTCTTGGTCTGGTCGTTAGCGGGAATATGGAGGGAAATGTAGTGGCAGTTCTCATACATTTCTTCCAAGGTAGCGGGAACGTGAACGCCCTCTGCTTCCATTTTCTCTTTCGGAACGAAGGGGTCGAATGCCCAGACTTCCATACCCATTGCCTTAGCTTTTTCGGCAACGAGGCGGCCTACATTACCGTATGCCTGGATACCGATTTTCTTGCCTTTCAGTTCGGCGCCGGTACCGGGTTTGAAGGTGTTGCGTGCCATATAAATCATCATACCGAGAGCCAGTTCTGCAACGGCGTTGGAGTTCTGACCGGGAGTGTTTTCGGCTACGACGTTGTTGGCGGTGCAAGCAGCCAGGTCGAGGTTGTCGAAGCCAGCGCCAGCGCGAACGACGATCTTGAGGTTCTTGGCGGCGTCAACCACTTGAGCAGTAACCTTGTCGGAACGGACGATCAATGCGTCAACGTCTGCAACTGCATCGTAAAACTGTTGAACATCGGTGTATTTTTCAAGGAGGCACAATTCATAACCAGCGCCTTCCACGATTTCGCGGATGCCGTCAACGGCAACCTTTGCGAACGGTTTTTCTGTAGCTACTAAAACTTTCATAGGTTTGTGATTTTCTGTTGAGTTGTTGAACTGTGAACTGTGAACTGTGATCTGTGAACAATGAGCAGATAGGGAGATTTAAGCAACCCCGTTATTTTTTTGCTGAAGATGATTAATAAAGCCTTATAATAATTTTCTAACTGTTATTATCTGATTAAAAATTTCATTATCAGACTTTATGTATTCTAAATCTGCTGAAATTAGCAATTGTGTTTCCAACTCAGCCAGCGATCCCTGAGAAATATAGCAAAAACGGATGGCTTCCTTATTGCTATTTCTACCACAACCTTCAGCAATATTTGAAGGAATGGAGACAGCGGATCTTCTCATTTGTGAACAAAGTCCAAATTGTTCTGATTGCGGAAAATCAGATAGCAACAAATACACTTTTTTTACCCAAAGCATACTTTCTTTCCAAACATCCAGACTTTTATGATTCATAAAATCAGATCACTGATCACTGTTCACAGCTCACTTGTTATTAAATTATTTGTTTGCCTTTTCAAATTTCTGCATACAATCTACGAGGGCTTCTACGTCTTCCACGGTGCAAGCGTTGTAGAGGGAAGCGCGGAAACCGCCCACGGAACGGTGACCCTTGATGCCGATCATACCGCATTCTTTTGCGAATGCCATAAAAGCATCTTGCTTGTCTTCGTAACCGGGAGCCATCACCCAGCAGTGGTTCATAATGGAACGGTCGGCCTTGTCGGCGACGGTGCCCACGAACATACTGTTGCGGTCGATTTCTTCGTACAACATATTGGATTTCTTCATATTGATCTTGTTCATTTCAGCAACGCCACCGATGGTGTTCTTCAACCAGGTGAGGGTTTCGTGCATAACGAAGATCGGGAGTACCGGAGGAGTGTTGAACATAGAGATGTTCTTGGCTTCTTCAGCAGCGTGCGTGCGGTAGTCAACCATCGTCGGCAGCGGGGTCAAATATGCGCGGTCGCCAATGTTGCCGAGGATGTCCTTGCGAACGATGACGAAAGTAACGCCAGCGGGGCCAACATTCTTCTGGGCACCACCGTAAATCAAACCGTATTTCTTCACGTCAACGGGACGGCTCATAATGTCGGATGACATATCGGCAACGAGCATTACGTTGTTAACTCTCTGAGCGTCAAAATCCTCACGGATTTCAGTACCGTAAATGGTGTTGTTGGTCGTGATGTGGAAATAGTCGGCGTCTGCGGGAACGGTCCATCCTTTCGGAATGTAGTTGTAAGTCTTGTCTTCTGAAGAAGCAACGATTTCAACCTTACCGAAGTTCTTGGCTTCTTTTGCTGATTTCTTTGCCCAAACACCGGTCTGCAAGTAAGCAGCTTTGGTCTTCATCAAGTTTGCGGGAACTGTGAAGAACTGGGTGCTTGCGCCGCCGCCGAGGAACAATACTTCGTATTCTTCGGGAATGTTGAGAAGGTCGCGCCACAACTGACGGGTCTCAGCCATAATGCGTTCCCAACCCGGGGTGCGGTGTGAGATTTCCATCAGGCCGATGCCGGTGTTGTCGAAATTGCGGATAGCGTTGATCGTGGATTCAACGGCTTCTTTCGGGAGGACGCAGGGTCCTGCATTGAAATTGTGTACTGCCATAATGTTTTGTGATTTAAATTGTGTTATGTGATTTGTTATTGAATTTTATGGTTTCTTGTAAATGCCTGATTGATGGGCGATTAATATCTGTTCAGGGCATTGAGGTCGTCAAAAGCGACTTGCAGGCGCTTGATCATAGAGCACTCGCCCTCGCGCAGGAATTTGCGGGGATCGTAGTACTTCTTGTTGGGCTTGTCTTCGCCTTCGGGATTGCCGATCTGGCCTTGCAGGTAGGCCTCGTTCTTCTTGTAGTAGTTCATCACGCCTTCCCAGAACGCCCATTGCGTGTCGGTGTCGATGTTCATCTTCACCACGCCGTACTGGAGCGCCTCCTTGATCTTGGCGGGCTCGCTGCCGCTGCCTCCGTGGAACACGAAGCTCACGGGGTTCTCTTCCGTGTGGAACTTCTCCTGGATGTATTTCTGCGAATTGTGAAGGATGATGGGCTGAAGCTTCACGTTGCCCGGCTTGTAAACGCCGTGTACGTTGCCGAAGGAGGCCGCAATGGTGAAGTTGGGGCTGATCTTGCTCAGCTCCTCGTAGGCGAAGGCGACGTCTTCCGGCTGGGTGTACAGGCGCGCGCTGTCGATTCCGGTGTTGTCAACGCCGTCCTCTTCGCCGCCGGTGATGCCCAGCTCTATTTCCAGCACCATCTCGATTTGGGCCATACGGGCCAGGTATTTCTTGCAGATCTCGATGTTCTCTTTCAACGGTTCGGCAGAAAGGTCGAGCATATGGGAGCTGAAGAGCGGTTTCCCGTGCTCCTTGTAGAACTTCTCTCCCGCTTCCAGCAGGCCGTCAATCCAGGGGAGGAGCTTCTTGGCCGCGTGGTCGGTGTGAAGGATGACGGGAATGCCGTAGAACTCCGCCATCTGGTGTACGTGCATCGCGCCGGAGATGGTGCCCGCGATGGCCGCCTTCTCGTCGTCGTTCGCCAGCGACTTGCCCGCGCAGAACAGCCCGCCGCCGTTCGAGAACTGAATCATAACGGGCGAGTGGGCCTCCGAAGCGGCTTCCATCACTGCGTTGATGGAGTCGGTTCCGACAACATTCACCGCCGGAAGTGCGAACTTCTCGGCCTTCGCAATGCGGAAAATCTCTAAAAGGTCTTTGCCATACACAAAACCCGGTTTCACTTTCGTTGAAATTTTTTCTGCCATAAGTATTTACAATTTATTTGTTGCTAAAAGAAACGGCTGCAAATATACGATTTTTATTGTGAAAAAAAGACGCATTACTTTATTTTATTTCGGAATTATCCGCATTGCGAACTATTCGCTCAACACATCGCAAGTCCCGAATTGTCAGCTCACGGACCATTATCTCATTGTTATTTCATTATTCTGCAAAAAACAAAAGAAAAATTTCTTGATCATTTCCTTGAAATTGCCTGCGCATTTCTTGTTTCCGCCGCAGGCGGCCTTCGTCCATTCCACTGTTCAGACAAAATACAAAACCTCAGTTCTCAACTTTCTGTTCTCGTTTCTCAACAATTAAGCCCTTCGTCCATTATCCCATTAACCGTTTAACCGACGTTAACCGTTTCCACGTCTCATAATTCCCCTTATCAGAAGCTCCTTGAATTTTCAGCGTACAAATCAACAAGACGAAAAGGAATAATTCTGAATAATTATAACAGACTTAGGACTTGAGATTTAGGACTTTTTGCGCTGAAATTATTCAAGAACTGACGAATGAGTGAGAGCAAAGCCAAACTCGTTTGAACTTTGCCGAGCGAAGAGGAAGAAAGGAAGCGCAGCTTCTTAACGACGAGAACAACGAGAACAACGAGAATGAAATTTCCTGATGATTTCCTTGAAATTTCCTCCGTATTTCCTCTATCACGCCGCAGGCGGCCTTCGTCCATTCCACTGTTCAGACAAAATCCAAAACCTCAGTTCTCAACTTTCTGTTCTCGTTT
>JAZQOJ010000020.1:0-4849 GCA_045627805.1 Bacteroidales bacterium
CAATGGGAACATCCAGTTCGCGATATTCCGGAATAGAATCATACGTGGCCCTGTACAGATAGTTTCCGAGGCGTCGGACTGAGAAGCCGGACAGGTCATTCCATTGCGTTTCATCCACTTCGGAGTCGAAGGCAGACTCCACGCTGATGGTGTATCTTATTCCGGCATACAGGTGCTGTTCGTTCAGCAGCGGGACTGCCGTTATCGGATAGATGTTGGCACAGAGTTCACCGTTGTCATTGTCGCTTATCATCCGGCGAAGCACCTCGTTGCCTATGCGTTCGCACAGCGTCATAACCGCATATATATTGTCCCAGTTCTTGGTTTCCTTGTAGTCGGATGCGATGATGAATGAGGTTTCGCGTTTCATTTTGTCATCATCGTAGGTGAGTTCAAAGCCCTCTGCGATGAGTGCCGGAAACTTCACCTTGTTGCGCAGGTCCATATAGAACTCCTCCAGTTCGCCACGGAAGAAGTGCTTGCCGTTGCTGTCGTCCGGCACGTGGTTGATGAACACGTGATGTTCGGCCAAGGATTCCAGGTACTGATAGTATTGGTGTACGGTCATAACGATTTGAGCAAATTAAGAAGTTCTGGTTGCGGGTGCACGTCTGATTTGTCGTGGCGGTAGGAGCAGTGCGCGAAGATACCCGGTTCGCCGCGCAGCGCCTTGGTGGATACAACCCACATTTCGTTGTTGTAGGTCTTTGGGATGTTGTGGCGACGGCAGAGGTCGCGCAGCAGGTCGCGCAGCGCGTTGAGTTGCGCGGTGGTGTATTTCTCGTAGTACTGGTGTCCCTTCCATTGGGCGGCGGTGCAGTATTCGTAAAAGTACGGCACGGGCTTGCAAGCGGTGTTGGGCACGTTGCGTCTGCCGTCCCATTTGGCGGGATAGAACTTGCCGTCGGTGTGCGGCACGAGGTAGCCCCAACTGTCGAGTTCGATGCCGATGCTCTGTTTGTCGAGCTGCTTGTACGGTACCTTGGCCTGCGTGAAGATCTTCTGTTCCAATCCGAGGTGGTAGCCCCAGAAGGATTCATCGAAGAGTTGGTGCACCTGTCCTTCACGGTCGATGATGAAGTGGGTGGCCACCCGCTCCGGGGTCTTCATCCACCAGTTGATGTCGCCATCCACACCAGGACCGGAAGCGGTGTGGTGCAGCACGATCTGGCGCTTGGTGGTGCGCTCGTTCACGTACTGCGCAGATGGGAAGTTATGTTGAATGAGGTTCATATATTATTGGTTAACAGGGTTAATTCTTTGCGGGCAATTAGAAACCATACAGGCATCGCGTGAGTATTCAGCCTCCTTTTCGTGGAGTTTCTTGGTGAGTTTTGCCACGAGGAGTTCGGCATCGTATTTTCCCCGCTTGAGTTCCACCATCTGGGAGCGAATCTCGTCATCGATTGTTTCCTTTTCGCGCATTTTCTGTTCGTAGTTATCCAATCGGATGTCCTGGTATTCAAGCTGCTTCTTGAGGGTTTCAAACTCCTTGTCGTCGATATCTGACTGCACGGATTTGTTATCAAGATTGCGTTTTTTGCGTTCCATAACGTACATTATAACGGACCAGATGTTTGTTCCGCTCAATAAGAAGGTGAGAATCCAGGATATAGGTGTCATTTCCATTATGTGAGGAAGAATTTGCGTTTGTTGTTGTCGAAGTGCATCACGCCGTCGGCTGGCGAGTCGCCCGCGAAGTCGTGGTAGTTCGGATAGTCGGAGAGGTGCGTTTTGATGTGGTGGATGGCGGATGCGAGGTATTGGTCGGATTTCTGGGCAAACTGCATTTTTGTCTCCATCAGTTGGGCACGATCCACGGGCTTGGTCTCCACACTATCGGCGAGGTTGGATTCAAACACGAGTCCCTTTTCTGTGGGCATCTTGTGGAGTTCGCCGATGCCTTCGGCCACCGCGCCATACACCACGGCCATACGGATGTAGGGCAGGATGGCAGCGTACTTGGGCAGCGTCTCATCGGCGGTCAGCAGCTCGTTGAAGAGGTCGGTGCCGATGCGGTGACAGAGGCTGATGCGCTCAAAGTCGCGCACGAACTGCGACATCTTGAGGAACACCAACCGGCTGCCGTTGATGTTGTAGCAGTCGTTGAAGGTGGCGGTGTCCTTGATGAGCGTCTTGTCGCGCAAGGTGTGGAATTTCGACTGGGCAAAATCCGCGAACACATCAAGATGCTCTTCGAGGAATGCGAGTATGTCGTCCATCGCATCGAAGCCCTCGTTCTTGAGCGCGGAACGCAGATTGTCCTCCTGATAGCGGAAGAGTCGGTTGTCCTTATCGATTGCGGAGCTGAAGCCGGTGTCACTCGCACTGGTGGCGATGTAGTCAAAGCCCTTCCACATCGATACGCGGATGAGTGCAAACTGCACCTTCTGCAGAAGTTCTGCCCAAAGGTCGTTGTGTTCCGTGTCATCAGACTGCTGGTTGTCGTCGTAGAAGGCCACGAGTTGGTCGAAGAGCGCTCCACCCAGCAGCGGGCGGAAGATGGTCTGTTCGCAGTAGGCGATGTGCGGTGCGAGTGTCTCAAACCGCAGGTTTACGTTCACCGGCAGCGACTCTTTGAACTCCTGCGCGCGCTCGTTCAGTTCCGATGTGAAAAGTTTTGGTGACATATATTATATATTGTATAACATTGCAAAGATAAAAAGACCGTGGAAACGCATTGGGACACTCTATGTGAGCTGTTCCTGCGTGCTTTTCCCGCTGTCGAGCGTGGCAAGCGTGATGTTGCGATACTTCAGATCAATGTTGCTGTAGCCGTTGAACTCCAGCATCAGTTCCACGGGGTCGAGCACGGCCTGTTTCTCGATGTGCGACAGGATCATCGATACCAGCAGCCCCTCGCGGATGTCGGAACCGCTGCCCGCGTTGCCGGAGTACGGACCTCCCGGCATACCCGCGCCCAACACGGACGGGTTGACCATCAGCGAGAACAGAATCTCGGAGTTGGCCGCTGCCGAAGTGCTGAGCTTGTCCGTCGACTTAATCTCACTGTCCATTCGACTGATCTTCCAATCCCCGTAAGTCTGGCCGTTGTCGGTCATAAAGTACTGGGTCCACAGCGCCTTGTTGGCATTCTCGAAGCTGGTGAGCTGTTTCTCGAAGTCGTCCATGAAGTTCTGGATGGCCTCCCTGCGTTGCGCCACGCTCTCGTATTCCTTAACCGGGAACTGGTTCTGCCAATACGTTGCCGGCACCTGCACGTGCCACATCAGGAACATCGCGTTCTCGTAAGCTCTGTTGAGAAAGGTCGGGATCTTGTGTGCAATGTCTATCCATCCGCTCTCCTGCGCGGACTTCCAGTCGGGCGTGGCGTAGTAGTCGCTACTGCTGAAATAGTTCTTGATGCGCGGGAAGGCGATGGCCGACACGTTGTCCAATCTGCCGGTATCCCTGCGCCAATTGAGGTCGAAAGCGGGGTCTTCCTCATCAAGCATCGGATAGACGACGGTGTCCTTGTCTGTCGGAGAGCCGTTTTGGAAATCACCGAATACCAGGAGCTTTGTCTTGTCCAGACTGATGCGGCAGTGTCGGGCGTTGAGCATCTGCACGCGCGCGATGCGTCCGCCGTTGTCGAACACCAGCAGCGGGAAACAGTTGCCGAACTTGGCGAGGTCGCGGAAAGCAGCGGTATGGTAGTTGCGGAACGGCAGCCCGCGAAGATAGCGCAGAACAGTTTCATCCGTCACGGGCGTGACAATCTCGTTGTAGTTCTCATCGAAGCCGGACACCTGCACGGGCACCACGCCCTGCCCATAACAGCAGCGGCATTTGTAGTTCAGACCCGTCTGCAGCACGCTGGTGCTTCTGATAATCTTATCCGCCTCATCCGGATAGCAGTTGCCATCGCCCCAAGAGGCATATTCCACCTTCCTGTATTGGAAGGAGTCATCAACCTTCTCCTTCACGGACTTCGGCACCGTGACGGTGCTGGCGAACACCTTTGTACCTTTCATTATCAGCGGATCACCGCCATTATTGAACAGAATCTCCATAATCAGATTTTAACACGTTGACCATTGAACTCACGGATATTGTCAATGCAGACTGGATAGATGTGGCCGATGGCATTGCCTTTAGCGTCAATCTGCTGAACGCCGCGCACACGGTTCTTTTCCATATCCATATTCAGACCACACGCACGCGCACGGGGCAGGGAAACCAATTCGCCGTCCTTTTTATAGAAGGAAATTGAGAAATAGGAACGCTTACCAGCGGAATCCTCGTGAACATCCATTTCACGAAGAACATCCGAACGTCTGACTGTCTTATCCATATCCGTAATTTTTCGCCAAAGATAGTCAATGACGAAAAAACCGATTGGGACAAACTTTTACATAAAAAATTTTCTCATCAGATTTTTAGCGAAACACAGATAATCAGCAAATTAAGAAGAATCGGATTTTAAAATTCAAGGTTACGAGCGAATCGACCCCGTGCTCGCCCTACTTTTCGAAGAAATTTCAAAACCTCGACCAAAAGGAAATATGACCACGAAAGCCACCTGTAAAATCGAATTTTCAGCCAAAAATCAGCGATTTTTCTCGAAAAAATCACAAAATTGCACAAAAAAACATTCACAAAAGCGGAAATTTCCACTTTTAAAAAAGCAATGGGACATGAATAGGTGATCTACCTCACAATAACATCAAGTCCAATCGCATTTGAAATTTTCAAAAGTTGGTCTATCGTGAAGTTATTCCCATTCAATGTTCGTTGAATTGATTGATAAGAGATTCCTGTTTTCTCTTCTAATTCCCTATATGTTATCTTCCTTTTCTTTCTTTCGTCAGACAATTTTCTGGCGATCTCAATTCTATTCATAATAGCT
>JAZQOJ010000021.1:0-4425 GCA_045627805.1 Bacteroidales bacterium
CACCTGCAACCAGGTCCCGTCGAAAGTGACCGCCTGGGTGAAGTACATTCCCGCCGGCGACGATGAGATGTCGGTGACGGTGCGCTGCCTCCGCGAGGGCGAAGTGGTGGCCGAAGGGATTTACACGAGCAATTCCGCTAGCGGTGTGTATCAGCAGATTGAGGTCCCCGTGACGGCTTCCGTCGCCGACGCTCCCGATATGCTCAACATCATTTTCAGCTCCGGCAGCAACGAGGGAACACAGCTTTACGTTGACGATGTGGAACTCTTTTTTGAAGCTCCCGAAAACCCAGACGGCGTCGGCGACAATTGCAACGCCATCTTCAGTGTCAGTCCGAATCCGACGAGCGAGACGCTGAACATCCAATCAACTATGAACGGCCACTACAGCGTCCAACTGTTCGACGCCAATGGCAAATTGGTTTGGGAAGGCAATGATTTGCAAGCTGACACACAAATCAATGTTTCCAATTTCAATGCCGGCATTTACTTCCTCCGTGTTTCAAACAGCGGCTTGACCCGAACGCAGAAAATCATCATCCGGTAATGTTCGGCTAAGCGGTTAGGTTTCGAAATAGAAAAGCGAGATAGAGTGGAAATTTCCGCTCTATTTTTCTTTCAAACATTGTATTTATTAAAGAAAAAAAACATTAAATTTGCACGTTTTTTTGTTGAAGAACAAATTTTAATCAACCTATTAAATAACAAATAATTATGGCTAAGAAAAATTTTATGACTTGCGACGGTAACTGCGCTGCAGCACACGTTGCGTACATGTTCAGCGAAGTCGCCGCCATCTATCCTATCACTCCTTCAAGCCCGATGGCTGAGTACATTGATGAGTGGAGCGCAGGTGGCAGAAAGAACATCTTTGGTGAAAACGTTAAGGTTGTTGAAATGCAATCCGAAGCTGGCGCTGCCGGTGCCGTTCACGGTTCATTGCAGGCAGGTGCCCTCACCACAACTTACACTGCATCACAGGGTTTGTTGCTGATGATCCCCAATATGTACAAGATTGCTGGCGAATTGCTCCCCGGCGTTTTCCACGTTTCCGCTCGTGCTCTGGCTGCTCAGGCACTCTCCATCTTCGGTGACCACGCCGACGTGATGAGCGCTCGTCAGACCGGTTTCGCTATGCTGGCTACCGGTTCCGTTCAGGAAATTATGGACTTGGCTCCCGTAGCTCACCTCGCCGCTATCGAAGGCCGCGTTCCTTTCGTACACTTCTTCGATGGTTTCCGTACTTCCCACGAAATCCAGAAAGTGGAAGCCACCAACCAGGACGACGTGAAGAAACTCGTCAACTGGACAGCTTTGAACGAATATCGCGAAAGAGCTCTGAATCCGGAACACCCCGTTACCCGCGGTACCGCTCAGAACCCCGACATCTACTTCCAGACCCGCGAATTGCAGAACAAATATTATGACGCACTTCCGGATATCGTAGCTAAATATATGAAGAAAATGAGCAAGATCACCGGTCGTGACTACGCTCCTTTCACATATTATGGCGCTGAAGATGCTACCGACGTCATCGTGGCTATCGGTTCCATCACCGACGTTATCAAAACCGTCATCGACAAAGAAAACAAAGCCGGCAAGAAACTCGGTCTCGTAAGCGTACACTTGTATCGTCCGTTCTCCGTTAAATATTTCGGCGCTGTGATGCCGGAAACCGTCAAACGCATCTGCGTTCTCGACAGAACGAAAGAACCCGGTGCCAACGGAGATCCGCTCTACCTCGACGTAGTGGAAGCCTTCGCTAACTGCAAGGAAATCCCCGCTGAAAACAAGCCGATGATCATCGGTGGCCGTTATGGTCTGTCTTCAAAAGACACCACCCCGGCTCAGATCCTCGCCGTTTACAAAAACCTCGCTGCTCCGAAACCGATGAACCAGTTCACCGTTGGTATCAACGACGACGTCACCCACAAATCACTCAAGGTTGGTAAAGAAATCTCCATCCTTCCGAAGGGCACTTTCGAAGCCAAGTTCTACGGCCTCGGCGCTGACGGTACCGTTGGTGCAAACAAGAACTCCATCAAGATTATTGGTGACAACACCAACAAATACAGCCAGGCATACTTCGACTATGACTCCAAGAAGTCAGGCGGTTACACCTGCTCACACCTCCGCTTCGGCGACCAGCCGATTTTGGCTCCCTACCTCGTAGGCACTCCCGACTTCGTAGCCGTTCACGTTCCTTCCTATTTGAAGAAATACGACTGCTTGCGCGGTTTGAAGAAAAACGGTACCTTCTTGTACAACTCTCCGTGGAGCGTTGCCGAAACCAAGAAGAACCTTCCCGATTTCGTAAAGAAATATTTGGCAATCAACAACATCACGATGTACATCATCGATGCTACCAAGATTGCTGCTGAAATCGGTTTGGGCAACCGTACCAACACCATCCTCCAGAGCGCATTCTTCAAAATCTCCGGCGTTATTCCTTACGACCTCGCTGTTGAACAGATGAAGAAATTCATCGTGAAGAGCTACGGCAAGAAAGGTGAAGACGTTGTGAACAAGAACTATGCAGCTGTTGACCGCGGTGGCGAAATCACCAAGGTTGAAATCCCGGCTGAATGGGCAGACTTGAAATGCACCACTGATTTCGTTTTCGAAAAGAACGAAAAAGATCCCGACTTCATCAACAACGTTATGCGTCCGATGGTTGCCCAGTGCGGTAACGACCTTCCTGTCAGCGCATTCAAGGCAATCGTTGATGGTACGTTCCCGGCTGGCACCACCGCTTACGAAAAACGTGGCGTTGCTACCGTCGTTCCGGAATGGGATTCCACCAAGTGTATCCAGTGCAACCAGTGCGCTATGATTTGTCCTCACGCTGCCATCCGTCCGGTAGTGATGACCGACGCTGAATTGAAGAAAGCACCTAAGGGTATGGAAACTGCTGACGTGAAGATGCCGAAGGAACTCGCCGGTATGCACTTCCGTATGCAGGTTTCCGCTTTGGACTGCACCGGTTGCGGCAACTGCGCCGACGTATGTCCCGCCAAGGAAAAGGCTTTGGTTATGAAACCGCTTGAAAGCCAGCTTGGTGAAGTTAAGAATTGGGAATATGGCCAGAAGAAAGTCACCTACAAAGACAACCTCATCGACAAGTTCGCCAACGTGAAGAACAGCCAGTTCGCACAGCCGCTGTTCGAGTTCTCCGGCGCTTGCGCAGGTTGCGGTGAAACTCCTTATATTAAATGTATCACCCAGTTGTTCGGTGAAAGAATGATCGTTGCCAACGCTACCGGTTGTTCATCCATCTACGGTGGTTCTGCTCCGGCTACCCCGTATTGCAAGAACTACAGAAGCGGCAAGGGTGTGGCTTGGGCCAACAGCTTGTTCGAAGACAACGCTGAATTCGGTCTCGGTATGGCCACCGCTACCCGCAAGATGCGCGACAGAGTGGAACGCGTAATGCGCGAAGCCATCGCCGACTGCAAGGTTTGCGACAAGAAACTCAAAGACCTCTTCCAGCAGTGGATCGACAACCGCGAAGACGGTGCGAAGACCGAAGAGCTGGCTGCCAAGATCCTCCCGATGGCAGAAAAATGCGGCTGCGACTATTGCAAGCAGATTGTGGAACTGAAAGACCACTTGGTAAAGAAATCACAGTGGATCTTCGGTGGTGACGGTTGGGCATACGACATCGGTTTCGGTGGTTTGGACCACGTTCTCGCTTCCGGCGAAAATGTAAACGTATTGGTTCTCGATACCGAAGTTTATTCAAACACCGGTGGTCAGTCATCCAAGGCCACTCCGGCCGGCGCAGTAGCCAAATTCGCTGCTTCCGGTAAGAAAGTACGCAAGAAAGACCTCGGTATGATTGCCAAGAGCTACGGTTATGTTTACGTTGCACAGGTTGCTATGGGCGCAAGCCAGCAGCAATACTTCAAAGTGATCAAGGAAGCCGAAGCTTACAACGGACCTTCATTGATCATTTGCTACGCTCCGTGTATCAACCACGGTATCAAGGTCGGTATGGGCCGCACGCAGCACGAAGAGAAGATGGCCGTTGATTGCGGTTACTGGCACCTCTGGCACTTCAATCCGGAAGAGGAAGAAGCCGGCAAGAACGGTTTCCACCTCGACAGCAAGGAACCCGATTGGAGCAAGTTCCAGGAATTCATTATGGGCGAAGTTCGTTACAACTCACTGCTCAAGACCTTCCCGGAAGAAGCCAAGGAATTGTTTGCCAAGACCGAACAGTTTGCAAAACTTCGTTACGAAGGTTACAAGAAGTTGAGCGAAGAGAAATAATTCGATCAATTTCCCAATATTTATGGGGCAATGGGTGTCTTGCCTATTGCCCCATTTTTTATTTTATAGTCAATTGCCCCTTATATAAAAACGACTATTATGCTACAAACGCAGCATCTCATCAAGCGCGAACTTTATATGCAGCAACTACGC
>JAZQOJ010000022.1:0-2797 GCA_045627805.1 Bacteroidales bacterium
AAGCGGGGAAGTAGTTCTGCGTTTCGCGAGGCAGGTAGGGTCGGATTTCCCAAAAGGTGGTTTTCCCGCCCGAGCGGGCGACGGCTTTGCGCACATTGCCAGCCCCGCTGTTGTATGCTGAAATGGCCAGTCCCCAGTCGTTGAAAATCTTGTACAGGTCGCGCAGGTGGCGGGCTGCGGCGTCGGTCGCCTTGACGGGGTCGCGCCGGTCGTCGATGAAGCTGTTCACGTGCAAACCGTAGGTTTTGCCCGTGGTGTACATAAACTGCCAAATGCCTGTCGCCCCTGCCGACGAGACGGCTGTGGGATTCAAACTGGACTCGACAATGGTAAGGTAAACCAACTCTTCCGGAATGTTATACTTGTCGAAAATCTCCTTCATCATCGGGAAATAGTGCTGCGCCAGCCCGAGGATGGCCGACGATGAGCGTTTCCTCTTGTTGGAGTACAGGTCGATATAGGTCTTCACTGCGGAACTGTAGCCGAGCTGGATGCCGGAGTTGAGGCGGTTTAAGCGCAGTTGATAAAGCGAGTCGAGATTGGTGTTCTCGTCAATTTCGTTGTCGTCGGAGAGATGGGCGAGCGTGCTGTGGGAGTTGGCCGCCTCGCGCTTGACATACCAGGTGTTGAGCATCTGGTCCATTTCCGAGTTGAGGATCCCTTCGTAGAGGATGGACTCCTTGTCGGCTTCGTTTTTTGCCGTGTCGGTGTTCTGTGCCGTGACAGGTGCCCACAGCATCAGGGCCAATGCGGGAAGCAGGATGCTTTTTAATATTCTATTGTATAATTGTTCCATTTAATCTCCTTTCCGTCTTTGTAAAGTGTGGTTAGAAAGAGTTCGCCAGTTTCATAATAGTCGTACCAAATGCCGGTGCGTTCGCCATTGACGTGGTGGCCGGATCTCTTTATAACGTGATTGGGATAGTAAATCGTATATTTTCCGTTCATCAGGTCTTGATCGTACTCGATTTCCGAAGAGATATTTCCTTCTTCGAACCAGGTTTTCCACAAACCGGTACGTAGGCCGTCGCTGAAGTCGCCCTCCTCGATGGCCTGGTTGCGCACATAGCGCCAGTGCCCCTCTTCGGTTCCGTCAACGAACTTGCCCTTGGAGACTTCGTTGCCGTTCTCGTCGTACTCTGTGTAATCGCCGTCCAGCACGCCCGCATCGTATTCGCATTCGCGCATCAGCTGGCCGTTCGCGTAGTACCATTGCCAAATGCCGTCCTGCCGGCCCTTCGCATCGTACTGCCCCTCCACTTCCACCTGCTGGTTGGGGAAAAAGAACTTCCACGCGCCGGTTCTGTTGGAGTTCTTGTAGGAGCCCTCGGATTTCCGCTCGCCGGTGACGTAGTACTCTTTCCACTTTCCTTGGCGGAGACCGTTCATATCGGTGATGCCTTCGCAAAGAAGGAGTCCGTCGGCGAAAACGTATCCTTTTACAATGTTGCCCTCAGTGTCGTACTCGCGGCGGATGCCCTCGGCCTTGCCATTGTAGTATGTCGCTATGATGGCGGTCTGCCCATTCGGATGGTACGACACTTTCCTGTCGAGTTTCTTGGTCTCTTTGGCATCGGCTATCAGCTCGTCGTTCTCGTATTTCTGAACGTAGAGGAAGTTTCCTTCGGAGTCGTATTCCTTGAAAAAGCCGTTGCGCTTGTCGTTCAGATAGGTGCCTTCGCGGCGTAGGTTGCCGTTGGACCAGAAGAATTTCCACGGCCCCTGTTTGTATCCGAAGCCGTCGGTGCGGTTGATGGCTTCACGCTTGGTGAGAATGCCGTGGTGATAGTGGGCGAGACGGATGATGGTGCCATCGGGTGCGAACTCCTTCTCAAGTCCGTGCGGCTTCCCGTTGAGACAGGGAGTCGTCTTTTTCAAAACTCCGTCGCGCGTGTATGCGTACTTGGGACTGACGAGCGTGTCAGCGTCCCAGTTTTCAAGAATGTATTCCTCGCTGAAGAACTGTATGCGCGCGCCCTGCTTGACACCGTCGCGGTAATGCACGATGAGCGTGGTGTCGCCCGCGGCGTTGTAAAAAAACCATGCGCTGTCAAGTAGCCCGCCCTTTCGGTTGCCTTCGGAAATGAGATTGCCTTTTTCGTCGTACGACTTCCACCAGCCATCGGGTTGTCCGTTCACCATTTTGCCTTCGCTCGACTTGTTCCCGTTCGGATAATAAAAAACATTGAATCCGTTAGGGTCAAGCGGATTCTGGGCGGGCAACAGAGTGCAGCATACAAGAAGCAGTAAGAGAGGAAACAGCTGTCTCAGCATAGGCAGTTTCGGTTTGGTTTTTTCAAACCGCAAAGATACTGAAAATTTTTAACTTACACAAATGTAATGTTATAACGGAAAATTCCCTCAAAATTTCCTGGGCATTTCCTACATCACGCCGCCACGGAAGATGTCGTCACCCGTTTAATCGTTTCAACATTTTACCCCATTAACTCACGAACCATTCCACCATTCGGCGAAGTTTCACAAGTTGTCGCTGCCGGCAGCTGGGATTTCAATTTTGTCATCGGTTGGAAACAGTTCCACTTTGCTCAGTTTCCGGTTGATGACGCGCGTGCGGGTGCCTTTCAGCGTGTCAATGGCATCGGCTGCGCTGTCAATATTCTGCTTCGCTTTGTCGAGCAGCCCGCCGAACTTGGAGAATTCCTCCTTGATCTCTACCAGCGTGCACCAGATTTCGCTGCTGTGCTTCTGGATCGCCAGCGTGCGGAATCCCATCTGCAAACTGCTCAGCAGCGCGCCGAGCGTGGTGGGTCCGGTGACCAGGATGTGCCATTTGTCG